>CAZLRK010000018.1:0-36775 GCA_964561845.1 uncultured Desulfobacterales bacterium | reverse complement strand
GAAATTTTTATAATAGGCTAAACAAAAGAAAAAGTTAACTCAAGTTTGATGGCTTTGTAAAAAGTCCATTTTCTGTGTTCCGCTTCATTTCGTTGTCATTGCAACGTACTATAAGTACGCCTTATGACACGAAATTTGCGCGCCTTGAAACTGGAGCTTTTTACTTTGCCATCCCAATGTTGACTTTTTACGAATTCATCAATTCCCATGCGTTAGTCGAATCCCAAATATTGGGCCTTCCGGTACGCTGCAATTGATATCGCCTATCGCAAATATACATTTCCGGAATTCACTTTAAACTATACCTATAAATCGTATTTGACAGTTAACCCGCACAGTTTTAAGGGTGCGAAACTTGAAAAATTATATGTCAATTTTATCAAGATTCGCCAAATAATTTAAACAAGACGCCATCGGTTGAGGCCTTTTGTTTTTTTATTTGGTACAGTTTTTTATCCGCTTTCTTTAAGAGTTGTAATGGATCCCTGATTAACTTATCTTCTGTAGATGCAACCCCAAAGCTTATAGCAGCAGGTATGGAATTTTTCCCTTTTTTTAAAGGGTGTTTCGACAAATAAACCGTAAAACGAGACATAAGATGTTCTGCATTTTCAGAAGAAGTTTCAGGAAGGATAATGACAAATTCATCTCCGGCAAACCTTGCTACAACGTCGGTCTCGCGGCTCATCTTAATCAATTGTTCTGCAACGTATTTTAAAAG
The DNA here is from genome assembly GCA_964561845.1 of uncultured Desulfobacterales bacterium. GTDB lineage: Bacteria > Desulfobacterota > Desulfobacteria > Desulfobacterales > JAUVVS01 > JAUVVS01. The sequence continues at coordinate 36,054 of CAZLRK010000018.1, read as the reverse complement.
ATCATCTCCGTGATCATGTCCATAGGTATCATTTACATCCTTAAAATCGTCAAGGTCGGCAAAGACCACGGAAAGGTTTTTTTTGTATCGGATTGAACGGGCAAATTCTCTTTTGAGAACATCTTCCATGACTCTCCGGTTAAGCAAGCCTGTAAGCGGGTCACGGTTGGCAAGTATACTCAGTTTTTCATGGGCTGCAACATTTGACAGGCAGAGAGACACCTTAATGGCAAGATGTTCAAGGAGACTTGTGTCAAGTCCGGGCTGAAAACGCGATGGGGAAATATCTGCCTGGTTCAGGCTCCCGACGATCTCTCCGTCAAGGAAAATCGGAATAATGGCTATTGACTTGATTAAGTATTTTCGATTTTTAGGGAAAAATATGAAATATGGTTTTAAATTTTTATCTCTCAGTATCGGTTTGGCATCGTTCCCGATAAGTTTAATAAAAGTATTTTTTTTAATAAGATTCAATCGTTCTTTTAAAGTATCAGAAGATTCATGTGGCTTGATAAGGTCGATCAGTTCACTATTTTTAATTAATGACAACCATGCATAAGGCACCTTAAATTCTTTCATGATTGAAGTCAGGAGTGTTTCAAAAAGATCCGCGAAATTCAGAATGGAAAGAATTTTCGTCTCAACCGTATGAAACTTCCTTGCGATTTCTTCATTTTCTTTTAATCTTTCAAAAATAGATTTCAGGTCATTCATAGATTTTCCAAGTCTTTTTCTTCTTCAATTAGTTTAGCGGTCTCATTTTGCGGCACTTCCTGTACCTCTCTCAGCTTTCTTTCAATAGCCCTTGTGCGTACTTCTGCCTGATCTATGGTATTGCTGGCCTCTTGAAGTTTTTTCTTGGTTTTTGCCAGCACACCGCCGAATTTGCCAAATTCCGTTTTAACAATACCTAATAGTTCCCATACTTCACTGGAACGTTTCTCGATTGCAAGGGTTCTAAAACCCATTTGCAGACTGTTCAGGAGTGCAGCCAGTGTTGTCGGGCCTGTAACAACAATACGATATTTTCGCTGCAAAATATCACACAAACCCGGCCTCCGCAATACCTCTGCATACAACCCTTCAACAGGCAAAAACATAATACCAAAATCGGTGGTATTGGGAGGATCAATATACTTTTCCTTAATATTTTTGGCTTCCTTCTTAATTCGTATTTCCAGGTTCTTAATCGATTTTTCCGCCAGCTCTTTATCTGCCGCCTCCTGTGCATCCATTAAACGCTGATAATCTTCCTGTGGAAACTTGGAGTCAATGGGCAACCAGACGATCTTTTCCTTATCAGAATCCTGTCCCGGCAATTTTATGGCAAATTCCACTCTATCACTACTGCCCTTTTTGGTAGGTACATTTACATCATACTGATCCGGTGTTAATATTTGTTCCAGAATATTACCCAGCCTGATTTCGCCCCAGGTGCCGCGCGTCTTTACATTGGTTAAGACTTTTTTTAAATCACCGACGCCGGTGGCCAGGTTTCGCATTTCGCCCAATCCTTTATACACCTGTTCTAAACGTTCACTTACCTGTTTAAAAGATTCGCCTAAACGTTTTTCTAAAGTAGACTGTAATTTTTCATCAACCGTGGCACGCATCTGCTCCAGCTTTTTGCTGTTGTCTTCCTGTAATGTCCGTAATTGATTTTCCATAGTCTTGCGCATTTGTTCCAGTTTTTCTTCATTAAGTTTGGTCATATCCCCCAGTTGTCTGGAGAAGGAATCGAGCTGGCCCTTTTGCATACCGGCATTTTCGGTCATTCGCTGGAGCAACGAATCTCCGGAGTCCTTTAAGGATTTACTGAGTTCCTCTCGCGCCAATCTCGAACTGCTTGAGGTCTCCTCCCTGTTTCTGGTAATTTCATCTTTTATTATATGTTTAGTCTGTTCATATTTAGTATCCAGAACAGCGAAATTGTCTTCGACTTTTTTTAGACTGTCACCTGGTTTGCGTTTGAATAGAATTAAAAGAAGGATAATTGTTAAAATGGAAAGTAAAACAACAATAATCAGCAAAATATCATTCATTATGCATTCCTAAAAATCTTTGTGCCCTTCGTGGTGAAATAAAACATTTTTGGTAACCTTTTACCATACAAAAATAATTTGACATGATAACAGGATACACAAGATATTATTCCAGTTAATCACAAAATCATAATCCTGCTTGAGTGAAAGAGAATGGTTTGAAACAAATCGCGGCATTTACTCCACTACTCGAATATTCCTGTTTTACGATAGATAAATATTGTGTTGTTCAATAGCTATAGACCATTTCCGTGATATTTCTCTTTGTTTTTGAGCAAGAATAATATAATCAATTTCAGGATTCAACTTACTGATAAACAGGATTCGTATAAACATTTTTCTAAATCATGTTAATCTTGTTAATCCTGTCTAAAAATAGCTAAACTATAGTTAAAATAGTTGGTGACGTCAAGCTTGAAAATATATAAACATTTTGCTAAAAAAACCAAGTCATGACCACCGGCATAGCTGGGGGTTTAACTCTGGAATTAGAATACACAGAGAGGTAATATGAATTCACGCGAACACAGCATTTTAATTTCTACTTGTTTCGGTCATTTCATTTGTCATTTTAATATGTTTTTCTTTCCTGCTTTAGTTTTACCCATTGCAGACAAATTGAAAATGGATATGGCAAGTGTGCTTGGAATGTCATTTTGGATGTATTTCCTGTTTGGAATTACGGCACTTCCATGGGGTATGATTGCTGATAGATGGGGCGCTAGATTTCCTTTAATCATTTTCTATTCAGGATCAGGTCTCAGCGGTCTGGCTACTGCACTATGGATCAAATCTCCAATGGGTATACTTGTCACCCTTACTTTTATGGGATTTTTTTCAGGTATTTACCATCCGGCAGCGCTAGGTTTTATCTCCAAGGAAATAAAGCGCATTAGTTTGGCAATGGGTTATAATGGAATATTCGGCAATTTGGGAATAGCAATGTCTCCTCTATTTGCAGGAATATTTAACTGGCTTTGGGGACTGCGAGCCGCCTTTCTAATCATGAGTTTAATGAACCTCATAGGTGTTGTGCTCCTTTTTATTTTTCCCTTCTTTGAGTCGCAGAACCCAAAAGAAGCAGAAACCGGAAAAGAAAACAGAATGATTGGGGTTTTCATCATTCTGCTTATAGCCATGATGATAGCAGGAATTATATACAGAGGATCAACGGTAATACTTCCAGCGTATTTTGAGCTAAAAAACCAGGAAATTTTTCAATGGTTTTCTTCATTCTTGGGAATGGGACTTTCTAAAAACCTCGTAGCCACCTCCGTTGTATCCTTTATCTACTTAATAGGAATGCTGGGTCAATACACAGGAGGGCGACTGGCAGATCGGTTTGACCCAAAATTCTGCTATCTTGTCTTTATCTCAGCAATTGTTCCTTTACTTTTCTTAATGGGAATTACATGGGATTTGCCTCTTGTGATCCTGGCAATGGCATATTGTTTCTTTCTCCTCGGGATACAGCCCCTTGAAAACACTCTGGTGGCAAAATTTACACCAAAAAAATTCCACCATTCCGCATATGGCGCCAAGTTCGTTTTAACCTTTGGAATCGGAGCGCTATCTATTAAGATGGTAGAGGCAATTGAGACGACTTTAGGGATCGAATCCGTATTCGCTGCATTGGGAATTATTGCACTTGTACTTGTAGGAGTACTCGTAATGCTTATTCGCCAGACTCGAAGTGTTGAACAATCTTCTTCTTGATAATCGGTATAGGATAAGGTAATAATGACTAATGACAATCACCAACTATTGGGCAGATAATTATATCGAGAAAAAACTCACCGGCGCCAAGGCAGTGAGGCTCATCAAGGCTGGTCAGAGGGTTTTTATCGGATCTTCATGCGGAGAGCCCCAATATCTGGTGAGGAAGCTTGCTGAAACATCAGAAAGCTTAAAAGATATTGAAATTGTACGGTTAATGGCGCTTGACAGCAGCCCCTTAACGTTGATTGCAAATAAAACAAAAAGCCACAGTTTAAATATTAGATCGTTTTATCTTGGATCCGCAAAATCTAAAAGCCTTGCAAGAAACAAACGATTTATAACCCCCATGAACCTCTCGGCTGTGCCCCGCCTTTTTAAAAGCAAACGGCTTCCCATCCATGTTGCCTTTATCCAGGTGTCTCCTCCTGACGATTTCGGTTGGATGAGCCTGGGTATTTCAGTGGATGTAAGCCTTGCTGCCGCCTTATCCGCCGATCTGGTCATTGCCCAGGTTAATTCAAAAATGCCCAGGGTGCTCGGCCGGAGCTTTATTCATACAAATGATGTGGATACAGTTGTTGAACATGATGAAGATCTTCTTACGATTGGAAAAACGCCGGAATCTGAATCTGCAAATACTATCGGCAGGCTTATTACGAGACTTATAGATGACGGTTCAACAATACAGATCAGTCCCGGTGCAACGCCGCAAGCAACTCTCACGACCCTTTCTGAAAAAAATGACCTCGGTATCCACACCCAGTACATTACTAATGAAATTATGCACCTTGTTTCAAGGGGCGTAATTACAAACCGTAAAAAGGGATTCAACGAAGGGAAAATCATAGCAAGTACTGCAATCGGCAATAGAAATCTTTATGAGTTTTTACATGACAATCCGGGCATTGAATTTCATCCTTCAGATTATGTAAATGACCCCGCTATTATTTCCCGGCACAACAGAATGGTCTCCTTGAACGTGGCGATGTCCATGGATCTAACAGGCCAGGTTGCAGCCGATGCCTTGCCGCATAACCATTTTTCAGGTGTTACGGGTATGCTCGATTTTATCAGAGGTGCTGCTCAGTCGGAAGGCGGAAAATCGATTCTTTTACTTTTCTCAACTGCCATGCAGGGCAAAAAGAGCCGCATTGTTCCATTACTGAATGACACTGAGATAGTTGTTCCCAGAGGAGATGTTCATTATGTGGCTACAGAATATGGTGTTGTAAATCTATTTGGGAAAAGCCTTCAGGAGAGAGCCATGGCAATGATCAGTATTGCTCATCCTGATTTTCGCGATGAACTTTTTTATGAAGCAAAGAATATGTCACTGCTCGGTCCTGAACGCACCTTTACTAGATCTATCCACGGTATCTATCCGTTAAAATTAGAAGAAACAATAGAAATAGATGATGAAAAGATAACGATTAGACCGGCAAAGCCCGTAGATGAAAGAAGAATACAGGAGCATTTTTATAACCTGGACAAGAACGATATTGTCTCACGGTTTTTTCATGAAAAGACCAGTTTTGTTCATGAAGAAATGGAAGGGGTGTCCCTGGTTGATTATATTAAGAATTTGACAATGGTTGCCGTTGTCGGAGAATTCGGTTTTGGAAGGGTTGTTGCCATTGGTGAATATCTACTTGACGATGAGAAAAATATGGCGGAAATCGCATTTTCAGTGAGCAAAGATTATCAGAAAAAAGGGCTTGGGAAAATATTACAAAAAAAGTTGTTTGAAGCAGCGCATGAAAATGGAATTTCAGGATTCTATGCGTACACTTCAACTCAAAACAAAGGAATGATCAGCTTGTTTAACACCCTTCCTTGTAAGATTAAGACTTCTTTTGAGGGAGAAGTACTCTTACTGAGCTGCAGATTTGATGAACTGAAAAAATAAATAATGTAATATTTTAGCTGTTTGAAAACCAGGTCACTTCAAAGGTAATTAAACAAAGGGGTTCCAAATGAATAATATAGAGATTGAGCAAGCTTTGGAAAATTGTGAGTTTTTCAAGGGGTTGGCGAAGCCTGAAATAAAGAAGATTGCCGGCCTTTGTCAGGTTGATAACTATGAAACCGGTGAATATGTTTTTAGGCAAGGGGATTTCGGAGAACATCTTTATATTATTGCCGAAGGCCACTTATTCCTTGAAAGATCAAGAAACCTTGGCACGCGCAAGGGAAGTGTCATCATCGGAACCCTTGGCAAGGGAAGAGTTTGCGGCTGCTGGTCAACGCTTTTAGATGAACCGCATATACTTATGTCTTCGGCCATATGTAAAAAACATTCAAAGATCCTTATCATAAAAGGTGCGGATTTAAGAGGCATGATGCTTAGCAGCAGGGAACTTGGTTTTAATGTGTTGGAAAGGCTGTGTTTTTTACTTAGGGACAGATTACAGTCCGCATATGGCGCCATAGAAAAAATTTAACTACCTTTGAAGCTGCCTGATTTTCAAACAGCTAAAATATTACGATATTTTGAGACCTTTGAAAAATGCTCAATTTTGTTCAAGTTCAAGGCAGTCTAAAATTTTAACCACAGGCATACATTGAGTATTTCGAGGATTAAAATTTTAGACTAACACAGAAATTGGGCAAAAGGGGGCGTTTTGCAAAGGTCTCATTTTGAGGTTAGTTTATGGGTGATGAACTCAACGCCGAGGAAGAAGCAATAATAGATGATATAAGTTCCCGGCTTACGGAATTTGAAAAAATTAGAGGGAATCTCATCCCCATCCTCCAGATGATCCAGGAAAAACATGCCTATATCCCTCCTCAAGTCATAAAAATAGTTGCCGGTCATCTGGATATTCCAACAAGCGAGGTCTATGGTGTTGCAACTTTCTACAACCAATTCCGATTTCATCCACCCGGCAAACATCCCATTAAGGTTTGCCTTGGTACGGCCTGCCACGTAAAAGGTGGTGATATTATTCTTGAGAATTTTGAAAGAAAGCTAGAAATTTCCGAGGGTGCAACCACGCCGGACAGAGAGTTTAGTATTGAAAGAGTAGCCTGTGTCGGCTGCTGCGCTCTGGCGCCTGTGGGTATAGTTGATGAGACCGTACATGGACATATGGCTCCAAGCAAAGTTGAGGGAATTATTCTGGGCTTTAAAATAGAAAAGGAAAAAGAGAAACGTAAAAAAGATGGATCGGGTTAATCAGGCAAAAATCGATAAAGCATTCAGCTTAATCCGAAAAGAGGCTGAAACGCGAAAAAAGGCATTCATCGATGCATCGATACCCAGTATACATATCGGAATGGCTACATGCGGCATTGCATCGGGAGCTCTTGAGACGAAAGCTGCATTTGAAGAGGTTCTTGCTCAACGAAAAATTAAAGCCAGACTTCATACTGTCGGCTGCATCGGACATTGCTATGCGGAACCTGTGGTTATCATAGATCACCCTGAATCCGGGTTTCCGCCCATCCTCTATCATGATGTGAATGCAGGAAAAGCAAAGATGCTGGCAAGGTTTTTTTTAGAAGAGAACGATCCTCGTTTTGAGCATGTATACGGCGCTGAGGAAGAGAATGAAATGATTCCTTCTGTTATGGAGTTTCCTCGATTTAATCAGGAAAAGCGCATAATTATGAAACACTGCGGCCATATAGATCCGGAAGATATCTACGACTATATTGTCGAAAACGGGTATCAAAGCCTTGCTAAAGCACTTCAATATACCCCTGATGAAATCATCGAAATAATCAACAGAGCCGGTCTAAGAGGAAGAGGAGGGGCAGGATTTTCAACCGGGAAAAAATGGGAGATTGCAAGGTATGCTCAGGGAGAGAAAATTGTGATCTGCAACGCGGATGAGGGAGATCCCGGAGCATACATGGATCGAACCATACTGGAAAGCAATCCACACCAGATTCTTGAAGGCATGATCATTTGTGCTTATGCCGTGGGGGCCCGAAAAGCGGTTGTATATGTAAGAGCGGAATATCCCCTTGCCGTAAAAATAATTACCAAAGCTATTCAGCAGGCAAAAGAACTTGGGCTTTTGGGACAAGGTATATTACGCAGCAATTTCGATTTTGAAATTGAGGTATTTCAGGGATCAGGCGCCTTTGTTTGCGGAGAGGAAACCGCATTAATTCAATCCATCGAGGGAAAGAGAGGTATGCCCCGATATCGCCCCCCTTATCCCGTTCAAATAGGTCTCTGGGACAAGTCGACGGTGATTAATAATGTCAAAACTTTTGCGGCTGTCCCGCCAATCCTCAAACATGGTGCAAACTGGTATAGAGGAATAGGTACGAAAAACAGTCCGGGCACCGCCATCTTTTCGATAGTCGGAGATGTTGTCCATCCAGGCTTAGTCGAAATTCCCATGGGTGTATCGCTAAGAAGACTTATTTTTGATATATGCGGCGGTATTCCGAATAAAAAGAAATTCAAGGCGGTTCAGATCGGGGGACCTTCAGGTGGATGTCTTCCGGAAGAATTTCTGGATATTCCCATCGATTTTGACTCCTTAATAGATGCAGGGGCCATGATGGGTTCCGGGGGTATGGTAGTAATGGACCAAGAAACTTGCATGGTGGATGTTGCCCGTTATTTCCTTGATTTCACACAGAAAGAATCATGCGGGAAATGCACTTTTTGCAGAATAGGAACAAATCATCTGCTTAAAATCTTAGAGCGAATAACAAAGGGAGAAGGCCGTGAGAACGATCTGGAATTGTTACAGAGCCTGGGCGAAGATGTAAAGCTCGGTTCTTTCTGCGGTTTGGGTAAAACAGCTCCAAACCCTGTCCTTACATCTTTTAAGTATTTTAAGGATGAATACAAAGCTCATATTGAAGAAAAGCGATGTCCGGCAATGATGTGTAGAGAACTTACAGCCTTTTATATTGATTTGGACAAATGTGCACGCGGCTGTGACATCTGCGTCGGATGTTGCCCGGTTGATGCTGTATTTACTACTAAAAATCGTAAAAAAGGGGTTGATCAAGCCCTGTGCGTTAAGTGTGGTGAGTGTAAGGCAGCCTGTCCGCCGGAATATGACGCGGTTGTCAAAGTGTCACCTGCAAACCTGGCGCCTATTGTTGAACGTGCTGAAAAAGTTAAATAGTTGAGTGGTTAAGTGGTTGAGTAGGAAAAAATTAAAATTAAATCAATATGTTAATATTTGCAAACTGCTGTATGTCCAATTATTTTGCAAAACGACTATTATTCTTATCATTATAACTACTTAACTACTCAACTACTCGACGACTTAACGAGATCTGAAGTTATGCTAAAACTCCTCGTGGACAAAAAAGAGATAAAAGTTAAGGCAGGGACTACTTTGCTCCAGGCATGCCTTGATAATGGTATATACATCCCCAATCTATGTTTTCTAAAAGACATGAAGAATCCTCCCGCTTCATGCAGGATGTGTTTTGTTGAAATTGAAGGAGAGAGCAGACCGGTTACTTCATGTAATATAGAGGCTGCAGACGGCATGGTCGTTAAGACCGATACAGCGGCAGTCAGAAAATTGCAACGTACCGCATTTGAACTTCTCCTATCTGTTCACCATGTGGATTGCCTGCAATGTCCGGCAAATAAAAAATGTGATTTACAGCATATTGCCAAATTCATGAAAATTGGTTTAAAACCGAAACGTCTGGATCACTACTTAAAGGATACAGAAATAGAGCAAAGCCACCCGTGTTTGGATTACTATCCAAATCGATGTATTTTATGCGGCAAATGTATCCATGTATGTCGGAGAGAGGGTGATCAAGCGTTTATTTCATTTGCCAAAAAAGGATTTGATACGGTGATCAGTTTTTATGGTGAAGATGAAAAATTATTGCAACCTTGCGAAAGCTGCATAGCTTGCGTTGACATCTGTCCTGTCGGTGCGCTTGTAATACGATCAGGTTCCGACACGTAAAATGTGTATATTTATATAATTTGATAATCGTTTTCCATTTTCACCAGTCGCAAAGAGCGCAAAGAAAAGATACATTTCTTTTGCCTTTGAGAGGACGGCAAAAGAAAAAAATCAATCGCTACGCGATATTTTTAGACGCTAACTGCCCGCAGGGCATGGTTCTTATTGTTTTCCGGCGTCCCTGTCCCGCTTAAGAGCGGGATCAACGGAAAACAATAAAAATATTACCTCTGCGGTCTCTGCGGCTCTAATGAGCGAAGCGAATGGGCGGTAAATTATCGTACTATATCGGAGGCGATTTCAAATCGATAGTATCCCAGTATTTACAACTATTTAACGATATCTGCAGTTATTATTAGCCAAATAAAAATCAAAAGACAACAGAATTTCAATCGGATTTCAGCGGAGCGAATTTCAACTGAATTTCAATTCAATAACAGCAGCGCGAATGACATATGGCAAATGACAAAATTCAAAAATTAAGATTGTGGCAGTTTGCAGTATAGTAGAAATCAGGAGTCTTTTATGAATGAGCACAAAATCTTATTCCTCCCACATAACAAGAAAATCGATGTCGCTGATGGAGAAAATCTTATCCATGCAGCAATGGAAGCCGGGGTTCACATAAATGCCTCCTGTGGCGGCGAAGGAGTATGCGGAAAGTGTAGGGTGATTATTGAAGATGGCCTGGCGGATGAGGGAATTACGGAAAAATTGAGCCCTGAGGATATAAAAAAGGGCTATCGTCAGGCTTGTCTGGTTAAAGCCAAGAGTGATCTTGTTGTGCGTATACCTGTTGAGTCAACCGTTGATGCTTCCGTCCTTAATCTACAAAGCACCCCAAGGCGTACCGCCCGGATCCGTCAAATGAATTTTGAGGAATTAAAGGAAAAAGGTCTTTTTGTTCCACCTGTTGAAAAGAAATACCTTGAACTCCCCGAACCTTCAGCCCAGGACAATCTTTCGGATGTAACGAGACTGATCAGCTATTTGAAACTGAAATATGATGAGCATCGTCTTGAGGTATTTCTTCCGGTTATCCGGAAAATCCCGGATGTTTTAAGAGAAGACGGATTCAAGGTAACCGCAACTCTATCCCGTCCCGTGCGTGATGAAGGCAGGACTCGTATTATTAATATTCAGCCGGGTGATACAACGGATTGTAACTATGCCATTGCCGTGGACGTGGGTACAACAACAATCTATGGTCAACTGCTCGATCTTAAAACCGGTGAGGTACTTGCTGAGCATGGTGATTTTAACGGACAGATAAGCTATGGGGAAGATGTAATCAGCAGGATTATATACGCAGAAAAATCCGGTGGCCTGGAAAGACTTCATGAAGTTGTTATGAAGACAATCAACAAAATATTAAACAAAATAATTAAACGAGCCGGAATTGATCCCGATGAAATTTCCACCATTACTCTGTCTGGAAATACAACAATGACACAGCTAATGTTGAAGATAAATCCAAAATATATTAGAAGATCGCCGTATGTGCCGGCTTCAACCCTTTACCCGCCAATAAGGGCAACTGATCTGGGTATGGATCTTGGTGACCATGTAGCGGCTCTGGTATATCCTGAAGTTTCAAGTTATGTTGGGGGAGATATTGTAGCCGGTGTAATGGGATCAGGAATGTATCGTTCCGAAAAAATTACCCTTTACCTGGATATTGGAACAAATGCAGAAATCGTCATAGGCAACCGGGACTGGCTTGCCTGTGCCGCATGTTCGGCAGGGCCCGCCTTTGAGGGAGGAGGGCTTAAGTTTGGAATGAGGGCCGAAAAGGGAGCTATCGAGGATTTTTCCATTGATCCATTTACGCTTGAACCAATGAATATAACCATAGGTAAAGTACGGCCAAAGGGTATCTGCGGCTCCGGTTTGATTACCGCAGTGGCGACAATGTTTGAAATGGGTATCATTGATAATAGCGGAAAATTCAACCGCGATTTTAATACGCCTCGAATTAGGGAAGTAGACGGCGTATTTGAATATGTCCTTGCCTGGAAAGACGAATCCCAGATAGACAGGGATGTTGTCCTTACTGAAATCGACATTGAAAATCTTATTCGCGCAAAAGGGGCCATGTACAGCGGTTATATGACTCTTCTCGAAGAAGTGGGGCTTAGCATTCATGATATTGAATTAATTATTCTTGCAGGAGGATTCGGGAGCTATGTTGACCTGGAAAAAGCAATGACTATAGGACTTCTCCCGGAAATGGATTCCGATAAGGTCGTTTTTATAGGGAACGGATCATTGATGGGTGCAAAAATGAGCTCATTAACAAATCGTATCAGGAAAGATGTGGGGGAAGTTACTAAAAAAATGACTAATTTTGAATTATCTGAAACAGCCTCTTATATGAACAACTACGTTGCTTCTCTATTCTTACCCCATACAGATATAGACCAATTCCCGAAACTCAAAGCACGTTTACAGGCTCGTAAAGCAGTGTAAGGTTTTAGCTGTAATTTCAGATGCAACAATTTGAACATCGAACGTCGAATGTGGAAAGCGCTTTCAGCCGTCGTAGCCACTATGGCGAAGTCTGCTCGCTTTGTATTTATTATAAATGGTAGAATACATTATTCGATGTTCGTATCGATTTTTAATTCGATTTTAATATAATTTGAGGAGCGGAGCGACATCATTATTGGACGTTCGATGTTCAATGTTCGATGTTGGACGTTCATCTTTTATATGCCCTCTATAGAGTGGATTCTTCATTAAAATATGTTGAATCTGAATCTACGATAGGTCAGTAGTCCTGCAATTAGTAATTGATTATTAATTAGGGATTCTGGACCCGGCTCCCGAAAAAATTCGCCATTGATACCTGAATTCCACGCTTCCAGTCCGATGATTTTTTCCTTGACAACTTTCGGGGGAACCTTTTATAAATACTTTATAGCTAAATTGTAGTTATTTTATAGCTGGAGACGGGCCGGGCGGGTGAAGGTTTTTTTAAGTTAAATTGCCCTGCCCGCCACTGCGTAGGCTCAACGAGCCGAAGGCCTAAAGGGCTTGGATTTATTGATATTATTAAATGGTTATTAGCTCTTAAGTAAAAACTATAAATTAATTATATTCACTCCTTGACAAACAATAAATTTAATTATAAGTATATTTCTTTTAAATAGTTGATAGGCTTTTTATTTTCATTTGAGGTTAACGAGACCATCAAAGTTAAGATGATTAACCTCGATTATTAATTTTTTTAAACGAAGGAGGCAAAATTGGGCTTTGAAATTTCTAAAGAATCTTATACCGGTACTATAAAAGAGATTTCCCTTGGAAAAGGCGACAATGCCGTAACCGTTGGCGGTGAAACGTCCTATCCTTTCTATCAGTTTGAAGGTGAAATGCCTAACAAGCCGAAAATAGCAATGGAAATCTGGGACATTGAACCGACTGACTGGCCGGAATCCGCACTTAGCCATTTTAAAGATGTCATTTCAGATCCTGCTGCATGGGCAAAAAAGTGCGTCGATGATTTCGGGGCCGAAATAATCGCTTTACAGCTCAAAAGCACCGATCCTAATGATAAAGACGCAAGTCCTGAAGAAGCGGCCGGTGTTGTAAAAAAGATCCTGGAAGCCATAGACGTACCGCTGATTATTTGGGGCACCGGCAATCCGCAAAAGGATGAAGATGTTCTAAAAAAGGTTTCGGAAGAGTGCGAGGGTGCAAATTTAATCCTGGGGCCAGTGGAGGAAAAGAATCACAAGGGGATAGGGGCAAGCGCCATTGGATATGGCCATACGATTATTGCATCCTCTCCCATCGACGTGAACCTGGCCAAGCAGGTCAATATTCTTCTTGAAAACCTGGGGATGCCAACGGACAGAATGATTATAGATCCTACTACGGGCGGTTTGGGTTATGGTCTGGAATACACCTACTCAGTAATGGAACGTATCAGAATGGCCTCTCTTGCCCAGTCTGATGATAAATTGCAGCTTCCTATCATTAATAATATGGGCGATGAAATATGGAAATGCAAGGAAGCAAAGCAGACCGCAGAAGAGGCTCCACTACTTGGTGATCCTGAAAAGCGTGGAATCCTCATGGAATCGGTGAGTGCTGTAAGTTATTTGTTGTCTGGCGCAGATGTTCTTATCATGAGACATCCTGAAGCTGTTCGTTTTGCCAAAGCTTTTATTGATCTGACTTTAGAGGGTGGGCCTGCAAATGATGTTGCTCCCATCAAAAAAGAATTGGAAGAAGCGAATATAGACTATGCATCCATTGCGCCGGAACCGGATTTGGCGTTATCTTAATTAGTTAAAAGCATTGTTCGAACTTCCATTTTTATCTTTTACAGCTAAAACTTGATGATCTCATAAAAATTCAAAAAAGTGACCTTTTTACGAGAGTGTTTTGTATTGAGTGTTTAGTGGTTGGCGATCTAACATACTGATATATAAACATATAATTCTATCAAAACACCAAGCACTTGATGAATTCGACATTTTAAGAAGTCAACGATATAAACAGGAGGAAATATAATGGCGAGAAAAATAATCCCTTTCACAAAACCACAGTGTGAAGGTATCTTTTGTGAAGCAAGTACCTGTGTGCTTGAAGAAGTGGAAAAGGAAGGGGTAAAGACTTATGTGAAGCGCATGAAAGATCGTGCCATTGAACCCTGTCTTTTTGGTCAGGGCGGGACCTGCTGTCGGAACTGTTCATTCGGCCCGTGCATGATGATTGAAGATGCTCCTGAAACCATCGGTATTTGCGGGGCTACACCGGCAACAGTAGCGGCACGTAATTTTGTCCGGATGATAGCAGCGGGATCTGCCGCCCATATGGATCATGGACGAGAGACGGCCCTTACTTTTCTGGCAACTGCAAAAGGAGAGACACCCTTTGAGATAAAGGATGAAAAAAAGCTCCACATGATGGCAGATCTTTATGAAATAAAAACGGAAGGTCGCACAAAAGAAGATATTGCCATCGAGCTGGGTGAGAAGATCCTTGCTGAATTTGGTCAGCAGGACGGGGTTCTTACCATGACCAAGCGTGCGCCTAAAAAACGACAGGAGTTATGGAAAAAATTGGGTCTTCTTCCCAGGGGGGTTGACAGGGAAGTTGTAGAGATAATGCATCGTTCACACATGGGAACCGATCAGGATTATAAAAATCTCATATTTCAGGGTTCACGGTGTTCCTTAGCTGACGGCTGGGGGGCTTCCATGATAGCCACCGAGCTTCAGGACATTATGTTCACAACTCCTGTGCCCCTTCGAACAATGGTTAATCTTGGCGTACTTTCCGAAGATCACGTAAATATTATTATCCATGGACATGAGCCCCAGGTGCCGGAAGCAATGGCTATTGTTTCACAAGAACCTGAAATTATAAAAGCGGCTGAAGCAGTAGGGGCAAAAGGGATTAATCTGGCAGGTGTATGCTGCTCGGGAAATGAGATATTGATGCGTCACGGTGTTCCAATTGCAGGAGGCTTCGTTCAGCAGGAAGTTGTAATCTCCACAGGCGTTGTCGAAGCGATGATAGTGGATGTGCAGTGTGTCATGCAGGGCCTGGCGGATGTGGCTAAGAGTTTTCATACGGATCTTATAACCACCTCTTACCGTGCCAAGATCGAGGGCGCGACCCACATTGAATTTGAGGTCGAGCATGCACTTGAAAGTGCAAGAGAACTTACCCTTCGAGCTATCGGCAAATTTAAGGAAAGAGGGAAAGTCCGTCTTCCTGACCGAAAATCGGAAGTGGTAGTTGGTTTTAGCCATGAAACCATCAACCATATGCTGGGCGGCGCCTTTAGAGCATCCTACCGACCCTTGAATGACAACATTATAAACGGTCGTATACGCGGGGTAGGCGCGGTTGTGGGTTGTGACAGCTGCAGGGTTGAGTCAGGACGTATAAGCACAACGGTGGTAAAAGAGCTTATTGCCAACAACGTCCTTACACTCGTTACCGGATGCGTAGCCACTGCATGCGGTCGGGAAGGACTTTTAACGCCCGAAGCGGCGGAGCTGGCAGGTCCCGGTTTACGAGAGGTCTGCGAAACAGTCGGCATACCCCCTGTTTTGCATATGGGTTCATGTGTTGATAACAGCCGTATCCTCATTGCAGCCACGGAGATTGTTAAAGAGGGTGGATTGGGCGACGATATTGACCAGCTACCGGCGGCAGGTTGTGCACCTGAGTGGATGAGTGAAAAAGCCATAGCAATCGGCCAGTACTTTGTGGCAAGCGGAGCTTTTGTTGTGTTTGGAAGGACCTTTCCCACAACAAACAGCAAGGTCGTCACAGACTATCTTTTCAAAGAGTTGGAAGAAGAATATGGAGCAATGTGGGCGGTTGAATCCGATCCGGTAGAAATGGCCCAAATAATGATTCGAGCTATTGAAAAAAAGAGAGAGGCCCTGGGCATTCAGGAAAAGAAGGAAAGAGTCCTTTATGACATGGCCATGAGACGGGAATTGGAAGCATGAAAAATAATAAATCAGGATCTGTGATGGTTGTGGGCGGCGGTATTGCCGGTGTTCAGGCATCCCTTGACCTTGCCGACTTAGGCTACTATGTGTACCTTGTGGAGAAGTTAGGCTCCATCGGCGGAGTCATGGCCCAACTGGATAAAACCTTTCCAACCAATGATTGTGCAATCTGAATTTTAGCGCCAAAGTTGGTTGAGGCCGGTCGGTCTCCAAACATAAAAATAATTACTAAAGCTGAACTCATATCGGTTGAAGGCGATGTTGGCAATTTTACCGCAAAGGTACGCAAACAACCCCGCTATATTGATGAGGATCTGTGTACCGCGTGCGGTGATTGTGGAAAGTACTGTCCTGTTATAATAGCTGATAATTATAATGAAACCCTGACTTTCACTAAAAATGCGCATAGAGATTATGATCAGGCTGTTCCTGCCAGTTTTCATATCGATCCGAGCAATTGTCTTTACCAGAACCACGAAGCCTGCAGAATCTGTGTGTCAGCCTGCCAGGCTAAAGCGATCAATCTGTACCAGCAAGAGGAAATGCTCGACCTTAATATAGGTGCGGTTATTCTTGTTCCCGGATTTGGTCGTATCAGTGAAGAAGTGTTGGAAAAATACGGATATGGCCGCTATCCGGATGTGGTTACCGGTATGGAATTTGAACGCCTTACGTCGGCCTCCGGTCCCACGATGGGAAAAATAATAAGGCCCTCCGATAGTCGCCACGCTAAGCGTGTTGCCTATCTCCAGTGCATCGGTGTAAGAGATATTTCCTGCGGCAACGGTTACTGTTCCTCTGTTTGCTGTATGTATGCAATTAAGGAAGCTCTTGTCGCAAAGGACCACGACCCTGATATTGAGATATCGATATTTTTTATGGATATGCGCACACAGGGCAAGGACTTTGATTACGCCAGGCAGAGAGCAAAAGAAAAAGGTATTCGTTTTGTAAGGAGCAGGATTGCCGGTGTTCTTGGAAGGAACGGGTCTTTTGATATCTCATACGTTAACGAGGAAGGTAAACATCTAAAAGAAAGCTTCGATATGGTGGTTTTGCCTGAAGGGCTTGAATCACCCAGCGACGCCGAACACCTGGCAAAAGCTACCGGAATTGAATTAAATCATTACAATTTTTGCAAGACTGGCCAGTTTTCACCGCTTCAAACTACACGACCGGGAATATTTGTAGGAGGTGCCTTTCAAGGACCCAAGGATGTTCCTGACAGTGTTACCGATGCAAGCGGCGTTGCGGCTCTTACTGCGGAAGTACTTAAAGAAACCAGGAACACCGAGGTTGAAACCAAGGTCTACCCGGAAGAAATTGAGCTTGAAGAAGAACCCCGCATCGGGGTTTTTATCTGCTCCTGCGGAAGCAATATAGGCGGTGTTGTGGATGTAAAGACGGTAACAGAGTATGCCTCAACCCTTGACAATGTTGTCTTTACCGACACAAATCTCTTCAGTTGCGCACAGGACACCCAGGAAGCTATCACGGAAAAGATCAAAGAAAATCGTTTAAATCGAGTTGTGGTTTCCGCTTGCACACCACGAACCCATGAACCCCTGTTCCAGGAAACACTTAGAAACGCCGGTCTGAACCGCTGTCTTTTTGAAATGGCCAACATCAGGGATCATTGTTCCTGGGTTCATTCCATGCAACCTGAAGAAGCCACTGAAAAATCCAAAGATTTAACCAGAATGGCTGTTGCCAAGGCGCGAAGAATTCAACCGTTGCCTGAACAAAAACTGCCGGTAATCCGGAAAGCGCTTGTTTTAGGCGGCGGCATGGCTGGCATGACGGCCGCTTTGAATATTGCAGGCCAGGGATTCGAATGCTTTCTGGTGGAAGCAACCGGAGAACTTGGCGGAAATCTCAAAGACATACGATTTACTTTAACGGGTGATGATCCAAAGCAGGCGCTTGAGGATACAAAAGCAAAGATAAAATCTAACCCTCTTGTAAAAGTGCATACAAATTCTACTGTGGAAGCTGTCACCGGATATGTGGGCAACTTTAACACAGTAATTAAAAATCAGGATGAGACTCACAATTTAGACCACGGAGTTATCATTATAGCTACCGGCGGCAAACCCTATGAACCAAAACAATATCTGTACGAAGAATCCAGCCAGGTTGTGACACAGATCGAACTGGAAGAGAAATTAACGAGCCCCAAAGAAGCAAAAAAAATAAACGACGTTGTAATGATACAGTGTGTTGGTTCAAGGGGCGAAGACCTTGCTTATTGCAGTAAAGTTTGTTGCGGCCAGGCAGTAATGAATGCACTAAAGATACTGGAATTAAACCCCGATGCCAATATTACGATACTTTATCGGGATATGCGCACCTATGGATTTATGGAGGATTACTACCAGCAGGCCAGAGAAAAAGGTGTCATGTTTGTTCACTTTGATAAGGAAGAACCTCCTGTAGTAACAGAGAAAGGCGGCAAGGTCCAGGTTGAATTCCAGGATAAGATATTAGGTGATAAGGTAGCGCTTGAACCTGACATGGTGGCTTTAAGCGTGGGGATAGCGCCTAATCAAACGGAAGATCTGTCTAAAATTCTCAAGACCCCTCTTACTAAAGATGGATTTTTCTTAGAAGCCCATCCAAAGCTCAGGCCGGTTGAGTTTTCCGTAGATGGAATATATCTCTGTGGACTGGCTCATGGGCCGAAACCCGTATCCGAATCGATTGCGCAGGCCAGGGCCGCTGCCGGCAAAGCGTGTATTCCTCTTGCCAAAGGACATGTTACGGTTGAACCTTATGTGTCATTTGTAGAGACAGACACATGTATAGGATGCGGAATTTGTGAGAGTCTTTGTCCTTATTCGTCCATAGTGACAATAAAGGTTGGAAAGAAGAAAAAAGCCGAAACGATTTCAGCTTCCTGTAAAGGATGCGGAATATGCGCATCCCATTGTCCCACCATGGCAATAACAATGGGTGGGTTTACAGACGAACAGATATCGAACCAGATAAAGGCCCTTGTGGGCGCTTAGAAGTGCAACATCGACAAAATTTTGTCGATGCGGTGATCGGTCACCAGTGATCGGTGATCAGGTATTGGGTAATCAGGTACCGATCACCGATTACCGATTACTTGTTGGGGATCATTCCGACATCTCCATACTTAATTGCCAAAACATTTTTTCCGAGCGCAGTCTCTGAAAAAGCTTAGTGCCTTAGTGGCTGAATAGTTACCATTATTTTACTTAAATTTTAAAACAGGAGTTAAGCGTGGCTAAAGAAAACTTTGAACCGAAGATACTTGGCTTTCTTTGTAATTGGTGCTGTTACGCTGCAGCAGATTCAGCAGGTGTGTCTCGCTTCCAATACCCGCCAAATATCAGACCGATCAGGATCATGTGTACCGGAAGAATTGATCCTATATTTATTATTGATGCTTTTCATGTGGGGGCGGACGCTGTTTTTGTGGGTGGGTGACAGCTTGGCGAATGTCATTACCAGGTTGGTAATTACGATGCCATATTAACAGCACAATTCACTAAAAAGGTTCTGGAGATCTCCGGTGTAAAACCGGAAAGGCTTGCCCTGGAGTGGGCCTCGGCTGCAGAAGCGCCGTTATATGTAAGCCTGATAACAAAATTTACGAATCAAATGAAAGAGATGGGACCTTTAGGAGAAGCCGAAGGGATTCCCATAGAGGATTTGAAATCAAAACTTTTAGCAACTAAATCCGTCGTGAAAAATCTTAAGATACGAACACGTTTTGGCAAGCTAACCCAGCAACTGAGAAAAGAGGGTGAATATACCACTGAACTGATTGAAGCTAAGATGTCCGAAAAAATCAACGAAATGATCGAAAAGGAACTTACAAAACAGGAGAAGAAAATTACAGAGTCAGCAGCTTGATGAATTCGAAAAAGTCGAATTCATCACGTTTTAGGTTTTAAGTGTTAAGTTTGAAGCTATCGTATTACAATTATTTAAAGATACTTAAAACATTCGTAACATTTTAACCTTCTGAAAATAAATTAAAATAGCAAGCTTCAAAGGTTGTTTAATTTTTAATCGTGTAACTGTCTGAGCGTATTAGTGAGAGTTAAGAAATAACAGGGGCTTGCATTATGTATTTTAATGACTAATTGGCATTTATAACTTAAATGTTTTATTTAAAAGTCATGCACTGTTCTTTCTTTACACTCACTTATGCGCGAGTTTTACACGGTCGGCTTTGTTTACAAACAGCTAAAATATTACAAAGGTTCGTAAAAGAAAATTTTTTATTTTTTACGAAACTGTCAATTATTTATATAAGGAGTACCCCTTGACCGTAACAAAGAACGATTTAAAACATAAATTTAAATTTGAAGTAACAGCCATGCCCGGCGGCGAAGTGGCCAACAGGTGTTTTGACTGTGGGACATGCACGGGTGTGTGCCCCGTAAGCAAAGTTGAACCGGCCTTTGACCCCAGAAGAATTATCCATATGATCAAAATGGGATTAAAGGACAAGCTGCTCAATTCGGAAGCCCTTTGGTACTGCTCCCATTGTGATTCCTGCGCATTTGTATGTCCCCAAAATGTACAGTTCAGCAGTGTTGTAGATGCCCTTCGTGCTTTGGCCATCAAAGAGGGAAATGTTGATTCCGCTGACTTTGAACAATGGGGAACCGGCCCTTGCAAAGCCAATTGCCCGGCCCATATAAGCATCCCTGGATTTATTAACGCCATTTCGCAGGAAAAATACACCGAAGGATTAAAACTGATTAAAAAAGAGATGCCTTTACCTGCAATATGCGGTCGCGTCTGTCCGCACCCCTGTGAAACCAAATGTAACAGGAGTAGTATTGATCAGCCCGTGGCAATCGAGGTTCTTAAAAGATTTCTGGCGGATGTAGATCTTTGTTCGGAGGTTCCTTATATTCCTGAAAAAAAGGGAAAAAAAGAAGAAAAGATCGCTGTTATCGGCGCCGGGCCTGCAGGCTTAGCAGCAGCCTATTATCTGGCTATAGAGGGTTACCCTGTTACAATTTTTGAGAAACTCCCTGTGGAAGGCGGGATGATGGCGGTAGGCATTCCGGAGTTCCGTTTACCCAGAGATATCCTCAACGCCGAAATAGATATCATTAAGAAATTGGGCGTAGAGATTAAGCTCAACTGTGAAATAGGAAAAGATATCGACTTTTCCGATCTTAAGAAGGATTATAAAGCCATTTTTATCGGCGTTGGATGTCATAAAGCTCTAAAACTTGGAATACCGGGAGAGGATGAACTGGAGGGCGTACTTGACGGCCTTAAGTTCTTAAGGGATGTTAACCTGGGGAACCCGGTTTCAGCAAAAGGTCGAGTGGTTATTATTGGCGGAGGAAATTCAGCCGTTGACAGCGCCCGCGTGGCCAAACGTCTGGCCTTTGACGAGGTTGCCATCCTGTACCGCAGAACCCGTGAGGAAATGCCGGCAAGCCCGTGGGAGGTTGATGAGACCATCGAGGAAGACATTGATATCCAGTTCCTTACCGCTCCCATGAAAATTTTAAGTGAGAACGGAAAAGTATCCGGCGTGGAATGTATCCGCATGGAATTAGGGGAACCTGATGAATCAGGCAGGCGGAGACCTGTACCGATTGAAGGATCTGAATTTGTTGTTAAAACAAACGCAATAATATCTGCAATTGGCCAGGCCCCCGATTTAGAGTCCATATCTAAAGGATGGAAAATTGATACGTCTAACAGGGGACTTATCATAACCGATCCACAAACAGGGGTTACCAATATACCCGGGATTTTTGCCGGCGGAGATGTTGTTTCAGGTCCCAGGACGGTGGTCGAAGCGGTTGCCTTTGGAAAGATGGTGGCCAAATCCATAGATTGCTATTTGAGCGGCGAGGATATGGGCGCCTTGCTAAAAAGTGACTGGAAAGGGATTGAATTCACATCCAAGGATGCTGAATCAAAGGATAGAGAACCAATACCGCAGATCACGCTTGATGAGCGAAAGAGTAGCTTTAAAGAGGTTGATTTGGGCTTCATGACGGAACAGGCTAAACGAGAAGCGGATCGGTGTTTGAGGTTGTGCGGGATCCAAAAAACTAAATAGTGTCTATCCCTAACCGGCATCTTTTGTCCCAATACGGCGTTCTCGCCCTTTTGCGATCCTCGACGTAGTCCCACTACGCCTGTGGTCACAAAAGGACTGCGGCCTTGTATTGAACCAAAATCTATCGGTTATGAATAGACACTAAATAATAAACACTTGATGAATTCTACTTTTTACGAATTCATCACAATTTAATAAGGACTTAGTTCCAAATAAAAAAGATTAGGGGTTTGAAACATGTCAAAAATAATTTGTTCAGCTGCTATACGCGGCGCTCACAAGATTCTGGAAAGGGCGGAAAACAAATATCAGGCAGCCTTGGATAAATGGGGGCCTGATCAAAAAATCGGTTTTCCGAATACAGCCTATTATCTCCCCATTATCTATGGGATTTTAGGTATCCCTGTTGAAAAGCTCGGAGATGCCAAAAATATCCTTGAAAGGTGCAGAGCATTATTGCCTCCCATGGTTGACGAGAAAGTATGGCTTCCCTACCTGGCGCCGGCGCTTGAAGCCGGAATGGCCACATTTTTCGCGGAAGAGATTATTGAGGCGATACGCTACCTGGAGGATCCGGATTTTTACACCAAGATCGAAGATCCCCTTGATGGAAATATCTGGCTGGGCGCTGCAGACGACGTGATATTGAGAAAGAGAGGAGTTGAATTTGTTGACGGCACTGCTCCCGGATTTGCAGCTATTCTTGGCGCGGCGCCGGATACTGATACCGCTGTTAAGATCGCACTGGAACTCCAGGAAAAGAGCCTTTACGTGTTTATGGGCGCAGACCATGAAGGCCGCAAAATGTCCGACCAGCTGGTAGAGGCCGGAGTCCAGATAGGATGGCCAACACGCCTTGTCTCCTTTGGACCGGAGTATACGGCGACTGTATTTGCCATGGGTTTTGCAACAAGGGCTGCCATGTCTTTTGGCGGCATTAAGCCGGGAGATTTTAAGGGGAATCTCCATTATAATAAGGATCGGATTTATGCCTTTGCCATGCCTCTTGGGAAGGTAACAGACGAATGGTACGCCAATGCCGCGGGCGCCATAAACTGGGGCTTTCCGACTATTGCCGACACCCCCATCCCGGAAATATTACCCACGGGCATCTGTACCTATGAGCATGTTGTTTCCAATATTCCCCATGATGAATTGGTCTCAAAGGCTATTGAAGTCAGGGGTCTGAAGATTGCGGTAACGGAGATTCCAATACCGGTGTCCTACGGCCCTGCTTTTGAAGGAGAGCGTGTTCGAAAGGATGATCTCTACCTGGAATGTGGCGGCGGCAAGACCATGGCCGTGGAATGGGTTACAACCAAGGATATGAATGAAGTGGAAGACGGCAAGGTTGAATTGATTGGTCCGGATGTGGATGATGTAGAGGAAGGAGCAAAGCTCCCTCTGGCCATCAACGCGGAGTTTGCCGGCAGGAAAATGCAGGAAGACTTTGAACCCATCCTGGAAAGACAGATTCACCACCTTATCAACTATGCCCAGGGGCTTATGCATATCGGGCAGAGAGATATCGCCTGGTTAAGGATGTCCAAAACTGCCGTAGGAAAAGGGCTTAAGTTAAAACACATCGGTGATTTTCTGCATGCAAAATACCATCAGGATTTTGGAGCTATTTTTGATAAAGTCCAATTCAAAATTTATACCGTGGAAGATAAAGTAAAAGAGATTCTGGAAAAGGCAAGAGCAGTATACAAAGTAAGAGATGCCAGGATCGAAGGAATGACAGACGAAACCACGGATATCTTTTATTCGTGCACACTCTGCCAGTCCTTTGCCCCGAGTCATGTATGTATTGTAAGTCCTGAAAGAACAGGACTTTGTGGCGCTTATAACTGGATGGACTGCAAGGCATCAAATGAAATTAATCCCACGGGGCCGAACCAGCCCATAGAAAAGGGAGAGTGCCTCGACCCGAAACTGGGCCAGTGGAAGGGATGTAACGACTTCCTTTACAATGCATCGCGTCAGGTCCTGGATCACTACAATTTTTACAGCATTATTTATGACCCCATGACCACCTGCGGTTGTTGTGAATGCATTGCCGCAATACTGCCCATGTGCAATGGAGTCATGACCGTGGATCGTGATTATATGGGAATGACGCCATGCGGCATGAAATTCACCACCCTTGCCGGAACCATCGGAGGCGGCGCCAGCACGCCCGGATTTGTAGGGCACGGCAAATACAACATAACCCAGAGAAAGTGGCTTTCCGGCGATGGCGGGATATTGCGTTTGGTATGGATGTCCACACATTTAAAGGAAGAGATTGGGGAACGGTTTAAATTACGTGCGGAAGAGCTTGGTGTTCCCGACCTGATGGATAAGATTGCCGATGAGACCGTAGGAACTTCCGAAGAGGAGATCCTCCCCTTCCTGGAAGAAAAGGGTCATCCTGCTTTGACTATGGATCCGCTGATGTAGACAAAAAGTTTAAAGTTTTAGGTTTTAAGTTTTAAGTATATGTTGACGGTTTCGTAAAAAGTATAAAATTTTCTTTTACGAGCATTTTAAGTTTAGGGGTTTAAGTTTTGAGTATCTGTAAATAATTGTAATACCATAACTTCAAACCTAAAACTTCAAACCTAAAACGTGATGAATTCGACTTGTTACGAATTCATCAACATATACTATTTACCAATTATCAATAAGGGAGGAATCATATGGCTTTAACAGGAATAGAAATTTTTAAACTCCTGCCCAAGACAAACTGTAAAGAATGCGGTGTTCCCACCTGTCTTGCTTTCGCCATGAATCTGGCTTCAGGGAAGGCGGAACTTGACAGTTGCCCGTATGTATCTGACGAGGCAAAAGAAAAACTTTCAGCGGCTTCAGCGCCTCCAATCAGACCCGTTCCTGTAGGAAAAGGTGTTCGAGCCTTTACAATAGGCGGGGAGACGGTGCTGTATCGTCATGAAAAGACCTTTATCAACCAAACTGCCATTGCTGCTTTGGTGGGTTCCGACATTTCTGAAGCCGATCTTGAGGCTAAACTGAAAACATGGAATGCTTTCCAGTTTGAGCGGGTTGGATTAAACCTTAGACCCGAGCTGGTAGCTTTAAAAGATTCAAATGGGGATAAAGAAGCCTTTGCGCAAAAGGCAAAGACTATTGCCGAAACTTCTGAGTTTAACCTGGTTCTGATCTCAAATGATGCCGAAACAATGAAGGCCGGCGTCGAGGCATGCAAATCCAAGAGACCTCTTATTTATGCTGCTTCAGAAGCAAATGCCGATGACTTTGGCGCCATTGCAAAAGATAACGGTCTACCACTGGCTGTAAAGGCCGATTCCATTGAAGGCCTTATTCCGTTAACTCAAAAACTTGCGGGAATGGGGATAAAAGATCTTGTAATTGACCCGGGGTCCAGGGAAATAAAACAGTCCTTAGAGGACCATGTGGCCATAAGACGCGCAGCATTAAAAGGTGGAAACAGGGATTTGGGTTTTCCCACAATCACGTTCCCTTGCGAGATGGCTTCAAACCTGGATATGGAGACATTGATTGCCGGATTGCATATTGCCAAGTACGGCGGCATTGTTGTTCTATCCGATTTTACCGGTGAAAGTCTTTTCCCTCTGCTTCTCGAACGACTCAATATTTATACTGATCCGCAAAGGCCCATGACGGTCACTGAGGGCATCTATGAAATTGGCAACCCGGATGAGAATTCACCTGTGATGGTTACCACCAATTTTGCCTTGACCTATTTTATTGTATCCGGTGAAATTGAGGGAAGCAAGGTTCCGTCCTGGCTGCTCATCAAAGATGCTGAAGGCCTGTCTGTATTGACGGCATGGGCTGCAGGAAAATTTTCGGGCGATGACGTTGGGATGTTCGTAAAAAAATGCGGTATAATGGATAAAGTCAAACATAAGGAATTAGTAATTCCGGGATATGCCGCAGCAATTGTCGGTGATATTGAAGAAGAGCTTTCCGGATGGACAATTACCGTCGGCCCAAGAGAAGCAGCCCATATTCCTGCTTTCTTAAAGGCAAAATAAATAATAATTAATGGTTAACAATTAATTATTAATTATTAATTGTTAATAGTTAATCGTCAATTGAAGGAGGGGGGGGAGATATGCTACTAATCGGCGAAAGTTTAAACGTAATATCTACAAAGATCGGTAAGGCATTCAAAGCGCGTGATCCCAAACCGATCCAGGAAGAAGCCCTTTTTCAAAAGGAAAAGGGTATGGATTTTATCGACATCAACCTTGGTCCGGCCAAAAAGGACGGTCATGAGCTTATGCCGTGGGTGGTCGAAGTTGTCCAGGAGGTTGTTGATGATATACCGCTGGTACTGGATACTTCCAATATTGATGCAATTGAAGCTGCGCTCAAGGTTTGCAAGCTGACGCCAATTGTTAATTCGATTATGTGTCGTCCCGAACGTTACGAGAAAATGATACCCATGGCAGCAAAATACAAGGCGGACTTTGTTGCCCTTATGTGGGGCCCCGAGGGTCTGCCGCGTGATGCAAATGAACGCGCAGCCCTTTGTGTTGAGCTCCTTTATGCGGCAAATGAAGCCGGAATCCCAAATGAACAGATATGGGTGGACGGCATTGTAACACCAGTCAATATTCAACAGCCGCAGGCAGTAAGCCTGATGGAGTTCAATGAAATGATTAAGGACATAGCGCCGGGAGCAAAAACAACGTGTGGTGTCTCAAATGTATCAAACGGGTGTCCGGATCATCTTCGAGGTATAATAAATCGAACATTTACCGTTATGCTCCAGAAACACGATATGATGTCCGTTATTGCAGACCCGTTGGATGATGCAACAATCGAGATTGCAAGAGGAAAGCGTCAGGATATTGTTGATGCCGTCTATAGTGTTATGGATGGTGATGAACCGGATATGGACAGCCTTTCAAAAGAGATGCAGGATTACGTCAAAACCACCAATGTAATCCTTGGAAAGACTTTATACTCCGATTCATGGCTAGAACTCTAATAGACGAAAAAATTAAATGTAAAGACTGATTAAAAGCCTCGCCCAATGTGGTGGGGCTTTTTTTTTTAGCTATTCACCATTAACAATTGATTATTAACTACAGGATCATGAGTGCAATGGCGAAGACAGTTCAAAAACGCAGGGAAAAATAATTAATAATCAATTGCTAATAATTAATTGTTAAGTTAGCGCATATGTATCCTCTAAAGGGAAATCAAATAACAAATAACAACCGAATAACAACCGAATAACAACCGAATAACAACCGAATTTCAACTGAATTTCAATCGAAATTCAATCTCAAGCAGCAGAACTAATAACGAATAACTAATAACATATAACATGCTGGAGTCTGAACAAACATGCCACGCATAGATGACTACATAAGTGCACGACAAATTGCCGTTGAAAAGCTTTCAAAAGAATCATTCGATAATATTGCAAAAAGGTCGGGATTTGAAACGTTGAGTGATAATGTGCTCAAAATACCTTTCCTTGACAGGATATATCAGGTTAGTTTTCCTGATTTTGATTTTGAAAATGAATCTGACAAAAAAACTGCTGTTCCGATTCAGGAACAGGTCCTTATTCTGCATTACTTAACGGCTGAAAGCGCTAAAAAATTGACAGGAGACTGGATCGCATATAGGGAAATACCGGAAGCATCATTTTATTTCAGCGCATTTGTTAAAAGGGCAATCGATCCTTTAAAAAAAGTATTTGGCCAAAATATTTCAGGTCTTTCAAAAGCAGCAAACAATATTAATGGTAAAGCAATCGATATAGGAGATGCTGGGTTTGAATTTAAATTTTTCCCTAAAGTGCCGCTCCAACTGATCATGTGGAAAGGAGATGATGAATTTCCTCCTGAAGCGAATATCCTCTTTGATAAAACCATCGGAGAAATCCTGTCACCAGAAGACGTTGCATGGCTATCAGGCATGCTGGTTTATCGCCTTATTGCATTGTCACGCGGATAAGCTACCGTAATTCATGGAATTCAAAATACCCTTTGTGGAAGTGGCTGAGAATTTTGTCTGATTTTGGATACCTGTCCCGCTTGAGCGGGATTAAAAAATCAGACAAATTATTTATCCCTCTGTGATCTCTGCCTGTCCCGTAGGTCCGGAAGATCATACTGGGGTGAACTCAAGCGAACATAGAGAGCGGGCGAGAACAAAACTATAATGTAACAGTTTAATTCACTGGAGGACATTTCGTGAATATTGGAAACGATACAATAGAGCGACTGGTGTTGGAGGCGCGCAGAGCCGCTGAAAAAGCGTATGCCCCCTATAGCAATTTACGCGTAGGTGCAGCATTAATCAATGAGGATGGAAAAATATTTACGGGTGTTAACGTCGAAAATGCTTCTTTCGGACTCACGGTTTGTGCAGAGAGAAATGCTATCTTTTCAAGTGTGAGCAACGCCAATAGAACGATTGAGGCGCTTGTTATATACACGCCCACCCAAACGCCGACGGCGCCTTGCGGGGCTTGTCGTCAAGTTATAAAGGAGTTCAGCCAAGACGCGCTGATAGTCTCGGTCTGTGATTCAGATAATAGACTTGTAAGGACTATTGCAGAGCTTCTGCCGAGCTCATTTGGCCCGGAATCGCTTACATAATCAAGAAAGAAAAGGACGATGTTCGAAATGCGGGAAAATGCTCTACTGGTTTTCTAAAGAGTGCCCGGATTGTCATGTTAAGATTCGATAATTTTCTTAATGCCACTTTCAAGCTCCAGGGCCATGATCACTTTTTGTGAAACCTCTATCATGGTGGCTTCATCTAAAGTACCCAAATATTTTTCCAGCCTGGCTTTTGGCACGGTATGTAAATTGTCCGCCTGAATAAAAGAAGGTTTTGGCAAATTTGCTTTTTGGTCTATAAATACTTCGGTAGGATATCCTTTACCCCTGGTCGTTATTTCCGCAACAATGACTTTATTAACGTATTTCAAAACATTTTGTCTTGTTAGAATAACAACCGGACGTGTGCCGATCTTTCCTCCAAGATCGATTAAACATATATCGCCTCGGTTCATTAATCACCCCACTTTTCGATATTCATCCAGGCTTCAGCTTCTTGCGTATCATCGGGATTCTCTTTTAGTTTCTTGATCCACTCTTCTTCAAATTCTTTGATTTTTTTTTCTTTTATCCAGCGTCGGAGAGCTTCCCGCACAATTGCAGAACGTGAAAGGCGGGTTGATGCCGCAAGGCCGTCTACTGATTTGAGTAGGTTTTCATCAAAGCTGATTTGAACATTTTTCATATGACCACCTGTTATTTATTGGCTTTAACCAATATTTTATTATACAGGAAACTATATATTAATATCTATGCTATTGTCAACACTTTCAGCAAAATTTATCGATTATTCGCCTTCGCCAGAATACCCTGTAGTTTACTACAGGGCTGAATGGCGAGGTGAACCACGCCGAAGCTCTTTAGAGCGAAGGCGGGTTGGCTTCGGCGCAATTCCGCTTTGATACCCCACAGCTTGCTGCGGGGAGCTTTATTAAATTGCACACGATGGTGTGCAGTGTACACAAACATGTGCACTCGTTATCTCTTATTTATCCACCAACCGTAACAGCCTTGAATCATTATCTAATATATATCACATTGGCCGCTTAGGATCCCTTTTTTCTCTTTCATTTCAAATTGGTGTACACGTTTGTGTGCACTTTTCTCTTTCATCGGATCTTCTCTTATAAATTGTTAGATGGTAAATTTTTTAAAAATTACTCTAAGATTACCTAAGACCCTCACACCAGGAATGAAAAAACATTTCAAACGACACTTAATTTGCAAGTAGCAATTCTTTGGCACGAATGTTGCACATAATGATAATGGGCACATAGGACAATACTCTCCCCACTCTCCGGAGATAACGGTTCACTGCATGGGAGGGATTAAAGGAGGTGTTTATAAATATGAGACTGGCTATTATATCCGATGCTCATTTTGGCGATCCGATGTGCGGGCTTGTTCAAAAGAGCACTCAAGGTGGGGAGTATCATATTGGTCCTAAATATGAACAATTTAAAAATAACGTAAATGCAGAAAATGATTATTTGATTCTTTTAGGAGATATTTTTGACTTTTCAATCACCAGTTACGCAGAAGCTTATGGAGCGGCCCGGGTGTTTTTTTCTCAGATTGTAGCCGATAATATTGCAGAAGCGATTATTTATGTACCCGGCAATCATGATTTCGAATTCTGGCACTGGGTTGAGAATGAAGTCAACATTATCAAACAGATCCAACAAGGTAATCCCCCAAGAAACTTTCGCTGGTCAGTTCCCGGAGTCATAGATTGTCGAACAGAAGCTAGTAATGCCGGCTTTTACCTGCCAATAGTTACGAGGCAAACTGATAAACATCCCTACGGCGGCCTTTTCCTGGATAATTTGACTGATAATAAAATTCCCTTTTATATAGCCTACCCGAACATATATCTTGTGACCGATTCGGTGAGTATTTTAATCACACACGGTCATTACCTGGAACTCTATTGGGCACTCCTAGGCGAGGTCGCTCCAAAGATCCTTGGAGCTGATTTGAACATCGGCCAATTTTTAGACCTTACTGAACTCGTGGCTATCAATTTCCCCTCAAACCAGCTGGCATCATCGGGTATTGGACAGGCGGGGCCTCTGACAGATTGCATACGTTTCATTCAGAGGAAAATCAAAGATAGAGACCTAGATGCTATCAAGAAGTATCTTAATAACCTCGATGACAATATCATAGACCCATTATTTAATTACAAAAAGTATGATCCTCGTGAGTTAATTTCAGATAAAGGTATTGATATAGGGAAGAAGAAATTATTGAAAATGATGAGAGAGTTAAAAGACACACGATACAGTGAAGAATTCCTTAACGATCCTGCAGTCCACGATCGGTTCAAGACATATTACCTTGCCAGCGTGGCTGAACTCGAAAATTTAAATGATGACTATGGATATAATATACCTTCTGACATTCCCTATCCAAAGCATGTAATTTTTGGACATACTCATCGACCTATTCCCTGGAATGACAATCATTTAAAAACACGAATTGAGGGAACAACAGTGCGACTTCACAATACAGGCGGATGGCTTTTCCGTCTAGACGAACAAGGCAATCAGGTTTTCGTCGGGGCAGAAATTTTTCTATTCGACAATGGTCAAATGTCTTCATTGAGCGTTGTTTAATAATAAAGGAGGATATAATTATGTGGAAAGCAGCTATGGATTTTGTGGCTGGTATCTTTAAACCAGCCGCTGATTTGATTGATAATGTACATACCTCGGAAGAAGAAAAATTAGAGCTTAAAAATGTTTTAGTTAAGCTTCAAAACGAAGTTACAACAAAGCAGATTGATCTGCTTAGCAAACAAATGGACCTTGAAAAGCAGCTACTTGAAGCACAATCCAGCATAATAACTACAGAATCAAAAAGCGAATCCTGGATAGCGCGCAGCTGGCGACCAATCACAATGCTGACGTTCTTGGTTATTATCGTATGCCATTCTCTTGGGGTGATATCTCTACAAAAAGAATTTGCTGATAGTTTCATGACTCTTGTTCAAATTGGCTTGGGAGGTTATGTCATTGGTCGATCAGCGGAAAAGGCCGCTCCTGCTGTAGCAAAGGCAATAGGAAAAAAGTAGTTAATACGTAGGTTAACGCGGCTTTCTTAATGCCCGTCAGCTACAGCACTTTATTAGAAAGCTTTGCTGCATTTCGAAATCAAGGGAGGCAGTTATGACTAAGAAAACTATAAAGCTCATTCAAAACCAATTGAACGTAATGGGGTATGATGCAGGTCCGGAAGACGGCATTCTTGGGACGCGGACAAATGATGCATTGAACCAGGTTGATTGGTTGCCTCAGAATTGGTCGAAGAATCGAAAAGCGGTTGCATTCATACAAAAGCTTGCTCAAGAAAAGGGGATCGAATCCGGTGAAATAGACGGTTATTGGGGACCTCAAACTGAATTTGCATTCGAGAGCTTAATGCAGATTATTCGTGAAGATAAAGAACCTGAAGTTTGGCGCCCGGAAGATATAGCAGATCAAAATCCCAATGAATGGCCACGCCAATCACCTGAAAGCAACTTTATCGAGTATTATGGTAATGTAGGCGAGCAGCAAACCAGAATAAACCTCCCTTATCCACATAAGCTGTCATGGAAAACAAATCAAATTATCAATAGCTTTCAATGTCATGAGAAAGTTCAAGACAGTCTACATCGAGTACTATCCCGTGTTTTAGATAACTACGGTATAGAGGAAGTCCAAAGATTGAGGCTGGATCTGTGGGGAGGCTGTCTGAACGTTCGCAAAAAACGTGGGGGTACAAGTTATTCTATGCATAGCTGGGGCATAGCAATTGACTATGATCCTGTTCGAAACAAACTTAAGTGGGGGCGCGACCGTGCTGCTTTTGCAAAACCAGAATACGAAAGTTGGTGGAGGCTATGGGAAGAAGAAGGTTGGGTGAGTTTAGGAAGGACGAGAAACTTTGATTGGATGCATGTTCAAGCATCTAAAATATAGATTTCATTATGGTCAATAACAACTTAAAATAATATCAAATTTATGAATTAACCCGGTAATATATGATTAAAGGGGGTTATAATGGCTGACACTGTACGGATTTTATCGATCGATGGCGGAGGAATTCGCGGAATCATTCCGGCGCTGATTCTTCAGCGAATCGAAGAACGCACGGGGAAACAGGTGTCGGAAATATTTCACATGATCGCCGGAACATCCACTGGCGGCATCCTCGCATGCACTCTGACCGCATCGGGCGCCGATGGAAAACCTCATCCCGCCGCAGACATTGCCGATCTTTACAGAAAACGAGGTTCGGAAATCTTCAATAGTTCCTTTTGGCATGGTTTCGGATCTCTCGGCGGCATAGTGGATGAAAAATATGAGTCAAAGAACCTTGAAGGGATTCTTAATGACTATTTGGACGCTACGAAGCTTTCCGATATCGCTCAAGACCTTTTGATAACTACCTATAATATCAAAACACGGCAACCGTTTTTCTTTAAGAGTTGGAAAGCGCGCGGTGAAAAATTACGGGCAGATGAAACCGTGCAAGACCGCAATTTTTTGCTTAAGTACGTTGCCCGGGCCACATCGGCAGCTCCTACGTATTTTGAGCCCGCATATGTTAAGAATGTAAAAGGCGATTATTTTCCGCTTATTGATGGTGGCGTTTTTGCGAACAATCCTGCCATGTGCGCACTCTCCTCAGCACGCGTGTTATATCCAAACAAATCACGTTTTTTGATTGTATCATTGGGCACCGGCGAAACCCAACGCGAGATACCCTATGACAAGGCCAAAGATTGGGGCCTTATCGGATGGGCCAGGCCCCTTTTGTATATCCTTTTTGATGGTGTTAGTGATGCGGTGAATTATCAATTGAGTCAAGAGTTCCGTCCACGTGATTACTTCCGCTTTGAGATTGAACTGGGAAGGGATTCAAATGACAATAACGCTCCAAACGACGACATGGATGACGCCAGGCCAGAAAACATCGAGAGACTGGAAGCAGTTGCTGAAGAACTCATGAAAAAAGAAAGACCGATGCTAAACCGGCTTATAAATCAGCTAAAGGCACCGAAGGCAGCAAGGGTGGATTTGATTTGAACCTACGAAAGATATAGGGAACGCCTATGCTTTTATGCTTTAAGGAATATCCTATTCTCAAAAAAACTGAAATGAAAATTTAGTATTTTCTTATTCGGGTGGAAATAATTCAACTCATTAGGAGGTATTAATAATGCTTATGAAATTTAGTTTTGCTGTAGTCGGATTTTTTGCGATATTTACATCCGTTGTATATGCTAAAGATTTGGAAGTAGAATCTATATATCGCTTAGGAATGACTGTTGAAAATTTAAAAGAAATCGGGAATTCAGCCAAAAACTATACGGCCCTGAAAAATAGCAAGTTCCAAGTTATAGACATTCAACAAGATGGCTCGCAATACATAGTTCAATTTACAAAAATATATAAATCAAAAAATGAACTTTATGCTTCTGCAAATTGGGTCATATATGAAAAAGCCTACATTCTTCCGAAGCAAATCAAAAACGTTGACATCACAAACGTCTCAAAAATATCTCTTACGGGTCTTTCAGCAGGCCCATTAATTGTTCCATTCAAATTTCGTCTTAATGATGAATCATTATCAGGTGATGCAGAAGTTGGTGTTTATGCCGGAGTAACCTTTGAACCAGGTTGTACAAAATCAAATTGGTGCTTTCGTATAACTCCATTAGTTTCAGCAGGAATCTCTCAAGTTTCTGTAACGGATGGAACTGGAGTAAAAAATAAGTCTGCAGCTACCATTGCAGCAGGTTTTTTAATTACAAATTGGGCTAACCTCAATATTGGTTTAATATATGGCCAAGATCGTATTGGCGATTCAAACTGGGAGCATGAAGGCAAAGGATGGCTTAGCTTTATGATTGGCTGGCAACTGTAGCGACCATACGGTTGCTAACAAAATGGTTCTACCTAAAAGAAAGAGAAAATTTAATTGCAATTCATCCATACTAACTAAGGCCAAAGGAAACGTGGAGAAATTGTTGAGGTAACATTACAAGTGGTGCGAATGTCCGAGTAATGGATAACTCCAATTTTTCGATTTTTTGAAATAAGGGATTTTTTCAGCATACTAACTAGTTAGGTTTTATAACGGAAGTGAAATATAATCTAATTTTTTAATAGCGAGTTTAACTATGATTACAGACATAATTTTACCTTTATTGGGAATTGTAATTATTATTTTCTGTGTTCTTTCTTTCTTCTTTCCATATGGAAAAAAGTTTGTTGATAAAATTCAGAAAATTAAAATGTTCGGAATAGACATGGAAGTATCTATTCTTACTTTATTCATAATTGTTGGAGTCATGATGTCTTTCAGTGGTATATATTTACATATAAGTAATTATGATGAAAAATTAAAAAAGGCAAATATGGGAAAGGAAAAAGCTGAATTTGCTTTAGCTGAAGCAAAAAAAATAGAAATGAAAATATTTGCTGTTCTAGAAGATGTAGATGAAAATCTTATCCCAAAACTTGATGATATTCAATGTGAGTATTGGTTGCCAGGGGATGATAAATCATTTAAGGCTGACATAATTAAAGGAATTTCCTCCAATTCATTTAAGATAATTATCAAGGACATTACCCCTAGAACACATATTTCAAAGTTATTATTAAGCGATATTAGTAATAATAAATCATGGATAATCACAAACTTTATGCCCTTAGAACCAACTTTTAAATTAATAAAGGGGAAATAGAAATTATGCCTACTTCTATCAAAATAAGAATATTGATTTTATTAATATTACCTCATCTTTTTTATTTTATTATATTTCCTCAGAATGGAGATTGTCAGGAAGTAAGCCTAATTAATACCTCCACATATATAAGTTCAGGACGTTTCGAGTGGAAAGTCTCTGTTGTAGCTAATGGTTCTACTTTGGATAGTATTAGGTCTGTTGAATACACACTTCATCCTTCTTTCTCTAACCCCGTGGTTCTTGTAACAAACAGACAAACAAATTTTGCTCTTAAAGCTAATGGTTGGGGGGAATTTTATATTTATGCAAAAATATTGTATAGGGATGGAAGAGTTGAAAGGAAAAGGCATTGGCTTATTTTAAGAAGATAGTATTTAAGGGGTTTTTACAAAGTGAGTGGGGTTAAACCTTGATCAGTGTTAAAAATTTATATATCGTATTTTAACAGATAGTTATCATTGCAAGGAAAATGATTCGATGATGATATTAATCACAAATCAAGGTTTGACCCGAAAGCG
>CAZLRK010000017.1:0-37553 GCA_964561845.1 uncultured Desulfobacterales bacterium | reverse complement strand
ACTTGGGGATGAGTTGTCGCTTGTCGGTAATATTTCGACAACCGATACATTGCTCCGGGGGAGCAAAGAAGACATCAAAAAAGAGACTTTGAAGGCCATTCAGGAAGGTATAAATGTCCTGGCACCGGGCTGTGGATTTGCCCCTGACACACCTCTTGAAAATATCAGAGAAATGATTCGAACTGTGAAATCTTCATCTATTAAAGGATTATAGGAACCAACATCTTTCTACTTGTTTTCATAATTTTTTGGTAACGTTCAAAAGATTCGGATTAAGAAGAATATCATGTATAAAATTATCTGGGGAGCGCCATCTTTTTGGATTGAACGAATACCAGTATACTATGCCGGGGATCGTGGAATTTTTAGGCATTACGGTCTCCATGTCAATTTAGAATATTTTTATGGAGGGCCCGAACTCTGCAGCGCCGTAAATGATGGTGAGATAAAGGTGGGTTCAATGGGTCTACCGTCATTTATAAAAGCTTATGCTGAAGGCATGCCGGCCCGTATTATCGGAAGTACTGTACTGCAGCAGCTTGACCATTACTTAGTTGCACGGCCTGACCTTAAATCAATGGTTGACCTCCGAGGGAAGAAAATCGGCATCCTCTCTTTTGGAAGTTGTGATACCTATTTTATACGCCATATGCTCCAAAAAGAAGGGGTAGATCCGGAGAGGGAAGTAGAGTTGATCGCAATGGGGAGACAGCTTGGTGGTGATCTAACCTGTTTCTCCTCGGGTCAGATCGATGCTGGTTTCGTCATAGAACCAAAGATATCTATGGGAGAGAGCCTAGGACTATTTCACATATTGGCAAAGGTAGGTGACTATTATCCTCGTTATCAGTGGGGCATCATTTTTGCCTATGATAAGTATTTGAGAGAGCATACCGACCGGGTACGGCAACTTGTGGAGGCCTATCGGGAAGCGAGCCGAGAGATTAAAGCAGATCCCGAATCTGCCGTTGAACTGGGGAGTAAAATATTCGAAATAAAGGAAAAAGTGTTTCGGAAAGCTCTTCATCGGAATTTAGCCAACTGGGCGATCGATGCAAAGATTGATCTAAAAGGGCTTAAAACCGCGTTGACGATCCAAAAAGAAATGGATTCTATCAAGAAAGAATTGGTGATTGAAGACATGTTGTATCAAATGTAGAAATTGCAGAAATATTCTTCTCCATGTAAGATTAAAATAAATTGGGGTTTGAACTTGACTTAGGACAAATTGAGCGACCTCTCTCCTTACTTCCTTGACTTTTATTATTTAACAAAATGTTCAATGTCAAGGGCTGACCACTATCACGTTAGTCAAGAAGTTCATCAACCCATTCCAGGCCCAATTCCAGGAGCTTTCCCCGATGGGGCCGGCCGGTATTCGGATCGCAGCCTATAATCTCGTAAAATAGTGCTACGGCCTTTTTGAAATCCTCTTGTTCGAAAATTTTCCGGCCTGCATCCGGCCCATCAGGTTTGGGATTAAAAAGCCTCTTGGGCAATTTGTCATCTTTGATGGTAAATCCTTCACGGCTATTAAAAGCTCTTGCAATCAGAGTACCTCGTTCACCGGCTTTCATCAGTTCAAAGAGATTTGTATCCCATCCTGTAGCTGCATTGATACACTGTACCATCTCATCCAATGGCATCACTCCACGCGGGGCATATCCGAATACACATAATCCCAATGCATCCATTACCTTCCAGAGGTTTTCCAGCAATATATAGTTTTTTACCTTCTCAGTCGTGATATCCGTTGTGTGCATGGTCTTGTGAATTCCCAGCGATTTTACAGATCGGAAGGAAAAAGAATTTTCATCAACAAAAGCAGGGTCGTGAGGTGCATTCATGTGATCGGCGCCATAGGTAGCCGTTGCGAAACCAATACCTACGCCGATTTTTATACGGGGATCGTGCATGGGCAATTCTTGACCTTTGACTGAAAGGTTATAAGGCTTGTCCACGACCCCCCATTTTTTAGCCAGATGGCCCGTTCCTTCTGCCAGAAGATCGCCAAATCCTTCGCGTCGGGCAATCATTTCCAGGAGTTGAATAACCAGGTCAGCATCACCGAAGCGCAGCGCAATTCCTCCGGTATCGGCCGTAGTAATTATTCCTTTTTCAAAGCACTCACAAGCAAAGGCGATGGTCATTCCTGCAGAAATTGTGTCCAT
Organism: uncultured Desulfobacterales bacterium; assembly: GCA_964561845.1. GTDB lineage: Bacteria > Desulfobacterota > Desulfobacteria > Desulfobacterales > JAUVVS01 > JAUVVS01. The sequence continues at coordinate 35,382 of CAZLRK010000017.1, read as the reverse complement.
ACAATATCGGTTGCAAATTTCGTTGCCTTTGGCAATAGCCTTGAGATCCAGAATATTTAGATTGGTTCCCAAAGCGGCCATGGTCTCGTATTCAGGACCACCATATCTGGAATCAACACCATATTTTGGATCATCAAGAGAAATAACACCTTTGCAGCGGATAGGACAGGCATAGCAACCTTTCTTTTTCCTTTGGAGTATTTTTCTATAGGTATCTCCGCTCACGGGAGTCGGGTCTTCAAGGCCGCTCCTGCGAAAATTGTCAACCGGAAGACCGCCTGCGTTTGATAGGATTTCGCAGAAAGCGGTTGTTCCATAATCAAATAATGCCTTTCCAAGAGGGTTGTCTTTAAAGGTTTTTGCATAATTTTTTGCGGTTTGACGAAGAAATTCAAGATCAGAAAAGCGGATTTTTTCCGTTCCCAAAGCAGCTACGGCGCGAAGATTTTTAGACCCCATTAGAGCTCCAAGACCGTTTCTGCCGTTGAAATGACCAAGGTTATTTGTGATATTAGCAAAAAGTACCCGATTCATTCCTGCAAGTCCTGTCTGCGCCACTCGAACTTTATCGCTTCCCATTTCGCTTCGGATGGAATCTTCTACTTCCTTAGCTCCAAGGCTTGCAAGATGAGAAGCATCTTTTATCTCTGCCTTTCCTTTAGTAACCCGGAGATAAACCGGAGTTTCAGCTTTTCCCCTAAACAGGACGGCATCGAAACCGGCCTTTTTTAGTTCCGGACCAAAAAAACCGGCTGCCTCTGATTCACCTATTGTTCCCGTGAGTGGTGATTTTCCAACCACGGAAAATCGACAAGATGCAGCCAGTGGGGATCCTGTCATCACCCCTGTTGCAAAGACCAGAAGATTTTTCGGAGAAAAAGGGTCAATACGAGATGGAACTTCTTTGAGGATATAATGATAACCGATCCCCCTACCGCCCAGATATGTTCTGTAAAAGGAATCATCCTTTTCTTCTATCTCGGTTTTTCTATTACCCAAGTCAACATGTAGAATCTTACCCATATATCCATAACCCATGGTACTGTTCTCCTTAGAAGCTATTTTAAAAAGATTAAATCCTTATTGAGAAGTTACACATCGGCAAAAAGTTGTTGATATGACTTTGCCAGGTGCCTATAAACTATATAGTGTCTGAACAAAAAGTGAATAATTTCTTCATAAGTCCCCCTTTCCCAAAGGGGGGAGATTTATAGGGTTTTCATTCAGACACTATATAGGATAAAACGATTCATTTTTCAATTAAAAAAGATATCCATGTGTGTTGATTTAATTTAAAACATTTGCTTTATTATTTACGCGATCGTTTTAAAAATATTTAATTTTAGATAGTTCAATGCGTGGTCAAATTGTTTTGATGGAGAAAAAGTTTATTAGTTTATTTATTCTGCTGTTAATTGTTTGTGGCATCAGCTTTGTAAATGCTGAGGATTATGGAGGACTAATGATTGACTCTAAAGCGGCCATTGAACGTATACAAGATCATCTTAAAAGGCTTACGATAACAATTGGAGAGCGGAGCGTCTATAAACCTGAGAATCTCAAACGCACGGAAGAATATATCGTATCATTCTATCAAGATATCGGGCTTCCAGTGAAGAGAGAACCATATCAGTACCATGATTTTTCAGTGGCTAATATCGTGGCGGAAATTTCTTTTTGTGAGAATCCTTCAACTAATTATTTACTGGGTGCCCATTATGACTCGGTGGCAGGAACGGTAGGCGCGGACGACAATGCCAGCGCAATAGCCGTTCAGTTGGAGACCGCTCGATGCTTAAAAGCATTAAGTGAGTATCAAGAACTTGACCTGGCGATAAAATTCGTTTCCTTTGCACTTGAGGAACCTCCGGTTTATGGTACCCGCCATATGGGAAGCAGGGTTTATGCAGATAAGGCCCGGAAAGAGAAAGAGAAGATAGACGGTATGATATGTCTGGAAATGGTCGGTTACACTTGTAGGCAACCGGGTTGTCAAAAATATCCTTTTCCATTGATGTTTATGGACTATCCTAAGGAAGGCAATTTCATCGGCATTGTAGGAAATTTAAGTTCCGGAAAATTTACGCGATCATTATTTAATTCTTTCCGTAAAAATTCCGAACTACCTGTTATTAAACTGACTGTTCCTCTTGGAGGGTGGCTGCTTCCTTCTGTAAGGCTCAGTGACCATGCATCTTTCTGGGATCAGAGTTTCAAGGCAGTCATGGTCACCGATTCCGCCTTTTACCGAAATCCCCATTACCACCTGCCGTCGGATACTATGGACAAGCTTGACAGCCGCTTTATGGCGGAGCTGGTGGAGAGTCTGCTCATCTTTTTTAGTTCTCATCATCTAACGGACTAATATAATGGTAATATTTCAGTCATCCTGTAAATTGAGAATTCTATTTTATCCGGTACTGTAGTTACCTTGGTTCCAAATAATCTTTTAAGCTTATGACTTTTTCGTTATTTTTTGTTGACTCTTTCATGCTTGCCCAGGATCCTTTTATCTTTGCCTTTCGCAACTTGTCGATTACATCCTGAAACTCGGGGTTATTTTCTATAAGCTCTTGAATCTGTATGGCAAGCTTTTCCCAGCTTTTATCAAGGTCTTCTATATCGAGTTCAAATTCCCCTAAAAATGACAGCAAAGTGCCTAAATATGACATAACGCCATAGTGAGTAATACCCTGGAGATAATAGGGACAATGGCACCATAAACTAATCGTTTTGAATCCTCTTTTTTGTCCCTCCGAGTGGATGATGGAATGAATGGCAGTGGGTCCGCTATAGGAAATTGGAATGACATTTTTCTCTTTCAGTCTTACAAACAAGTCCTTGTGGGAAGCAATCCCCGATATAACCCTGTCTGTATGGAGGACATTATCATACATGCTTCCAAGGGTAATGATGGTTTCAACACCCAGTTTTTCACAAAGAGAAAAGAGTTCATCCACAAAATGAAACCACCTGAGGTTTGGTTCATCCGCCTTCAAGATGATAAGATCTTTTTCGCCTGAACCGGTCTGAGCAACATAGAAAGAACCTCCTTGTGGCGACAGGCTTTTCAAATAACCATTTTCTATATTTACCACAGGACGCTTTTCATCGTAATGGTAAAAGGTATCAGGGTTGATTTTGGCAAAATATTCGGCCTTTAACTTACTGATCAAATATTTGGCCATCCCCTTTGAAACGTCCAAAGCATTACCCCAGCCGTCAAAACCCGCAATAAGGATGGGTTTGTTCAATTGGGGTAATTCTTCTATGAAAATTCCTTGTTCACTCATATATTATATTTGTAACATTTTAGCCTTATGAAAGCAATTACCTTTGAAGTTGCCTTGTTTTCAAACAGCTAAAGTATTACTTATATTTTAAGTATCCCTTTTTCCACTGCTTTAAAAATTTGTTCTTTTGCAAACTCCCATAAAGCAGATGAACCATTACCTATTTTTTTATTTTTATTTAGCACTTGATCTTTTGTTATCCCATTTTCTCTCCATACCTTACCAGATGTGCTATAATTATGAATAATCGGCATTAGCCTGTCAAGCGCTATTGCAAAGCGTGCTTCGGGGGTATCTGCATTCTCATACTCTTGCCAAAGTTTCATGAGTCTATCTGCCTGGTCATCTGGTAGAATACCGAAAATTCGATCCGCTGCTTTTTGTTCCCGCTGTTCTTTATCTAAGTTGCCCGCCTCATCATAACAGAAAGTATCTCCTGCATCTATTTCAACAATATCATGGATTAAAAGCATCTCAATAACACGTGTGATATTAATATTAAAATTGGCGTGTTCGGACAAAAGCAATGCCATCATGGAAACATGCCAGCAGTGTTCCGCAGAGTTTTCATTTCGAGTCTGCGAGAGAAGATAGGAACGTCTATATATTTCTTTGAGTTTGTCAATCTCTTTAATAAACTCTATTTGTTGCTGAAGCCGATTCATATTATTTTCTGTCTGTCGAACGGAAAGCTTCCCAAGCTGTATTTAATGCAGCGAAATGCAGCCTGATGCAGCTCAATGTTGTTTGCCGGACAAGGCATGTATTATTAGGAGTGCGTTGATCTTACCCGTTATTTAAAAATTTAGCAAGTCCTAAACTCAGCAGAACTATCCATAAACATTTGCAACCCATCGCTTTCTATGTTAAGAACATCTGAAAAAGATAAAGTGCTAGATTCGTGGCATTGAAATCCGGTAGTCGGTGTTAGTAAGAGACCTTTGGAAAATGCTCAATTTTGTTCAAGTTCAAGGAAGGCGAAAATTTTAACCACCCCAGTACGATCTGCTGGACCTACGGGGCAGGCAGGCATACATTGAGTATTTCGAGGATAGCGCTAAAGCTTCACTGCGTGCCAAAATTTGAGCCTGACACAGAAATTGGGCAAAAGGGGGCGTTTTCCAAAGGTCTCAGAAAGTTTTGGTTTTTAGATCTTAATAGGATGAAGAAATAAAATGACAGATGAAATTCGCTGGATAAAGACACACTGCTCAAGGATGGATCATGGCGGGTGCGCTCTTCTGGTTGGGGTTAAAGATAATAAAATCGTTGCCATAAAAGGAGATCCTGATGGATTTCTGAATAAAGGCTATATATGTCCAAAGGGCGTTGCCTCTAAGGACAAACTTTCCCATCCCTTAAGGCTAAGGTATCCTTTAAGACGCTTGAGAAAGCGGGGAGGGGGCAAGTGGGAAAGAATATCCTGGGAAGAGGCGCTTAAAACCATAAGTGAAAATTTTATTCGGATTAAAGAAGAGCACGGTGCCAGGGCGGTTGCGTTCTGTCAGGGAATGCCAAAGGGTATGGAGCACTTCGTTCTGATCCGCCTTGCCAATATTTTCGGCTCTCCAAATGTAGTGGCTGTTCAGGATGTTTGCCATGCCCCCAGAGAGGTGAGCGGACTTCACACCTGCGGATTTTACCCGGTAACCGATTTCCATCATGCCTCCGAACTCGTGATTTTATGGGGGAGCAATATCACAAGCACAAACGAAGAAGGCGAAATATGCAGCCTGCTTCGTGAACAGGTAAAAAAGGGAACCAGGCTTGTCGTCATAGATCCCAGAGAAACCACAATGGCTAAAAAGGCCGAGACATGGCTACAGATTAGACCTGGAACAGATCATGCATTGGCACTGGCATTTTTAAATGTCATTATCGCTGAGAAACTCTACGATCACAAGTTTGTCGAGAACTGGACATATGGATTTGAAGAACTCGCCGATCATGTAAAAAGTTATACTCCGGAAAAAGTGTCTGAAATTACATGGATTCCTGCTGATCTCATTCGAAAAACTGCAAGATTTTATGCCGAAACTCATCCTGCCGCCATACATTGGGGTAACCCCATAGAACAAAATATTCATACCTTTCATATTGTTCGGGCGCTTATTTGTCTTATGGCAATATGCGGAAACCTCGATATCCCCGGCGGGAATATTCAAGCAAATGAACCTAAGACTTTCAATCTCGGAAAGTTTGTAAGGGCAGACCTCATTCCGGAGAAAAGAAATGAAATGATCCATGCCTATCACGGGACTATTCCAAAAATGATGACCGTCCCACCTGCTTTTTTTAAAAAAGCAATCCTTGAAGGGATTCCTTATCCTCTCAAAGGGGCCTATATGCAATGTACCAATCCGCTGTTGGGCTATGCCGACAGTCATGAAACCCGGGAAGCTTTATTAAAACTGGATTTTGTTGCTGTTGCGGATATTCTCATGACCCCTACAGCATCTTTTGCAGATATTGTACTTCCAGCTGCAACCAATTTCGAATTTAACGATATCGGTCACTACGGGCTGGGTCACGGATATATTTTAGCTCGTCCTAAAATTGTTGATCCGCCGGAAGAATGCTGGCCGGATATTAAAATATTGAACGAACTGGGCAAATCGATTACTTCCACAGAATACTGGTATGATGATGACTATCAGGAGATACTTGAAGCGATTGTGGCTCCCTCAGGCCTCGATTACAAGCAGTTTGTGCAGCAGGGTTATTTAAAGGGGAAGGATCTATTTCAGAAATATCTGGAAAGAGAATTCAAAACATCCACAGGCAAGGTGGAATTGCTTCTAAGCCGGGCTGAAAAATTCAACATTCCTTCTCTGCCGCAATTTACGGGCCTCCCTGAGGAGGATGATCCTGACTTTCCATTGATATTAACCAGTTCCAAAAATCACTATTTTCTTCATTCATCATACCGATGGCTGGAAAAATTGAGAAAACACAGCCCTATGCCAATCGTAGATCTGCATCCTGAAACCGCTGCAAAGGCGGGGATTCAAGAGGAAGATGCGGTAATTATCGAGACCAGATCAGGAGCAATAACCCAGTTTGCGCACCTGACCGAAAAGGTTCATCCGCGTGTTATTTATGCTGATTACGGATGGTGGTTTCCCGAGGGAAAATCCGAAGTCCAATTTGAGTGGGAAGAGTCAAATTTCAATATTCTCACCAAAACGGATAAACTTGGTAAAGAGTTCGGTACGCCCAATCTGAAAGGCATTTGTTGTAGGGTAAGGCGAAAATAGTAAAATATTCAGACATCGTCAAATAGTTGAGTGGTTAAGTGGTTGAGTAGGAAAAGAATTATAATTAATTCAATATGTTAATATTTTCAAACGGGTGGTTGTCCAATTATTTTGCAAGACGGCTATTATTCTTATCATTACAAATACTTAACTACTCAACTACTCAACGACTTAACGAAATCTCATATTACAATTTTTGCAGGTCTGTTTTTATAAGATCAACTTTAAATATTTCTTTGATGTGGTTCTTTAAAGATTTATATACTTGATTCATGGAAATATTTTGTGAGAGTTCTTGTTCCATGGATGTCATTCGTACATCTTTAAGGCCGCAGGGATTTGTCCATTCAAAGGGTTTAAGGGAGATGTTTACATTATATGCAAACCCATGGAAACTAATCCCTCTACGAATAGCGATCCCGATACTGCCAAGTTTGTTGTTTCTTATCCAGATTCCCCTGTTTAAAGAGTTTCTCTCGGCCGTAATTCCCCATTCCGCTGCTGTTCGTATCATGATTTCTTCAAGACTTGTAACAAAATCAACCACTTTAATATGATTTTCTTTAAGGTTAACGATAGGGTAGCAAACGACCTGACCTGGCCCGTGAAATGTAATATCGCCGCCCCGCTCCGTATGGATAACCTGAATTTCTTCTTTTTCAAGAAATTCTCTCGAAACAGTTAGGTTTTCCCTGCCGCCTCTACGGCCGAGAGTAAAAACAGGAAGATGCTCCAATAATAAGACAATATCAGCATTAATGGTTTTATTGATTTTGGCGTCAACGAGATTGTGCTGCAGTCTTAAAGCGTCCACATATGCCGTGAGAGGTAATTTAGCGTAAAGCCAGGTTGCGGGTTTAGAATTCATTTGAAATGGAATTTTTTCGTAATCATAATCTTACTCATAATCGTAATCTAATAGATTCGTAATACTTTAGCTGATTGAAAACAAAGCAACTTCAAAGGTAATTAAATTTTAAACCGTGTAAAACTCGCGTATAAGTGAGAGTAAAGAAAAAACAGTGCATGTCATATTAATAAAACAAGTAAGCAATAAAGGCCGATTAGCCTTTGAAACACACCAATTTAATCCCTATTTTTTCTTAACTCTCACTAATACGCTCAGACAGTTACCCAATTCAAAATTTAATTACCTTTAAAGCTTGCTAATGTAATTGCTTTCATAAGGCTAAAATATTATCAAATCTCAAATAACAAACAATTAATGAGACGATCATCAAATTCTAATAACTAATAACAATTAACAATTAACGCCTAATTGAGTATTATTTTCGCTCAATTAGGGTTATAGTCTTTGAGTAGTGTCTTTGTGGCGGAAATATCCCCGGAAGGCTGAATTTATCCTGCAAGGCAGGGGTTCCGCGCTGCGGTTGTTTCATCCAGTCTTCTTACCTTACAGCGGGTTGGTGCCTCCCGCAATAGATCCGGATTGTCTTTGGCCTCATTTGCTATGGTTTTACAAGCTTCAATGAAAAGATCCAGATTTTCTTTGGATTCTGTCTCCGTTGGTTCGATCATAATTGCACCATTAACAACCAGAGGGAAGTAGATAGTCGGCGGATGAAATCCATAATCCATAAGACGCTTAACCATGTCGAGAGTTGTGATTTTTTGGGCCTTTTGAAATTTATCGGAAAAGATACATTCGTGCATGCAGGGTCTGTCATAAGCAATATGAAATGTACCTTGTAACTTTTTTCGTATATAATTGGCGTTTAACACGGCAAGTTGACTTGCTTTTTTAAGGTTTTCGGGTCCCATACTCTGAATATAACTATAAGCCTTTATCATGACACCTATATTTCCATAAAAGGCGTGCATCTTGCCAATAGAGTAGGGAAAGTCTTCAGAAAGAATATATCTATCGTCTTCTTTTACAACACGGGGTACGGGCAGGAATGGTTCAAGATCCTTTGTGACACATACAGGTCCGGAACCGGGTCCGCCTCCGCCATGCGGAGTTGAGAAGGTTTTATGAAGATTCAGGTGCAATACATCTATTCCAATTTGCCCCATATGTATTAGACCCATCACGGCATTCATATTAGCACCATCACAGTAAACCAGTCCGCCTTTTGAATGGACGATTTTGGCAATTTGTTTTATATTTTCCTCAAAAAGACCAAGTGTGTTGGGATTTGTCACCATGATCCCTGCTGTATCTTCATCCATGATTTCTGAGATGGCTTCAGGGGAAAGGACTCCTTGCTCATTTGATTTTACAGGTACTGAACGAAAACCGCATAGAGCAGCACTGGCAGGATTTGTGCCGTGGGCGGTATCAGGTACAATAATTTTTGAACGATTAAGACCTTTACTTTTGTGGAAAGAATGAATGATAAGCATTCCGGCAAATTCTCCGTGAGCCCCGGCGGCAGGCTGAAGAGTGACAGCGTCCATGCCGGTTATATCCGAAAGAAAACCTTCAAGCTGGAATATCATCCGGAGCACTCCCTGGGATAGACGGGTGGGAAGGAGTGGATGTGCCCCGGAAAACCCTTCAAGGCGTGCCTGTCTTTCATTGGTTTTAGGGTTGTATTTCATAGTGCAGGAACCCAAAGGGTACATGCCGGTATCTACTCCGAAATTCCATTGTGATAGTCTGGTGTAATGGCGTACCACATCCAATTCGCTTAAATCGGGAAAGTCAGGGCCCGTCCCGGTAAGTTCATCATCCAACTGGTGTGATTCAACATCACGCTGAGGAAAGGAAAATCCATGTCTTCCCTTTTTCCCCTTTTCCCAAAGCAACGGTTCGTTAAGTATAAGGCCGCTTGTGCCTAAAGATTCTTTCATGATTTAACCTATAATTTCTTTAATAAGTGTATCCATGTCCTCTTTTGTTTTGGTTTCTGTTACACAAAAAAGATAATGGTTTTTAAGTTCAGGATAATAAGGCGCCAGAGAGAGACCTGCTACAATCTTTTTGTTCAGCAGGTTTTCATATGTGGTCTTAAAACCTGTCGGGAATTCTACTACAAATTCGTTAAAGGTGGGACTGTCAAAGTTTATGTTTAATCCTGCCTTTGTAAATTCTTTTTTTAAATATTCGGACTTGTCATAGTTTAAACGGGCAAGTTCTTTTATTCCTGTTCCCCCGACGGAGGCCATATACATCGCAGCCGCCAGGGCGCAAAGACTGCTGTTTGTGCAAATATTGGATGTTGCTCTTTCGCGACGGATATGCTGTTCCCTTGTGGCAAGTGTAAGCACGAATCCTCTTTTTCCATCCATGTCTTTTGTTTTTCCTACCAGACGTCCTGACATGTTGCGTACATACTTCATTTTACTTGCAAACATCCCAAGGGCCGGTCCACCGAAAGACCGAGGAATTCCCAAGCTTTGACCTTCTCCGCATGCAATGTCAGCACCAAAACTCCCCGGATTTTTAAAGAGACCATACGTTAAAGGTTCCGTAAAAGAAGTGATAAAAAGGGCATCTTTTTCATGCGCTTCTTTTCCGATAGATTCCAGGTTTTCGATGCATCCAAAAAAATTGGGTGACTGAACTGCAACGGCTGCAAGATCCTTTATTTTATCCAAGCCCGTAAGATCCGTTTTTCCATTTTTTAGATAAGAGAGTTCTACAATCCGGCAGCCGGTGGGCGCCAAATAAGTTTGAACCACTCGACGATAAAGAGGATGGATTAGGCTGGATACGGCAACCGTTTTTCGTCGGGTAATGCGAATGGCCATGAGGATTGCTTCAGCAAGAGCCGATGCGCCGTCATATAGCGAAGCGTTTGCGACTTCCATGCCCAGAAGTCGAGCGGTGAGTGTTTGATACTCATAAATAGCCTGGAGCGTTCCCTGTGACATTTCCGGCTGGTAGGGAGTATAAGATGTTACAAATTCTGAGCGACCGAGCAAGTATGATACCGATTCGGGGATGAAGTGCTCATAGCTGCCTGCTCCCATGAATATCTTGTATTCCGGGGAAACAGCCATGCTGTCGGCGAGCTTGCCCATATGATCGTTTAATTCCCATTCGGAAAGCGGTTTAGGCAGATTAAGATCATCGGAACGACGGCAATCCTCAGGTATACCGGAAAAAAGACCATCAAGAGTATCTACTCCTATAGCCTGAAGCATTGAGGAAATATCTTCATTTGTGTGAGGTAAGTAGCGCATTTATTTAATCCTATAAAACTTCGTTATTGGGCCTTGATTCTTTATTCCAACCCTTTTAACATTTCAAGATAAGCGTCCCGAGTCAATAGAGCTTCAAGCTCAGTTGAATCACTCGGTTTGACCTCGATCATCCAACCATCGTTGTACGGGCTTTGGTTTGCCAAATCGGGAGATTCTTCAAGTGCCGTGTTTATTGAAAGGATTTCTCCGCTAATAGGCATATACAATTCAGAAACAGCTTTAACAGATTCAACAGTCCCGAATTCTTCACCCTTGTTCAAAGTATCGCCAGGTTGCGGAAGTTCTACAAAAACAATGTCACCAAGCTGATCCTGCGCATAGTCGCTTATACCAATCCTTACCTTGTCATCTCCGGATTTGATCCATTCATGGTCCTCGGCATAGCGGACATCATCAGGCAAGTTTAATTCATCGATTTCTTTCATTTTTTTCTCCTTTTCCTAATCCGGATAAACCGGAAATAACAAATTATAAGCACCAAATTACAAATGGTTCGACATGCTCACCACCCTGAGCACAGTCGAAGGGTAAATTCCAAATTTCAATTCAGCCGTCGTAGCCAAAAGGCTACTATGGCGAAGTCGGCTATCCAAATCTCAAATAAGATCAAAAACCAATTGTTTGGAATTTTGAATTTTAGTCATTGTGATTTATTTCTTATGTGTTTATTGTCTTTTGTTTTTTTGACATAAAACGCAAAAAATCAGGTATAAGGTACTAAAACTATAGTATATAGGGTATTTTAAAATTGTAACCTTTATAGACTACGAAGGTCTCAACAGATTGAACCGCCTCAATTTTGGACACTTCCTCGGTAAAGAATTCCAGAAGGCCAAAGCCTTCATTTATTAGAACAGTGAGAATAAGATCAAATCGGCCTGTTACAACGCTTACAGATACAACTCCTTTTAATTTACTGAACTCTTTACCTTTAATAACAAGATCCATTGTAGCCAATTTAACTCCAACCATAACGATCCTGTGGCCGGGGATTGCTTCGGTATCAACAAGGCCGGATATTTCCAGAATACCTTCCTCGGTCAGTTTATTTACCCGTGTTCTTACGGTATTCTCAGTAATGCCCAGATATTCAGATATTTGTTTATATGATTTTCTTCCTTGCCTAAGTTGCTTGATAATGGCAATGTTAGTTTCGTCTATTTTCATAAAATAAAACACCTCTATTTATAGATAACAGCCATCATCTAAAATAAATTGATGTTTATGTCAATATAAAATTTTATTTTTTATGATATCATCAAAATAATTGACATTTTTATTAAAATAGGTCAATAGTGTTTGAAAAATTACTTGAAATTGGAGTATTGGAATAAGATGTTTGGAGGTCGAAAATATGAATAGTAAAATTGTCATTATAGGGGCAGGACCTGGAGGATATGTTGCCGCCATACGTGCATCCCAGTTGGGTGGGGATGTGACTGTTATTGAGCAGGACAATGTTGGAGGAACATGTCTCAATCGGGGATGTATTCCTTCTAAAATAATGAAAACAACAGCCGAAATAATGGAAAAATTTCATAGGGCTCCGGAGTTCGGTATAAGAATAAATGAAAAGGCCAATCTTGACATGCGGCAATTGATGGCCAGAAAACAAAAAGTGATTCAGGATCAGTCAAAAGGCATACTGAATCTTTTTGGGCATCATAAAGTCAGCTATTTAAATGGATATGGATATATAAAGGATTCAGGGCTGGCAGAGGTAAGATTTAAAGATAACACAATACTCGATGTGCCATGGGACAAGTTGATTTTGGCCTTAGGCTCTGAACCACTTTCTGTTCCGTCTTTTCCCTTTGACGGTAAAAATGTTATAAGTAGTAATGAAGCATTAAATATGGAGGAGATACCTGAGTCCACCATGATAGTGGGAGGCGGCGTTGTGGGGTGTGAGTTTGCTTTCATTCTTTCGTCATTGGGATCTCAGGTGACTGTTGTTGAGGCCATGCCACGGATTCTTCCGCTTCCATCGGTGGATGAAGACTGTTCTAAAGTCCTACAAAGGGAAATGAAAAAACGCAAAATAAAATTTATGGTAAACCGAACCGTGGAAAAAGTTGAAGACATTGGAGAAACGGTTCGGGTATCCATCGGTCCATCTCCATTTTTGGAAAACCCATCGGAGAGAGACAAACAACTTCTTACAGCAGAAGTAAACAAAGTGCTGATATGTATCGGTCGCAAACCGAATACTGCAGATGTAGGTCTTGAAAGGCTTGGTGTCAAGATGGACGAAAAAAGATGGATCCTTGCCGATGAGATGATGAAAACGAGTGCCCCGAATATCTATGCCATCGGAGATATACTGGGGCCTTCTAAGGTCATGCTTGCCCACGTAGCGTCAACCGAAGGGATTATTGCTGCAGAAAATGCCTTAGGGAAGAAGTGTGTAATGAACTACGAGGTAATCCCCGGGGCTATTTTTACTATGCCGGAGGTTGCCAATGTCGGATTAACCGAGACTCAAGCAAAAGAGCAGGGTCAAAACGTCCGTTCAGACAGCGTTCTATTTCGCACACTTGGAAAGGCTCAGGTTATTGGTGAAATCGCAGGTCAGGCAAAGATTATATCGGATGCCGATAGCAAAAAGATACTGGGAGTTCACATTGTGGGTCCCCATGCCACTGACCTTATTGCCGAGGGAGTCCTGGCTGTTCAAACAGGATGCACTGTAAAGGAACTTGCGGAAACCATTCATGCGCATCCTACACTCTCCGAGGTCATTATGGAGGCTTCTTTTAAGGCTATGGATAGATCATTACATGGATGATTATTCTTGACACAAATATAAATCCGCACATACTATCATCAATAGAAAGCTAAAAGCACTTAAGGACATTATTACAAAAATCGTAATATTTTAGCTGTTTAAAAACAAAGCCACTTCAAAGGTAATTGAATTTTAAACCTTGTAAAACTCGCGCATAAGTGAGTGTAAAGAAAGAACAGTGCATGTTTTTTAATAAAACAGTTAATCTATAAATGCCGATTAGCCATTAAAACACGTAATGCAAGCCCCTGTTCTTTCTTAACTCTCGCTAATACGCTCAGACAGTTACACGATTAAAAATTAAACAACCTTTGAAGCTTGCTAATTCTCATTGTTTTTAGAAGGCTAAATTAATACTAAAAATAATGGAGGCCATCTATGACAGGAGAAGAAAAAATCAATATTGAAGATCTTCTAAAAAACACTGTGGTTCAGGAAGTAACAGGTAATGTTAACCGGGAGCTTATCGATAGGAGAAGTTACATTCCTTTTAAATGTGATATTTTTTCAAACCCCTATACCGGTTTGAAAGAAAATGACGATTATATGTTTAGTATCGATAAAGAAGCAAAAGGGCAATTGCCAAGTATTATAAATAATAAAGTGCAGAATATTGTGGGTGTTGGCTCTCCTGATGAAGCTTTTAAAAAACGATACTGTAAAACAAGAAACATCGGCATTGTATTTTCAGGTGGTCCTGCTCCAGGTGGACATAATGTTATTGCTGGAATCTATGATGCTGCAAAAAAGGCTAATCCGGAAACAAAGATATATGGATTTTTACTTGGACCGGATGGAATAATTGAGAATGAAACGATTGAATTAAATGACAATATCATTGATGCGCATAGAAATATCGGTGGTTTTTCCATGATCAAAACAGGCAGGACGAAAATTGATACCAAAGAAAAGCTGACTATGTCAAAGGAGACATGCAAAAAACTTGCCCTGGATGCTCTTGTTGTAGTTGGGGGAGATGATTCAAACACTAATGCAGCTTTTTTGGCACAGGAATTGTATGAAGATGGAGTCCAGATAATAGGAGTTCCCAAGACCATTGATGGTGATATTCAGGTAAGAGATTCAGCCGGAAATGTTTTATGTGCAATGTCTTTTGGTTTTCATACTGCCGCCAGGGCCTTTGCCAATGAAATAAGCAACCTTTGTACAGACAGCAGCTCTGATGTTAAATACTGGCATATCTGCAAGGTTATGGGAAGAGTTGCAAGCCACCTGGCTCTTGAAGTTGCCTTGCAGACTCATGCAAATTTAACCTTGATCGGCGAGGATCTTGCGGATTATACGGATAAAGCAAGAGTGGAAAAAGCTGAAAAAGAAAAAACAATAGATTATAATGCGTACGGTATGACCTTGCGGCATCTTTCCCGTGTGATCTGTGACGGTGTTGTGAGAAGGGCCTCAAAAGGAAAAAACTACGGTGTTATGGTTATTCCGGAAGGTGTTCTTGAGTTTATCAATGAGATACAGGTTTTTATTTTAAAGTTGAATACAATTATTGCTGAATATAATGAAACCCATGATACGGATTTCCATTCTGATTTTCCTCTTCTTGACGATAAGCTTGAATATTTGAGGAGGCTTGCCAGGCATTCACGTGAAGATGCATCTTTTAAAATTTGGAATGAACGGGATAATGACCTGTTTAGTGATATACCTGAATTTTTCCAGGAAGGGATTCTCATGGAAAGAGACAGTCATGGAAATTTCCAGTTTTCTCAGGTAGAGACTGACAAGGTCATAATGGGGTTGGTTAATGACTATCTCAACATTTTAAGGGAAAAAGGGATTTACAAGATCGGAATAGAGAAATCTTTTTATCAAAAAATACTTGAAAAGGAAGGTCTTGATCCTGATTTTTTTGGACCTGCTCTGTTCAAGAACTATGATGATGATATTTTATTGATAAAAGAGTCCATAATATCTGTGAAAACGCTCAAGCAGGAGTTGGTAACTGAAGGAATTATCTCTGAAAATGAAGACATGCCGTCTTCAGTTGAAAAAATTTACAATAGGTCGGTGCCGAAGTTTAAAACTCAGACCCATTTTTACGGCTACGATGGCAGGGGAAACGATCCGACAAGATTTGACTGTATATATACTTACAACCTGGGTTTAACCGTTTTTAGTCTGATAGCCAATGGGGCAACAGGTCAGATGGCAAGTATTAAGAACTTAGAAATGGATATTTCCGAATGGGAACCCATTGGCATTCCCATTGCACCCCTCATGCACCTTGAAGAAAGAAAAGGTAAATTAGCGCTTGTGTTGGAAAAAAGTGTGGTGGATGTAAACTCAATATCTTTTAGAGTTGTGAAAGAATTAAGAGAGAAATGGCTTGCGGCGTTACCTGGAGAGGATAACTATAGAAAGCCGGGGCCTATTCGTTTTGACGGAGAAAGTGAGGAAGACAGGCCGATAACATTGACGCTGAATGCGCTTGAATAGTCGGGGCTTTTAAATGAAGTGGCACTTCTCAAGAAGTAATGGTCGCATTTATTAGTTTATGGATCGAAATGTTGGAGTAATCAGGTGATCGGTAATAAGTAATCGGTGGCTGTCTGAAACGCTATGCTTCGGTCGGAGGAATGTTGATTTCAATGATTAATCCCTT
The DNA here is from genome assembly GCA_964561845.1 of uncultured Desulfobacterales bacterium. Lineage (GTDB taxonomy): Bacteria > Desulfobacterota > Desulfobacteria > Desulfobacterales > JAUVVS01 > JAUVVS01. The sequence goes on along the minus strand of CAZLRK010000017.1, from coordinate 19,239 downwards.
CTTCGGTGGGACTAATAGCTTCTGTACTCAATATAGCAACCAATAACCGATTACCGTTCACTGATAACCGATCACTGATAACCGATCACCGGACACCGTGGCGCTTATCATAACTTTTTGAGAAGTTGCTAATATTTATCCTGAGAGTGGAGGTTTGCCTAAGTTGCCTGAATCCAAGCTTTTCAGTCTGCATGAAGCCATAAACCGTTTTGTAATCGATGGCAGCGAGGTGGCAATGGGAACCTGCCAGGAAACGTTGATTCCCTTTGCTGCCGGGCACGAACTGATTCGTCAGCGGAAACGCCACCTGACACTAATTGGCCCGATTTCCGACATTTTGTTTGATCAAATCATCGGTGGCGGTTGTGTTAGTAAAATTCGGGCGGCCTGGGTGGGCAATGTCATCACCGGCTCATGTTATAATTTTCGCAATGTCGTTGAAAATAACACCATTGAAATGGAAGACCATTCCAATCTAACATTGTCCATGGCGCTGCAGGCCGGCGCCATGGGAGTTTCTTTTATGCCCGCCCGTACAGCGCTAGGCAGTGATCTTTTTAAAACCAACACAAATATTAAAACGATAACTTGTCCCTTTACGGGCGATACTTTGATAGCTGTGGCGGCCATCAACCCGGATGTAACGATTATTCATGTCCAACGCGCAGATGAATATGGCAATGCCCACGCCTGGGGCAATCTTGGAATAACCCATGAAGCCTGTCTGGCAAGCCGTCATATCATCATCACTGCCGAAGATATTGTTCACCCGGAGATCATTCACAGCGACCCAAATCGGGTTGTTACACCAGGCTTCAGGGTCAGCGCAGTAGTACATGCGCCATTTGGAGCCCATCCTTCTCCTGTTCCCGGCTACTATAATCGAGATCACCAGGCGTTTATTGATTACCGCAAAGATAGCAGAACACAGCAGGTTTTTACTAATTGGCGCACCCGTTGGATCGATTCCGTAAATAGCAGCGGGGATTATTTAAATTTGCTTGGAAATGAGAAAGTTGCCGAACTGGCTTTAAAAAATCATGCTCTGTCGGAGGTGGTGGATTTTGGCTACTGAAAGTTCCGATTACACTTTGGCTCAACTTATGGTGACTGCCGCCGCTCGAGAAATCGGAAACGGGGAGGTTGTGTTTGTGGGGATGCGTCTTCCCTTGTTAGGCTATTTGTTAGCTAAGAGTACGCATGCTCCTGACACTATAGGTATATATGAACTAGGTATCATTCGTGACACAATTAGCCCCGAACCTATTATGACAATGGGTGACCTGCCTAACCTTTTTCGCGCTCAATGGCTGGCTGACACTTCCCATATGATGGGACTGCTTCAGCAAGGATTGGTTGATGTCAGCTTTATCGGCGGTGCACAGATAGATCGATTTGGAAATTTAAATACAAGTTATATCGGCGGGATAGAAAAAACAGAGACCAGGTTACCGGGCAGCGGCGGGGCTTGCGACCTGGCCTGTCTTGCAAAAAGGCATATCATCATTATGACCCATGAAAAGCGTCGTTTTGTCCCCAATGTGGATTATATTACTTCTCCCGGCTATGGTGACGGACCTGGATGGCGTAAAAAGGTAGGCCTTCCGCGGGGCGGTCCATCAACGGTCATCACTACTCTCGGTATTCTTAGTTTTGATTCGGATACTATGGAGATGGTGCTTACCTCAATCCATCCCGGTGTAACTGTTGAGGAAGTTCAATCAAATACCGACTGGCCGCTTAGAATCGCAGATGATATAGCCCAAACTCCGGTACCCACTAAAGAAGAGCTGGACATGCTCAGCCAATTTGATCCGAAGGGTTATTGGACCGGAGCGTAACACATTTATTAGTTTATTATTTCTGGAATTTATGCTTTTTGTGAAAAAAATTTCGCATGAGGACTATGGACTCTAAGTTATTGGTTATTTGTTATTCGTTAATAGGGTGATGAAAATCTATCTTCAATAACCGACGTTAAGTGTTTTATTGTGCTAAGGAGTCACGCCTCGGGCGTGATTTGTCCGCTAATGAACGGGCCGTGAAGGCAAAATTCGCTATATCAATAACAAATAACGATTAACTATTTCGGAAATACCTTGAATTTTATAATAAGTATTTTTTCTCTTGACTAAAGAAACATGTAGCTGTAATATAGCTTTTTTAGTAAGTGTTGACAAAGGAATGGGCTTTAATAATAAGGACAAATCATTGAAAAGGAGGAAGGGTATGAAACTTAGAAAATTGACAATTATTACAACGATCTGTCTATTTGGCATTGGAATTTTAGTAGGTTCGGCAATGGCGGATTATAAAGTAGGGGCTGTTCTTTCCGCTACCGGCAGGGCATCCTTTTTGGGAGATCCTGAAAAGAAGACCGCTGAGATGATAGCTGAACAAATCAATAATGCAGGCGGCATCAATGGGCAAAAGTTAAAACTTATTGTTTATGACGATGAAGGAGATGCCACCAAATGTAACCTTGCCGTGAAAAAACTCATCACTCAGGATAAAGTATGTGTTGTGATCGGCCCTTCATTGAGCGGATTATCAATGGCTGTTATACCTGTTTTTGAAAAGTATAAAATGCCGAATGTCTCCTGTGCTGCAAGTTATAAAATTGTTCACAATGAAAAGACAGGCAAACCGTATAAATGGGTTTTTAAAGTACCCCAGTCCGACAGTATGGCGGTTGAAGCTGTTTACTCCCACCTAAAAGGACGTGGCATCAATCAAATTGCTATTATGAGTGTGACCTCGGGGTTTGGAGCAAGCGGACGCGGACAGCTGATCAAATTTGCCCCGGAATATGGAATGAACATTGTTGCCGATGAAAAGTACGGTCCAAAGGACACCGACATGACTGCCCAGCTGACAAAGATCAAGGGGAAAGCACCTCAGGCCATTGTCAATTGGTCCATTGGCCCAACCCAGGTTACGGTGCTTCGTAACTGGAGAGATCTGGGTATGGCAGCTATTCCCTTTTATCAGAGCCATGGCTTTGGAAGCCGAAAGAACATCGAACTGGCAGCGGGTGCTGCAGAGGGTGTTTACTGTCCACTGGGAGGCTGCAACATTGCTGAACTGCTGCCGGCATCATCACAAAAGACTGTGGCTATGAAATATCTAAAGGATTACGGGGCGAAATACAATGAGCCTTTATCCTCTTTTGGCGGACATGCCTGGGATGCATTGAACTTGGCTGTAAAAGCACTTAAAGCTGTTGGTTGTGACAAGGCAGCCATTAGAGATCACATTGAAAATACCAAATATTTTGTTGGCCAACATGGTGTCTTTAATTTCTCACCGAGCGATCACAACGGCCTGACAAAAGAAGCTTTTAATATGGTCGTTGTTAAAGATGGTGACTGGGCATTGGCAGACTAATACCCCAATTGAGAAAAAAACAATTGGGAGTTATTCGTTGTTTGTTAGCCGACTTCGCCATAGTAGCCTAGGCTACGACGGCTGAATTGGTTAATTGACAATTAACACCCAATTGGGCATTATTTTCGCTCAATTAGGGTAATAAATGTTAACTAAAACGCTAAACTGAAAGAGACCTTTGAAAATGAGGGTGGTGTCTTCACCACCCTCATTTTGCATTAAATATAGACATATGGAACAAATCACCTTTGCAGGTCAACTTTTCCAATATCTTATCACCGGGCTTACCGTGGGAAGCATCTATTCCATGGTAGCCATCGGATTTAACATCATTTACAATGTAACCGAAATAATCAATCTGGCCCAGGGCGAGTTTGTCATGCTGGGTGGCCTGGTCATGGTCTCATTGCATGTCATGGGACTTCCAATTTATCTGGCATTTCCTGCTACTGTTATTATCGTCACCCTGGTTGGGATGCTTCTCGACCGGCTGGCCATCCACCCCATCCGAGAACCTTCGGTACTTACTCTAATAATTGCAACTATTGCAGCTTCCTTTATAATCAAGGGTACGGCCATGTTTATCTGGGGCAAGGATCCGCTTGATTTACCTGCCTTTTCCGGTCGTAATCCCATTGTCGTATTGGGCGCCGTGATTCAACCCCAGTATTTCTGGGTTATCGGATTTTTAATTATTACTGTTATTGCGCTGACCTTCTTCTTTGAAAAGACCATTATTGGCAAGGCAATGAGCGCCTGCGCCGACAATGTCGATGCAGCCAGCCTGGTCGGCATCAATGTAAAGAGGATGATACTGTTGTCTTTTGCGCTTTCAGCCGCAATCGGTGCTGTTGCGGGCATTACATTAACCCCAATAGCCCTTATGGAGTATGATCGCGGGGCTATGCTTGCCGTAAAGGGATTCGGCGCCGTCGTACTGGGAGGGCTTGGCAGTTTTCCAGGCGCTATCCTGGGAGGATTGATCATGGGAACTATCGAATCCTTTGGGGCAGGGCTTCTTTCATCAGGATACAAGGATGCCTATGCATTAATCGTGCTTTTAGCCGTTTTATTTATTAAACCCAGCGGACTTCTGGGCAGTGTTGAAATCAGCAAGTTCAAAAGGTTTTAGATATGTTAAAAATCCGTAAACTCCCCATCGTAATATTTGCTGCTATAATTATTATTTTTCCCTGGATTACCAACAAAATTTCCTTCATTGAAAACTATCCGGACATAATGATCTTTGCCGGGATTTACTGTCTGATTACCATTGGACTCAGTATATTGATGGGTTACGGAGGCCAGATTTCACTAGGCCAGGCAGCCTTTTTTGGTATTGGAGCCTATATATCCGGTATCCTGACGGCGACTTACGGTTTGAATCCATGGGCTTGCATGCTTATCGGTGCAGTTATTGCCGCCTTTGTGGCCCTTTTGGTGGGCGCTCCTTCCCTTAAACTAAGAGGCCATTATCTAGCCATGGCTACACTTGCTTTTGGGATTATTATTTTTATTATTTTCAATGAGGAGACGGAATGGACGGGTGGGCCGGACGGCATGATTGGCATTCCGGGTTTAAGCTTGTTTGGATTTGAGTTTGATTCTATTGAAAAGTATTATTATCTTGTTTGGGCTATTGTATTTGTCGCCTTTATCTTTACCATCAATGTCCTTCAGTCACGTACAGGGCGTGCCTTAAGGGCAATCCATGTGAGCGAATCCGCCGCCAATGCCATGGGAGTGGATATTTCCAGATACAAAATAATTGTTTTTATATACTCGGCAATTCTGGCATCAATAGCCGGAAGTCTGTATGCCCATTATATGAATTTTATTAATCCGTCTACTTTTGATCTGTTTTTTTCCATCAAGCTTTTGATTATGATCGCGTTGGGCGGCATGCATGAGATCTGGGGCGCCATCATAGGGGCTATTTTGATTACCTTTTTAAGCTTTGAATGGCTGCATTATTTCGAGGAATATGAGATCATCGTGTATGGCGCCATTTTGCTTTTAGTTACAATCTTTTTGCCCCATGGGCTTGTAGGTGTTCCAGGGATTGTAAAAGGCTGGTTCAGGAGATAGATATCAGGTGAATGAGGGAAACAAAAATATTCTTGAAATAGAGGATCTATTAATGGCTTTTGGCGGGCTAATGGCCATTATTAACCTCAATTTTCAGGTCAAAAGGGGGGTGATTAAGGCAATTATAGGACCCAATGGTGCCGGTAAGACCACCCTTTTTAATGTTATTACAGGGTCTTTTCCGCCAACAGAAGGGACTGTGCAATTCAATGGCCAGCCCATCGAACATCTTAAGGCTTATAAAATTGCAGACCTGGGAATTTCACGTACTTTCCAGACGGTAGAGCTGTTTACCAATATGACGGTGCTAGAAAACGTTATGGTTGGTTGCCATACAAGGACGCGGTCATCCTTTATGGCCACCGGTTTTCAAACACCGCAGGTAAGACGGAAAGAAAAGCAGATACAGGAAAGGGCTATGGATATCCTTAAGTTTATCGGTCTGGAGGAAAAATTCAAAGAATCTGCCGATAGTTTGCCCCTGGGAGAGAGGAAAGTTCTGGAAATCGGTCGGGCATTAGCTACTGAGCCGGAGCTGGTTTGTCTGGACGAACCGGCTGCCGGTCTCAATGAAACCGAGACTATAGTGGCGTCTTCACTGATTAAATCCATTAAAGAGAAAGGGATTACTGTTTTATTGGTGGAACATGATATGAAGGTTGTCATGAATATCTCAGATGAGATTATGGTTCTGAACTACGGAGAAAAGATTGCCGAAGGGTCACCAGATGAGATTCAGAATAATCCAAAAGTAATTGAGGCATATTTAGGAGGCGGCGAGAACGACAATGCTTAAGGTTGAAGGATTAAGTGCTTATTATGATAGTATTTCTGCCCTTAAAGGTGTTTCTATAAATGTGCCCAGGGGAAAGGTGGTCTCCATAATCGGCGCAAACGGAGCCGGTAAGTCCACACTTTTAAAGTCCATCTCAGGTCTGATTAAGTCTCAAGACGGTCGCATTCTTTATAAAGAAAAAGATATAGCCGGACTTCCCGCCAATAAAATTGTGGGTCTCGGTATTTCACAGGTACCGGAAGGAAGACAGCTTTTTGCCCATCTAACGGTCCAGGATAATATTCACCTTGGTGCTTACCTCTATTTTAAGCGGAAAAACCGACATGAGATAGATGAAAGAATTGAAAATATCTATCAGATGTTTCCTATACTGGAGAAACGCTCTAAACAGCTTGCCGGCACACTTTCAGGTGGTGAACAGCAAATGTTAGCCATTGCTCGAGCTCTAATGGGCAAACCCGAACTTCTTCTTCTGGATGAACCTTCCATGGGACTTGCACCGCTAATCGTTAGAGAGATATTTGATGTCATTAAACAACTGAATATGACAGGTACCACGATTTTACTCGTAGAACAGAATGCCAAGGCGGCCCTTAATGTTGCTTATCAGGCTTTTGTACTTGAGACGGGTGCAATAGTACTTGAAGGTTCAGCAAGAGATCTCCTTGATGACCCTAAGGTAAAAGAGGCTTATCTGGGGGGATAGACTGGTTATTGCTGAAAAAATTGTTTAGTGTGGTTGGTCAGGATTTATTCTTTTCGCTATTTTTCATGGCTTGCTCGAATTCTTTGAAAAATTTGTTTCTCTCTTTCCAGTCCGCTCCAAAGCGTTTATTAAAAATAGCTCCAAGTTTATTAAATATTTTTTCCCAGACGGGTTTTCCGCCCTCCAGAACAACATCCTCTAAGAAATCTTCAAGTTCCATCATTTTTTCTTTTGGCAAAAAAGAAACAGCACCAAGTTTTATTGATTTTTCCAATGCCTCAGGAGTGAGAGCATAGGCTGTGAGCATAACAGTTGGAAAACCTCTTTTTACTGAAGTTTTTAATAATTCGAAGCCGTTAACTCCCATAATGTCCAGAATGACAATATCGTATGTATAACTTATTAGGTATTGCCGGGCCGTTTCGTAATCTTTTGCTTTAGTTATAAGGCACATATCTAATAGTTCTTCTACGGTATCAAGCACGTCGGCCTCGTCGTCCACTACCAAAATTATTTTATCTTTTAATAGGCTTGATGGATTCATAGCTTATTTTTCTCCTTTAACTAAAGATATATATAGATAAACCTATATAAAAAATCAACATATTTTTCGTCTAACATTTATGGGTCTTCTCCAATTTAATTGGTGTAAAAGGGATTATTAATTATTAAGTAACATCTTCGCCCAATGATAATAAAATATAAAATATCTGAAACTCGTGCGTAAGAGAGCCTAAAGAAAAAACAGCAGCTGACATTAAAAACACTTATTAATTTAGCCGGGTATCATCAATTAATAAAAAAGATCGCCTTGATTCCTGTTTTTTCTCAAGGCTCTCTAACACACTCAAACAGTCAGAGATTTTCTATTTTATCACCATTGGGCTCCCATGGTAATTGACACGTTACATTATTAATATTTAACTGCTCGAGATTATTATTTTTATCTTTTATTATTTTCTTAATTTACCAACTAAATTGGAGAAGATCCACATTTATTAGTTGTGGTTTTTATTTTAGCTTGACCGATGAGCGATGGCTCGATAATCAGTTTGCCGGTTTTGAATCTTTCCAGGTTAAAGGGCTTAATTTCCGGGGGAACCTCGCCACTGAGTATAAATTCGGCCATAAGCTTTCCTCCGACCGGAGCGCCCATGAATCCATATCCCCCCCATCCGGCGGACAGGATGAATCCTTCGATATCTTTTACGGGCCCTAACAAAGCAGCTCTATCCGGAGTCTTACTGACGATACCAGCCCACTGTCTCATAAGCCTTACGCCTGATAAACCCGGGAAAAGATGTGTAAACTTGCAAGCCATATCCTGAACGGCCTCCCGAGTGCTCTTCAGACTTGTAAAAGGGGCAAGGTTTTTCACTTCAGCGCCACCTACAAACTCGCCGCGAGTGGTTTGGTGCATGTAGCTCAGTGTGTCTTGTGATGAAACCGCAGGCCTTAGAAAGGGTTTAATAGGTTCGGTAACAATCATTTCCAGGCGGTGAATTTCCAAAGGCAGCTTTAGGCCAACCATGCCTGCCACCCGTCCGGCATGTGCGCCTGCGGCATTAACCACAATGCGTGTTTCTATATTTCCTTGAGATGTCCCGACTCCTTTAACAGCCCCTGATTTGACTATAATACCGGTTACTTCCGTATAAGGAAAAATGTCCACTTTCAAACGCCGGGCGGCACGCGCATAACCCCATACCGCAGCATCGTGCCTGGCAAATCCTCCTTTTGGGTGAAAAATACCGCCGGCTGCCATACACGGATTGAGTGCCGGAACCAGTTTTTTTACTTCTTCACCGGTAAGCAGGTATGTATCCACACCCAACTTATTTTGTTGTTTCACATTGGTCCGGCATGCCTCCAATTTTTCAGGTGAGGAAGCCAGGATCAGATAGCCACGGCGGGTAAACATAACATTAAAATCGATTTCATGCGAAAGAGTTTCCCATATTTTAAGACTCTTGTTAAAAAGGCGGATCCATTCCCCGGAAGCAAAGGCCGATCGAACCATTTCTCCGTTTCGGCTACTGGCTCCACTCCCTAAATAGCTTTTTTCAAAAACAGCTACATTAAGTAAACCTTTTTTAGCAAGGTTGTAGGCAAGCGATAAACCCTGAATTCCTCCGCCGATAATAATTACATCATAGTTTTTTTGCATACAGTAGTAGGATCAAGAATAGGGTGTAGGATAAAAATTATAGTAACCGTTCAGGGGTTCAAGGTTCACCCCTGTTAAATTTCCCAAAGGGAACCCTATTTAACTGGGTGAACCGTTCAAAGGTTATCGGTTTGACGAAATTCTCTACATTTTTACTATAATTCGGTCATAGTGCATAAATCAAGACCTTTGGTTTATTTTTTGAAGTGCGCAATTTTTTCTCCTAATGTTCATGAATTCCGAACTGAAACCCCGTATTTCGGATCGATATCCTTTCTTCTCCGGTATTGGAGTCAGCTCAAGGTAGAAAACTAACCCTGAACCCTGAACATCTAAACGGTGAACGGTTACAGATTCTGTATATAAAAAGAGATAAAGAGTGCAGATTTGTTTGCCATGGCATAATATTTTGTGTATAGTCGCCGCAAGATTCAGGTTATACTTAACATGGTCTCATTTTGAACTTTTAAAACCATATATATTAAAGCCCAACTACTATGACACTCTCAAATTCATATTTGATGGAAAATGTGGAAGAGGCTATTCGCCTCGAGGTTAAGACCGAACCGGAAGCGGTTCGGGAGCAAGCTCTATGGTGCGGACTGAAACCTGGGCAGCGGGTACTCGATGCGGGATGCGGGCCGGGCATGATCACTTCAATTCTTTATGAAATGGTTCAGCCTGGAGGGACAATATTGGGAGTTGATTATTCTGAGGAAAGAATATGCCATGCCAGGGAGCACTACGGGCGAGAGGGCATTGATTTTAAAATCCATGATCTAAGATATCCCTTGGAGAGTATGGGTAGGTTTGATTTCATCTGGGCTCGTTTTGTCTTGGAGTACAACCGTGCGGAAAGCCCTATAATCGTCAGAAATCTGACGGACTGTTTAAAACCGAATGGTCATCTCTGTTTGCTTGATCTTGACCATAACTGTCTAAACCACTATGAATTGCCTGCTAAAATGGAAAAAGTCTTTTCTATGATCACCAAAATATTTGAACAGAAATTGAATTTTGATCCCTTTGCCGGTCGAAAATTGTATTCTTATCTCTATGATCTGGATTATGAGAATATCAAGCTCAATCTTGTGGCACATCATCTGATTTATGGAAAAGTAAGGGATAAAGATATTTTTAACTGGATTAAAAAGATGGAAGTAGTTTCTCTGAAAACTGAGGGATTATTTGCAGAATATCCTGGCGGTCATGATGCTTTTTTTGGAGATTTTAAAAGATTCTTTTTGGATCCCAGACGGTTTACATACACACCTTTGATACTATGTAAAGGGGTAAAGCCTCTTTCAGTTACTTAAAAGCAAATCTTTTTTCAGAGAAAAGCTTCAAGCAAACATCTACTACATTAGGATCGTAAAGAATTTCCCTATTTTTTAAGATTTGTTCCAAGGCTTTATCAATGCCAAGAGCGGGCCTATAGGGTCGATGGGAGGAGATCGCCTCAACAACGTCTGCCACCGCCAATATTCGTGCTTCCGGGGTAATCTCTTCTCCTGATAGACCTTGAGGATATCCGGAACCATTTATATTTTCATGATGCTGAAGCACCATTTGAGCAATTGGCCATGGAAATTCGATCCCTTTCAAGATATCGAAACCTACTTGAGGATGTGTTTTTATTAGGCCAAATTCAATTTCGGACAATTGGCTCGGTTTGCTAAGAATCTCTGCCGGTACAGATATCTTGCCAACATCATGGATTTCTCCTGCCATCCGGATTCCAAATATTTGGTCTTCTGAAAGTTCTGATTCCTTGGCTATGGCACAAGCCAAATCTGCTGCCCGTTTTTGGTGGCCGGCTGTATATGGATCCCTAGTTTCAACTGTCAATGCCATGGTTTGAATGATCCCTTCCATTGTTCTTTGCAGCTTTTCCAATGTTTTTTGCAGCTCGGAAGTGCGTCTGGCAACAGTTTGTTCCAGGTTTTCACGATGTTCTCGATTATCAATTTCCAGTTTTCGCCGGCGTAAAGCGTTGACAACATTAATTAACACTTCATTGGGTTCAAAGGGCTTAATGATGTAGCCATAGGCTCCTATTTTTAAAGCTGTTTCCGCAGTTTCCTGATCATCAACTGCTGTTATCATGACTACGGCTGTTTCCGGATATTCGGACAGGGTATATCGGATGAGGTCCAATCCATGCTCACCTGGCATGTTCAGATCACAAAGGATCAGATCAAAATTTTCGTTTTTTATGCAATTACGGGCTTCTGCTGCATTGGAGGCTGAGGAGCATTGGTATCCTTTCATGTCCATAAGACGGTTTAACAGACGCCGAATGGGCTCTTCATCGTCCACAACTAAGATTTTTGTCATCATTATTCTTCTTTATTCCTTAAATCTTTTGATCTATTTTTCATCAAGCACTTTACGGATCATACCGGCTAATTTTTCAGATGTGAAGGGCTTTTGGATAAAGTTAACCCCTGGTGCTAAAACTCCGTGATGAACGATAGCATCCCCAGTATGCCCAGACATGTAAAGAACCTTGATTTCAGGTCGTTGTGATTGTATGCGTTCTGATAACTCACGACCGTTCATTCCCGGCATTACCACATCGGTCAGCATCAAGTGGATAGGGTGCTGGTGTTGCCGGCTGATCCTTAAAGCTTCTTTTCCGTTTTCAGCTTTGAGGAGTTTGTAGCCATATCTCTGGAGAATATTTTTTATGAGATTCCGAACTTCATCATTGTCTTCCACCATCAAGATGGTCTCTGATCCAATGAGTACTCTCTTGGGGATATGTTCCTTTTGTTTTGATTCAAATTTCTCTTTAATTTTTGGCAAGTAGATCTTAAAGGTGGTACCCAGGTTCGGCTCGCTGTAAACCCAGATATAGCCGTTGTTCTGCTTTACTATTCCATACACTGTGGCCATTCCCAAACCCGTACCCTTTCCTACTTCTTTAGTGGTAAAGAAGGGCTCAAAGATATGCGACAGGACTTCTTTGTCCATTCCAATGCCTGTATCACTTACTGCAAGCACAACATAGGGGCCGTATCGCATTTGCAAGGCATGTTTGTGGGAATATCCTTCGTATATATCCACGTTGGTTGTTTCAATGGTTAACTTTCCTCCACGGGGCATGGCATCTCTAGCATTGACTGCGAGGTTCAATAATACCTGCTCAATTTGCCCGGGATCTGTCTTGACCCATCCCAAGTCCGGTTCCATAAACGTTTCTAGCTTCACATCCTCACCGATTAAGCGCCTAAGCATCTTTTTAAGGTCGATGATCAATTCATTGAGATCTATAACCTTAGGTTGAAGTACCTGCTTGCGGCTGAAAGCCAAAAGCTGGCGGGTCAGGGAAGATGCACGATGTCCTGTTTTTTTAATTTCTTCTATATTCTCTATCAGGGGGCTGTCCTTATCAAGACTCATCAAAGTAAGATCAGCATTTCCTATTATTGCAGTCAGCAAGTTGTTGAAGTCGTGCGCTACCCCTCCGGCCAACCTTCCTATAGCCTCCATTTTTTGTGCTTGACGCAGTTGTTCTTCAAGCTTCTCATGTTCGGTGATATCCTCATAAATGACAAATTGGTCGCCCGTCTCCATCGTCACAGGTAAAAATTGGATCACTTTATTTAAACCATCTTTGCATTTCACATTAAATGTCCTTGGCCTGAACTCACTGGTTTTTGATTTCTCATTATCGGCGATCCACGTGGAAATCACTTGATTCCTGTATTCTCTATCAGGGAAAGCCTTTCTAAACCATTTTCGCCCTGTAGGAATATCTTCCTGGGTATAACCAAAGAGCTCAATGAACCTGGGATTGATATATTTGTAGTGGCCGTCTTTACCGACTATAGATACACCAAGGGGAGATTCTTCTACCAGGACCCGAAACTTTTCCTTTTCTCTGTGAAGTGCCTTCTCAGCAAGCTTTTTGTCGGTAATATCTCTTGCAACAGCTATTAATGCTATGGCTTTGCCGTCATGTAACAATGGAGTGCCATTGACTTCACCAAACTTTATTGTTCCATCTTTAGCAATGAATTCAAACACCGGTGAATCAATCTTTTCCCCTGCAAATGCACGCATCGTTTCAGTAAGGGCAATCTCTATATATTCAGGTGCCAGGACATTCAAATCTTGAAAATGCTTTCCTATTAGCTCCTCAGGCTTGTATCCTAATACCGTTTCCACTGAGGGTGATATGCTGATAATCCTTAATTCCGGGTCAATCGAGAAAATAACATCTGATACGTTTTCAAAATGCAGACGATATTTTTCCTCACTCTCCCTAATCTTCTGAAAAGACATGGCATTTACAATGCTAACAGCTGTTTGTGAGGCAACCCCTACTAAAAGATTTATATCGCTTTGGGTAAGAGATCTTTTTGATTTGATATTATCTATGGCCAAAATGCCCAGAGACTTTTTTTCATAAACAATAGGCACACAAATAACTGACTGAACCCCCATTTCTTTTACTAATTCCTGACTTTTTTTCGAGAATTGTTTTTCAATTCCGGAAATATCATTCACCAAAAATGGTTTTTGCTCTTTAAAGGCCAACACAAACAAACCTTTGGATTCAGGGTCATCAAGGTGAAATTCGGCTCCCTGCAAAAGTTCTGCTTTTTCCTTGTTGTAACCATAGCCTGCTGAATAAATGAGGCGGGTTTTGTTTTTATCTGTGAGCATGATCATCCCGCGATCAAAATCCATGCGTCTCTTTATAACAGCCATAACAGTCTTGATGAGCTTGTCGATATCTACTATTGTAGAAGTAGCCTGACCAACCTCCTGGATAAGCAATGCATTGTTATAGCGGATGTTCATCTCATCCAAAAGGCCCTTGGCTGAATCACCCTGAGTTTCAACGGTTTTGGATAGCTCTTTGCACTTGAGATGCAGTGAATAAAGTGAAGGTGTCAGAAAGGAAAGTATACAGAGCAAAATAAGAATGACCCAATACATAGTCGGTAGAATAAAAAAAAGGGACAGAGAAGCTAAAATGCTGAATAGAAGAGAATAATTGCCGATCTTCTTCCAGATAAGATAAGAAGGTATGTTCCATGTAATTATGTAACGACAGTAGTCTTCTCCTCTGTGGAAACATGAAGGATGCTCAACCTTGGCAAATTTTTCAGTGAACAATTTTGCCAGAGCTTCAAGAGTCCCTATTCTATTCTCACATTGATAGGGCTTTTCATTAACTCCAGGTCTTGGGGTGACATCAACTTCTATTTTATTTCCGGTGAGTATCTTAGTTTTCAGCTTGAAGCCATGACTTAAGATGGAGGCCTGCTTTTCCAGCATACGATAGGCCAATTTAGGATTGACAAATCATAGGGCGTATTGCTTCAAGATTCCTGCAGCTTTGGAAGATGCAGCATAGCGTCCAACTTCACGAGAGATGTTCGTGTTTCCTATCTTTTGAATAATGATTTCGTGGAAACGATCTACATGACGCTGAGTGAACCAGTGGCCTTGATCATCCATTTCATAGTTGGTGATTCCTGAATAGCTTAGAATAGAATCAATATCCACATTGGGATGATATTTTTCCACATATTCCACATAATTTTTTATGATCCGGCTGTTGTATAGGGGTTCATCAATTTTATTTAAAGAGTCATTAATGGAAGGCATAAATAAGTCCTTGCAGGAAGATAATATTATAAATTTTATATAATTCATAATAAAACTATAACTGTTTTAATATGTCAATAACAACTCAACCTCAATATTTCCAAAAAAAACTGGAAACAATCTAAATCCCTATTCAAAAAAGTGACAAAGAAGGGTTTAACGATTTAGGATTTTGCAGTTTAGATACTTATTGGACGATTTTAATCAGAATAGTATAGAATGATTGGGGAAGGATAGATGAAATGTACCGTATCGGTAGACTCGCCAGTGCGCGCAATACAAATTTTGGGAGGTAACACCATGGTTGCGGCTGTCGTCTTATGTATCGAATCAGCAAAACAAGAAACATTTCATAGTTCTTCTGGTATTTAATTGGGCTTTTAATATAGAATCTAAAAGCCTTTTCATCAAAAGGTTTAATGATACCATCTTTGAGGGCTCTGTCATAGATAGGCGTACCTGGAAAGAAAGCAAGAATAAATAAATTGATCCTAACTTCCAGAGGCAAGTCAAGAAGGTATTGATATGTCTCAATGATGTCATCCCTGGTTTCATATGGATTATCAATAATAAAATCTAGAAGAAGATGCAAACCATGGGTTTTATGGTATGGTTCAATTTGGTGAACAACATTTTTGCTTTTCGACAATTTTATCTTACGGTTATAAACTCCATCAAGAATTCGCTGGCTTCCGGACTGTATTCCCATTTGGATGATATCTAAACCGGCATCCAGCAATATTTCCATCTTTTCCCTGCGATAGGTGTTTGCACTCACGGCAATTCCAAAAGGGAGCCCTATCTTTTTTTTATATTTCTCGGCGAAATCTTCTATCTGTTTGCCGGATCTCATGAAAAAGTCGTCATCTCCGAAACCTACAAGTTTAATAAAATCAAAATGTGCCAGGATATGTTCAAGTTCATCGATGACGCGATCGTTGCTATGAAATCTTATAGTATTACGACCAAACATTGCAACGTATCTACAATTATTACAATAAGAGCATTGATTAGGGCAACCCCGCGAGGTTAAGAAATATAACATTGGTATATAATACGGGTACATCGCGCAACGCTCCCGGAACTTTTTCTTGGTCATCTGCGAAAGTTTTCGATCAAGAATAAATTGATCTTTCAAATCGTAGTCATAATAGGGAAGACTGTCTATATCAGTAAAAGGTGGTAAAACATCATTAATAATCTGAGATCCGTTAACAATAAAAGCCATGTTAGGAGTGTCCAGATAATTAATACCTGCTTCCATTTTGTTTACGAGATCAACAACAACCTTGTCACCCTCGGAAAAACAGACACCATCAGCGTAACGAAGGCCAAATTTGGGAACGGAGATGCAATGAGGACCTCCCCAGATTACCTTCATGCCGGGATATTTCTTGTGAACAAATTCAGTGACCTGTATAGCCCGAATAGCGTAGTTGCTATATACGGCTATCATAATCAGATCTCTATCTTTAAGTATCTCATCCAACCACTCAAGCTCATTCGGTTCATAAAGAAGAGGTTCTGATCTGGATAGGAACACGCTCTTAACATCGTGTTTGGCTCGCTTCAGTAATGCAGAAATGAGACGCGAGCCGTCCGAAGTCAGTATGCTGGAGACATTAATTACTGCTATTTTCATTTCTATTAAACACGTTGACTGTTATTAAATCGATAAATTTGAAGACTAAAGGATGTAATGGCTATATAAGATAGTTTATCAAATGACAACCTTTATATGGATTTACAGGGCATTTATTTTGAGGACAGGATAAAAGACAGATTTTCAGTAGATTTTGCTTAATATTGGCATCAAAATACCGAGCACACATGCTGAGAAAAATAAAATAGCCTTGAGAAAGCAATACAGCCGAAGTGGTTTAGGTGTGTGTTATTTATAGCTTATTTTTAACTTCTTCTGTATATATTCCATATATTCGTTTCCATATTGGACATTAAAAACCCACATGTAATATTTTTTCTCATATGGAATATCATTAGCTTCTGCGTATTCAAAAGGATAAAACATAACAGAAACCCTTTCCGTATTATAGACACCGGTTAATTGTGAAAGGACAACCGACAACACTTTCCAGGGTAGCCCTTCAGGATTTATTACCAGAATCTTGATACCGTTCAACAATTCAGAGAGATTGATTCCCAGGTCTGATTGATTCACAATCAGCACTGCATTTAGCTCGCCGTCATGGGATATAGAATATACTTTCCGTTTTCGTAAAAAACCGAGTCGACCATAGACTTTTTCTAAAGTTATATCGTCGGAATCTTCCTGGCGCAGACACAGTGCATCTAAAAGCAGACCGCCTGAGAAATGATTATAGAATCGGCTCAGCTCCCACAGATCATGCATTGAAGATTCCTTAAGCGACCATCCCTCAGGTAGATTGATGTTCAGAGACAGACTTGTGTATGATAAATATGCAAATAGATCTAAAGAAGAGCCACGCATGTCCTTTAAAGCCCTGGTGAAACCACCAAAAACTCTATCGGAAAACTTGTTTTGTGGCTGGAAATAGCTAATTGCATAATCCATTTTTGCAGAGGGTAGGCGATGCATATCATTCAAGTAGATTATGATTTGTTTTAATACTTGTAAGCCTGCTCGCTTACTTTCCCTATTCCTAGCGGCGTAGTGATGAAGCATCCATGCCTTTTCATAAGCCCTAACCATAGAGATATGACCGAATATGCGCCCGTGTTTCTGATAAGTAAAATGTTTTGCAATCTCCGGGTGTTCCTGATAGAGTTTTCTGTAAGTTTCTTTTAAATCTTCTCGGTGGGAATGGATAAGGCGATATTTCTTAGGATAGATAAAGCCTGATTCAAAAAAGAATTCCCACAGAGCATCCATATCGACTTCGCTGGATATATGGGCATTGGGATCCAGAGCATTGCTTAAAATGTGAGTGAAACGGGTGTATGTATTTATATCCATGTCTAAAATTGCAAGACCACAGTGAACCTTTTTTTGATTCTCTTCCAAACGGTAGATTACCTGGGCAGAACAATTGATGCTCAAAGCACCGGCAAAATTGATTGCCAACTCCGGGATGATCATCCCCAGCATAAGAATTCCCTCATCTGCCTTTTCATGGATGGAAAATCCCGATGTTGAGATATCTGAAACCTTCAGTTGGACCCTCTTTCCCAGTAGCGGATGGTTGAAGATTAAAGCAGGTGGTGGCACTAAATGCTGGCGAGGATTACGCATTTGTTTTTTTTCAAATCGCTTGATCTCTTCATCGACAGGTGCAAATACAATTTCCTTGTCCTGTAGTTTATTCTCTTGTCGAATATACTGACAAGGACCGGAGAAGAAAATCTGTTTGCCCTGCTTCAAATGAATAATAGACAATGCATTTGAATTGAACCAGTGAAAGGAACTGGACGATTCAGGTTTAACTTTGACGCGAAAACCGAGAGGGCTGAAATCCAACATAACACCTTTGGCTATGAACCCGCTTTGATTCAATTCCGCTGTAACATTTCTGCAGGCATACCTCATGGCTTTTCTTTTACCTATTGCAAAGCTTATATCGGGTAATTTGACCTTGAGTTTTTCTTTGCTTGTCTCTTTGACTGTTGCAGGGACCAGTATCATGAATTGGCCATCATCAATAATAATGTGCTGAAATTGATAAGTGTCTATGTTAAAATTAGACAGATTTTCATCTGAATATCGGCAGGTGAGTTCATTGCTAAAGCAGGGCTCAGGATATGCTTGAACAAGGATGCTGTCATCGTATTTGGGATGACCTAATTGAAGCAGAATATTTCCATCCATAAAATGGATACGGTTTAGGATATTTATGAGGGTTTTTTTATCGATCTGGTCGGCATTTTCAAGCGCATTAACAAGCTCCTGATGCTTAAAGAGCCATGGGGGAAGCATATGTTTTTTATCAGGAATACGTTTGATGGAGTCGAGGTTTTCGGAGACAATTTTTAATGGTATATTTTTGATCATTTTAGTTATTGTGTAAAAATGCTATAAAATGAATTAATTCTACGTTTTGGATTTTTTACAACCTGATGAATATATAGCTAATTTTAAAAGTTCAGATATTTACTTCGGACATGCGAAGCTAACCAACTAATTTGATCATTAATTATCTATTATCTTTTTGTGAGCATTATGTCAATAAAATTATTTATAATTATATGTATATATTATATAATTAAAAGATAATATGTATAAATATTAATTATCACTCTAAATTTTTTTCTAAGTTTTGTGAATTATAGATTTTATGATAAGATGATTTTTACAGTAATTTTAATTATGGGAAATATGCCTTATTATTGGAGTGGTTTTAACCATGGAAATCGATATTCAATTAGCATCTTGCGCCAAGCCAATGCAATCTGGCAATCTATCAAAATTAAAATTGCTGTTCTTGAATTCCGATATAAGGATCAAAAAAAATGCATATTTTTTCAAAAATACCG
>CAZLRK010000016.1:0-37622 GCA_964561845.1 uncultured Desulfobacterales bacterium | reverse complement strand
TAGTAACACATGGGAAAACAAAAATGCGAAATGATATTATCGGTATATTAAGAAACAGGATTATTACTTTAACTTACCGGCCGGGCCATCCGCTTAATGAGAAAAAATTAGCAGAGGAGTTTGGGATCAGCAGAACCCCCATTAGAGAAACACTAATTCGTCTTTCTGAAGAAAACCTGGTCACCATTATACCCAACGCAGGCGCCCGTGTTTCCGACATTAATCTTGTTGATTTTCAAGAATTGATTGGATTTAGATTGATATTGGAACGGGGTGTTGCACAATTGGCTGCTCAAAATGTAAAAAAAGAGCATATCCAGGAACTAGAAAGATTAAACGAAAGAATCCGGCTAATTAAAAATAAAGATAATGAAAATTCTGAAATGATGGATTGTGACACGAAGTTTCACGAAATCATTAGACAGGCTGCTCATAATCGATTACTGGAAAAATCTTTATCAATTATCCAAAATCAATTTACCCGAATTCAAAGTCTGATTTCTCATATTCCGCAGATCATGCCGGTTCATGTACCAAAGACTATTCAAGCATTGAAGGAAAGGAATACGAAGGAGATGGAAAGGCTGATGGTGGAACATGTGCATTTTTTTGTTTCGAAGGTAAGGGATTATTTTTCAGTTGAGAGTGGAAAATAAAGAATCCCCCGAAAACGGGACAAGCAAGGCTCAGGCTCCGCCCCAGAGGGGCTCTGCCCCGGAGGGAGAACCCGGCTTTGGTCTCACCCCATAGAAGTGTATCTATCTCAAATGGCGTAAATTAAATTCCAAATAACAAATATCAAATATCAAACAAATCACAATGACCGAAATTCAAAATTCCAAACTCTGCTATGATCTTGAAGAAGGAAAAACCAAACCTGTTTAGGTCATTGGATATTGAAATTTGGAATTCTTGCCTGCCTTTGGCATGGTATTTGTAATTTGGTGCTTGGAATTTGGGATTTATAAATTCGATATTCCGAGTTCATTCTTTCCAGGAGTAGCCAATTGTCTCTGACCCCCGCAATGCGGGGATTTTTCAAGACTAAATGAACAGCCTCTCAAAGGTATTGTCTATCTTCAGATCTCGTTAAGTCGTCGATCTCGACCACTCAACAACTTAACCACTCAACTATTTGACCATATCTGAAATTATTACTGTGCCACACAGCTTCTTACGTCTTTGGCTTTTGCATCTTTTTGCACCGCTTTTTCACCCTCCTCTCCACCAATAAATTGTCCGGTTGGCGGTGCGAAACGTATGGTTGCGATCTTGTTTTGTGTAAAGAAATCGATTCCATCCTTGCCCTGAACCTTGTCGGTGCCCAAATGAGAATCTTTTATACCGCCAAAGGGCAGGTAGGGATGCGGCGCAGGAACCCCCACATTAACACCTATCATGCCCACATTTGCTTCGGCGATAAATTTTTCAGCATAATACATGTTCTGTGTAAAAATGCAGGCGCCGTTTCCGAACTCCTGATTTCTGATCAACTGTAAGGCATCGTCAATACCGCTGATCTTCATTACAGATACCACCGGTCCGAAAATTTCTTCCTGGGCGATGGTTCTACATGGAGTCACATCGGTAAAAATGGTCGGCCCTACAAAATAGCCGTTTTTGTTTTTTTCCGGCACTTTCGGGTTTCTCCCGTCCATAATAAGGTTGGAGCCTCCCTCAATGCCGATTTCAATATACTTTTCTACTTTTTTCTTTGCCTCTGCTGAAATAACCGGACCCATGTAAACATCAGGATCCATAGCATCCCCTACAACAACACCTTTTGAGGCTTCAACCATTTTCTCTATCAAATGATCGTAAATCTCAGGTACCGCCGCCACAATAGAACCCGCCAGACAGCGCTGTCCGGCCGAGCCGTAACATGAATTGATGAAATTTTCGATAAATATGTCCATCTGTAGATCTTCCATGGCCACAAGAAAGTTCTTTGCGCCACCTAAGAGCATGGTTCTCTTGCCGCCTCTGCCGCAACTTTCGGCTATCTTCTTGGCTGTGGGCGTTGATCCGACCAGACATACCCCTGAAACTTTTGGGTGGTCGTACCATACTTGCGGCACGGTGCGATGTCCGTGAACGATGTTGACAACCCCTTTGGGCAGTCCGATAGCATTAAATATATCCCCCATCTTCTGCATGAAGTACGGAGACTGCGTGGAGGGTTTAAAGACAAACGTATTGCCGACACCGATGGCAAAAGGAATAAACCATCCAAAAACAAGGGCCGGGAAGTTAAAGGGTGCGATACCGCCGAATACACCCAGGGGCTGACGAATCACCCGGCCGTTAATGTTGCCGGCGATACCTTCTAAAGTCTCTCCCTGGATAAGAGCCGGAATGCTGCAGGCCATTTCGATGATCTCGATGACCCTCTGGACTTCTCCCCTGGCCTCACTGATGTGCTTGGCCTGATCAATGGCAATGGCGACCGCCAGCTCTTCAGAGTTTTCCTGCATACCTTTGCGCATATCAAAAATATAGTTTATTCGCTTTGAAATCGGCAGTCGCTGCCAACTATCATATGCAGCATAGGCAGACTCTACTGCAGCGTTCGATATCTCAGGGGTTGATAAAGGAACTTCTCCTATGGCTTCACCGGTGGAAGGATTGTATAGCGGTGCATGTTCCACGCCGGTTTCTTCTACCCACTCACCGTTGATAAAGTTTTTTATCTTGATAAAATCGGTTTGATTGCTCATAACCTACCTCCTATTTTTGTTGAATTTCCATATCCACTCAGGTGCTTTGCTCTCCGAGGCGTAGGCTCACGAGCCGGAGGCCACTAAGGCACCAAGGCACCAAGATTATTGAAGATCGATTTTCATCATCCAATAACTAATAACTTAGATCCTAATTGAGCGAAAATGATGCTCAATTTGGCGTTAATTGTTAATTGTTATTCGTTATCAGAATTTGTTAATCGCTCCACTATATAAATCTATGATTGATGAAAGATAAAAACGGATTTTATTACTTTTAAACGATTAACTTATAACAAATAACGAATAACTCCCAATTGGTTTTCAATCAATTGGGATTATGCGCATAGTTCTCATGTGAAATTTTTTATCATAAAAAACATAAAATACAGAAGCGCTTAATACCAAATATCAAGCTCTATTCTTCCACATAGACATCGGCAACTTCAAGTGCTTTGTCCATCAAGCCGACTCCCTCATCGATCTCGTCCCTGGTAACGATAAGCGGTGGCGCCATGGCAATGACATTACCCGGATTTGCAGCCATGGCCATCATCCCCAATTCTGCAAGCTTTTTTGCCACTTCAAGTTTGGGATTCATTCCCGCTTGAACCTTTGCGGCTAAAGGTATAATCGGTTCACGGGTTTTGCGATTTTTTACCAATTCCAGCCCTACAAACAGCCCTAACCCACGCACGTCTCCAACACAGGGGTGTTTGTCCATAAGTTCCATTGACTTTTCAAGAAGGTATTTGCCCATCTTTTCGGAATTTTCGATGAGACCGTCTTCCTGATAGATAGGGATTACCGCAATGGCCGTTGCACAAGCAAGGGCGTGTCCTGCATAGGTTGCACCGTGGCTGAAAAATTGTTCCTTGAAGCGATCTCCGATATGTTTTCTGACAACGGTAGCGCCTATGGGAACATAGGCTCCGGAAAGCCCTTTGGCCATGGTCATGATATCAGGTACAACATTCCAGTGGTTCATGGCAAACCATTTGCCTGTTCGACCGAATCCGCTCATAACCTCATCGGCGATCATGAGGATTCCCCATTTGTCACAAATTTCTCTAAGCTGCGGGAAGTATTCAGGTGGAGGCACAATGATACCGTTGGCTCCGGTAACCGGTTCAAATATAATTCCAGCCACCATTTCTCCGCCGCCCTCCAATTCAATTACCTCATCTACATATTTCACACACCGGAGATCACACTCGGGATACTTTTTTCCGAACATGCACCGATAACAATACGGCTGAGGGACATGTACCAATCCAGTTCCACCCAAAACCTGCGCCCAGCTACGGGCGTCTCCTGCTGAAAGGCTCATGGAAGTTGCGGTACCGCCGTGATATGTACGGTATCTGGACAGCATCTTTCGACGTCCTGTATACTGGTGACAAATTTTTATCGCAGCTTCGTTTGCCTCTGTGCCTCCAAGGGAAATAAAGGACCTGGAAAGATCTCCGGGCGTAACCTCTTCAAGCATTTTTCCCAATAACGCCCGAGGTTTTGTGGAAAGACTTGGGGCAAATGAACAAAGAGTATTGGCTTGCTCAGTGATTGCATCCACGATACGAGAGTCTTGATGGCCGATGTTATGGCTCACAAAACAGGAACTGAAATCGAGCCGCTCTCTACCGTCCTCGGTAGTAAACCGCGTACCTTTTGCAGAAACCACACGCAAAGGCGCCTGCGGAGGTTGAAATGACCAGGAGTGGAATATATTCTCTATATCATAGGAGTCAAGGTCTTCTTTAGTCGATGGTATGTTTTTTAAATCGATCATAGTTCCTCCTTATTTAAACAAAAAAGGCGCAAAGAGCACAAAGTTCATAAATATTTTTCATAAAATATCTCTTTGCGTCCTCTGCGCCTTTGAGGTAATTATATCTTTAAGAATAATAGTTCACCGTTCAGAGGTTCAGGGTTTACGATTTTTTCATATTTTTGCTTTTAATCTCAGTGCAAACTCGCTCAGCTGATTTTAAGGCTCGATTAAATTTTGCATTAGATTTAAAATCAAAGATTTTACCTGCCCTAACAGTTGAACTCTGAACATCTGAACCTCCGATCTCTGACCTCTGACCTCTGACCTCCGACCTCTGATCTCTGACCTCCGATCTCTGAATTGACGGTTTATTTTCCGTATTTTGTCCAGAGGTTGCCGAAAATATCTTCATCGGTTATCTGGGCAGGTTCTATGGGCTCCGACAACCATGTAACATTAATAAAGTGCTTCCAATGAATGTTTTCATTGGTTACGTTTCCGCCCCATGTTCCGCATCCAAGGGAAACCGTTGAGGGCAAACCGTTCCACAGATTGCCTCCTGCTGAAGGTGCGTGGGCCTGGCGAACAAGAACGCGGCTTACTTTTAATTGTGCAGCAGCCTTGTGAATATAATCCTGCTTGAAAGTATATAGACCGCAGGAATGTCCCAGCCCGGCATACCCGTGCATCTTTTTCACCATTTCCAGGGCTTCATCAATTGTTTTGTACTTCCACAGAGCCATAACCGGCGAAATCTTTTCACCGCTAAACCGTCCCTCACCAGGATTTTTGCCCAAGACCATGAGCATCCTTGTGTTGTCAGGCGCTTCAATTCCGGCATTGCTTGCTATTTTTTTTGCCGAAACCGCAACAACTTTTAAATTCAAGGCTAAATGGCCTGTCTTTTTAGTTGGAGTCCACATCCATTTCTCAAGTTTTGCTTTTTCATCCTCTATGCACAGGTAACCCCCTTGCTTTTCAAGCTCAGCGACCATTTTATCGAAAACACTTTCATGAATTATGAGTGAGTTGTCTGAACTGCATGAGGTGGCATTATCAAAAGTTTTGCTTATGGTTATCTTCTCTGCGGCATCGGAAAGGTCCGCATCTTCCGCAACAATAATAACGGGATTGCCTGCTCCGACTCCATAGGCGGGTGTTCCGCTCGAATACGCTGATTTGACCATGGGAGCGCCGCCCGTGGCTACGACAAGATCCACCTGACGCATCAATTCCTGACTCATATCTATACTAGGTTCCTCAATGTATTGTACCAGATCAAGGGGCGCTCCGACTTTTTTGAGACCTTCCCGCATGAATTCACACGCAACCTTACATGGTTTCTTTGCCCGAGGATGAGGCGCAAAAATCACGGCATTGCGTCCCTTTAAAATGCCCACACCATTGCTCCCACAGGTTGCCGTAGGATTGGTGACAGGTGTTAAAGCTCCGATTACTCCAACAGGTTTTGCATATTTTGTTATGCCGGTAGCTTCATTTCGTTCGATAACCCCAACGGTTTTGGCTGTCAATATATCTCGACAAACGCCGCCCACCTTAACTTTGTGCTTCTTGATTTTGTCTTCATAGACGCCCATACCGGTTTCTTCTACAGCAATTCTGGCACATTCGGAAATGTTATCATCCTTATACAGCTGCCATCCCACGGATAGACACACCTCGTCAATTTGCTCCTGGGTATAATTTTCAACCTGTTTCTGTGCGGCACGAGCTTTAGCAATCAAATCACTAATGACCTTTTCTATCATTGCAGTCTCCTTTAGATCAGACCTCGTTAAGCTGTTAGCTTTATTTAACGATATCTGTAGTTAAACTTTTTTTAGTCTTTTGAATCTCTATGAGATCGGTTTTCAGCTTTCCAAAGTTAGCTTCCAATCATCTCAAAACCCATCTCAAATGCCCGTTTATTTTCTTCTTTAAATTTTGGGATAATACTCAGCATAGTTGAAAGCATATTTTCCTTATCAAGATCACCTGCAGTCGCTCCGGTAAGAGCGCCCAGCATGACAATGTTGGCATAGATTGGCCTGCCCAGTTTTTCAACCGCCGTATCTTTGGCAGGTACGGCAATCTGCCTTATTTTTCTGCTTTCATCAATTTTGACCATGGCGGGATCGTAAAGGATAGTCCCGTCTGTAACCATATGCCCAAATTGTTTATATGCAGCAGAAGACATGGCGCAAAAATAATCAGGATCTTCCACAAGAGGGCTGTCAATTTCTTCTGATGAAACAACCAGCTGAGTCCTTACATAGCCGCCCCTTTGTTCCGTTCCATGGCTTTTCAGCATCGTAACCCTGAACCCCTGGTTTACAGCCGCTACACCGACAATTTGACCCAACCTGACTACGCCCTGGCCTCCGAAGCCGCTGGCCAATATTTCAATTCGTTCCTTCATTTTGATACCTCCTTTGAATCTCTGACACCTTTTCCTTGAGCGCTTGTGAAAATTCAGGCCTGGAATTACTTGCATCGTGATAAATACCGGTTCTCCAGATGGTGTCTTCCGTTTCTTCACCCAACGGTGCAGCGTGGTTCTTTATCCAATTAAAGATATTAACGGCATTCCTTGAACCCAGCGCGTTTTTAGCAAAGTTTGTCGTACATGGAAAAACTGTGTGAACAAGTGAAAACCCATTGTTTTGAACAGCTTTTTTCAAAGAATCAACAAGAACTCGGCCATCCATACTGACGTGCCTTGCCAGAAAAGTAGCTCCCGCTTCTTTCAGTATTTTCAGCACATCCATTTCAGGTTGGACCCAATTCGGCTCAAACATGCCATAGGGGCTGCTGTCTGTTACGATTCCATCAGGGGTCGTCCAGCCATACTGTCCTCCTGTCGATTGATAGCCCAGGTTGTCGCAAACCAAAACCGTCATCTGCGCGTTTGTCCTGGCAGAATGCAGAAGATGATTAAATCCGATGCCAAAAGCATCGCCATCACCGACGGATAATACAATTTTTTTCTCCGGGGCCAGGGCTATCCTGAGTCCTCTTGCTATGGCATATACACGGCCATGGGTACCGGCAAAATTATCGCCTTTCCATGTGGCAAACGTCTGCCGCCCGGCACAACCAATGGAAGTTCCCCAGATAATGTCATTAACCCCATAGTCCAAATCATCAAGCGCTTTTACAAGCGCTTTGTGGCTTTGTCCAAGACCACAGCCGGAACAGGCTGTGCTGGGTATTTTTCTCGGCCTTAAATATTTAGTTGTAAGCTTATCCATTTACCACACCTCCTTTTCCCATCCCTCACGTTTGAGAGGCTCATTTTTGAGGAGTTTATCAAAAATTTCATGTAACTCAGCAACAGTCGGCAGCTCACCGCATTTCCCAAAAAAGTGAACTTCACTGTCAGTCGGCGCCGCTCTTTCCACTTCGCGGACCATCTGGCCGTCATAATCCAGTTCTACCGAAAGATATATAGCCTTTTTTTGAAACAGTTCATCCGGAAAAGGCCATAAGGATATTGGTCGGATCATGCCGATTTTAAGTCCTTTTTCCCTGGCTTTTTTAACAGCGGTCTTGACCGTCCTGGAGGGGGTCCCAAAGGCAACAGCAATAATATCGGGATCGTCATCCAGGAACAGGGTTTCGTATCGGGTGATAATATCCTTATGATTTCTAATCTTGTAAATCATGCGGTAAGAGTGCTTATGATGAGCTTCCACCGTTTCTATATCATAACCTTCTTCCGTGGGAGTCCAGTCGGAACATAATGCATTAGTCTCTTTGCCCAGGACAACCGGAGGGATGTCGATCTCATCCGTCGGTGGATAGAACTCCGGACCTGTGTTTACTTTCCGTTCCATAAATCTTAGCCCCATAGCTTCTTTTTCCTCGTCAGTTTCAGGAACGCTGATATCCTCCAAACCGTCTGTAATCAGCTGATCAGCTAATACTGTAACAGGAGTCCTGAATCTTTCCGAGAGATAAAATGCCTCAATGGTAAGCAGCATTGCCTCCTGGGCGCTATTTGGCGCCAGAACGATGGTTTCATAATTACCACCCTGAGTTGGATAACGGGCATTATAGAACTCTCCCTGGCCAGGAGCCCCGGTAATCCCGCTAACAGGACCCACTCTTTGAGAATTGAGCACGACGATGGGTATTTCACAACCAATGGCCCATCCATAGGGATCTGCATATAGAATAAAACCCGGGCCCGATGTAGCTGTCATTGCCTTCATACCTCCGGTGGCAGCTCCAATGGCAAGATGCATGGCAGCGCATTCGTCTTCAACCTGGACATAATATCCACCCACGCGAGGCAGATTTACAGACATGGCTTCAGCGATTTCAGTGGCCGGTGTAATCGGATAACCCACAAAAGCTCGACAGCCTGCCATGATGGCCCCTTCTGTAATGGCAAAATTGCCTGTTTCTAAATAACGTTTCATGTGCAACGCCTCCTTAATTATTTTTTTAAAAGTTAAGCTATTTCTTTTATATCTATTGAAAAGTCGGGACATGCATAAAAGCACAATTCACAGCCAACGCATCTTTCTTGATGCTTAACCTCCATAGGCCTGTAACCTTTTTCATTGAATTTATCGGCAGGTCCAAATACATTAAGATCGCATACTTCCGCGCAATATTTACACTCCTTGCATCCATCGCCATAAAGTTGAATCTCGAATTGCCTGGTATCACAACCTCTGCACCGGGTCGCCTCTATTATTGATAATTCTTCATTTAATCCGAGTTCAATAGAATCAAAGCAGGAAATTTGCTCGGAAAGTGGTATGCAGGGCATGGTTTGACGGTTTTCATCATCAACCTTGTAGTCCATTACCACGACATCTTCTTCAGGAGGGGCAAGGTCCTGATCGATTTGACCTTTTCCTCCAAGGAATTTGTCTATGGATGACGCAGCTTTTCTTCCATGAGCAATTGCATCTATAATGGATGCAGGACCACTCACAATATCGCCGCCGGCATAAACGCCTTCTTTATCTGTAGCGAGGGTTTCCGGATTTGCTTCCACATAGTCACCCTTTGATAAAGCGATTCCCATGGTTTTGGTTCCCACGGGCGCCTGTCCAACGGCAGCGATTAAGGTATCCAACTCCTTTTTGAATTCACTTCCTTCTTCCGCAATCGGGGCCGGCCGGCCACTTGCATCAGGTTTCCCAAGCTTCATCCGGGTAAAAGTAACCTCCAGAGCGCCGTTTTTTTGAGCGACATTAACCGGTGTTGTGAGAAACTCTATCTTTACACCTTCTATAACGGCAGCGCCGATTTCTTCTTCATAGGCAGGCATTTCAGCCTTTGAACGACGGTAGATTATGGTGACTTCTTTAGCGCCTAAACGTATTGCACTTCGGGCTGTATCTACGGCTGTATTACCACCACCGATAACTGCCACTCGATCCCCGATGTCTACCTTTTGGTCCTCATTAATTTTTCTGAGCAGTGATATACCGTCCTCCACGCCGGGCAGATCATCACCCGTAATCCCAAGTTTTGCTCCCTGGTGCGCTCCACAGGCGAGATAAACCGAATCAAACCCGTCTTTCAGAAGCTGCTCCACCGAGTCCACACGTTGACCCGTTTTTATCTCAATGCCGATCTCTTTTAGATAATCGATTTCCTTGTCAAGCGCATCTTTGGGAAGGCGATAAGCAGGTATTCCAACGCGCATCATCCCACCTGCCTTGTCGAGGGCCTCAAATACGGTTACCTTGTGTCCAAGGATAGCCAGATAATAGGCCGCTGAGAGGCCGCTTGGGCCTGATCCAATAATGGCAACTCGCTTGCCGGTATCCGGAGCCATTGTTAAATTTTTCAGCCACATTTCACCGCCCTTTTCCGCGGCCGTCCTTTTCAAGGCTCTTATGGCAATAGGCTCGCCAAATTGCTGATTTCCACAATTTGCCTCACAAGGACTGTAGCAGGCAAATCCGCAAATTGCCGGAAAAGGTATCCGTTCCCGGATAACGGCTAATGCCTCGTCAAATTTGCCCTCTTGAATGCGCCGGATATATCGGGATACATCAATTCCGGCTGGGCAGGCCTCCCTGCAAGGCGGGACAACTAAATTTTCTTTTAAAACACGTTTCTCGTTCATAGGCTTTTACCTCCAACATGTAGTATTATATAAATTGTTTTTGTGAAAAGTGACGGTTTCGTAAAAAGTAAAAATTTTTCTTTTACGAACGTTTTAAGTATCTGTAATACCATGACTTAAAACCTAAAACATGATGGATTCGACTTTTACGAATTCATCATATATACCTATCCGTCCGTTCATTTAGTGATTTGAGACCTTTGCAAAACGCCCCCTTTTGTCCAATTTCTTTGTTAGGCTAAAATTTTAATCCTCGAAATACTCAATGTATGCCTGTGGTTAAAATTTTCGCCCGCCTTGAACTTGAACAAAATTGAGCATTTTTCAAAGGTCTCATTTTCTATCTGATATCTGATACATCAGATTGCAAATTCACTGTCAAGAAAAAAATGCATTTCGTTGAAAAAATCTTGTAAATAATTTTTAATTACTATAATTTATTGATAAATATATAAAACAACCATAATTAAAATTATAGATTTATAATTATTCAGCCACGAAGACACTCCGGCGAAAAAAGAATGACGGTCTCGTAATAAATCTTTAATAATTACTATACTTCTGCTATATATATATAATGCTTGACCGAAACTCCGGTTTTATGTCAAAAATTAGAATTTAGAAATAGGGTAACATTTTAGCTTTTTGAAAGTCAGAACTATTAGGCTTCATTGATACCCAAAAAGCGTGAGGAGTTTTGCATGGGGAAACCAAAATTAAAGGAGCACATTATAAACAGGGAGTGGTGCAAAGGATGCGGGATATGTGTTCATTTTTGTCCGAAAAACATTTTAGGGCTTGATGAAGATGAAAAAGTGTTCGTTAATCGACAAGAAGATTGTATTTGCTGCAGGCTTTGTGAATTCAGGTGTCCCGATCTTGCCATAGAAGTGGTATGTGAAGAAAAAGTAGAAAGTGAAAAAAAGCAGTAACTTTTAAACGTTACCAAAAGATTAAATCATGAAGAAAAACATAAAATTTATTCAAGGGAATGAAGCATGCGTGGAAGCATCCTTGTATGCGGGGCTTGATTTTTTTGCGGGTTATCCCATAACACCTTCCACTGAAATTGCCGAGCATTTATCGTCCAGGCTTCCCCGGGTAGGGGGTAAGTTTATACAAATGGAAGATGAAATTGCGTCTATGTGCGCAATCATCGGGGCTTCTCTTACAGGCAACAAGGTCATGACGGCCACCAGCGGCCCCGGATTTTCCCTGATTCAGGAAGCACTGGGATATGCGATTATGACTGAAATTCCCTGCGTTATTGTTAATGTGCAGCGAGGAGGGCCTTCCACCGGTCTTCCCACCCATATGAGCCAGGGAGACGTGAATCAGGCCAGGTGGGGAACGCACGGAGACCATGCAATAATAGCGCTCACTGCATCAAACCACCAGGATGTATTTGCAATGACCGTGAATGCCTTTAACCTGGCGGAAACCTACAGAACACCAGTTATACTTCTATTTGATGAAGTAATAGGTCATATGCGAGAGAGACTTTTTGTGCCCGAAAAAGGAGAAATTCCATTGGTGCAAAGGCTCAGGACGTCCGTAAAAGAGGGTGTGGACTACCATCCTTACCTGCCGAGAGAGGACGGTCGTCTTCCAATGTCTGATTTCGGGGGTATTCATCGATACAATGTCACGGGCTTGTTCCATGATATGTGGGGGTTTCCATCTGACAATCCAAAGGTTGTTCATGGACTTCTCAGACATCTGATGGATAAAATAAATAACAATGCAAATCAAATTACCAGGTTTAAAGAGTTCTACCTGGATTCTGCTGAAACCATACTTATTTCGTATGGCTCACCTGCACGTTCCGCCATTCATGTGGTGGAATATCTTAGATCCAGGGGGGAAAAGATTGGTCTTTTGGAGCTGCAGACCTTATGGCCGTTTCCATCTCATGTTATTAGAGAAAAATGCGCCAAAGCCAAATATGCGATTGTAGTAGAAATGAATATGGGTCAGATTCATCAAGCTGTAAGAGAAGCCGTGGATCGGCCGGAAAGGGTGTTTCTGGCCAATCGCATTGACGGCGTATTCATAACACCTATGGATATCAGGAATATCATGCGACTGATTCAGGGAAAGGGGGTGTGACAAATTCCTATTAAAGATTACATCAGAGAAAGGTTTTTTCCCCATATATGGTGTCCGGGATGTGGCCATGGAATGGTACTAAACAGCCTTCTCAGGGCGGCGGAAAAACTTGAACTAAGCAAAAATGAAATTGTGATGGTATCTGGCATTGGATGTTCATCCAGAATTTCCGGTTATGTTGATTTTCATACCCTGCATACCATTCATGGTCGGGCCCTGGCTTTTGCTACGGGCGTTAAATTGAGCCGTCCTGAACTTAATCTTATTGTTCCCATGGGGGATGGAGATGCACTGGCCATTGGCGGGAACCATTTTATACATGCCGCCAGGCGAAATATCGATATAACCGCCATTGTCATGAATAACCGCATATACGGAATGACAGGCGGACAATATTCACCCCTGTCAGGGTATGGAACCTTTGCAACAACGGCCCCCTATTCAAACATTGACCAGGATTTTGACGTGGTGGAATTATCTATAGCTTCCGGGGCTTCGTTTGTTGCACGAACTACTGCGTACCATGTTCAACAAATGGCAGATATTATAAGGGATGCCATATTGCACAAAGGTTTTTCAGTAGTGGAGATTTTGTCCCAATGTCCCACATATTTCGGGAGAAAGAATAAGGCAGGAAACGCTGCTGATATGTTGGAATATTACAAAACCAATACCACTCCAATCGGATCAAAAGCAAAAAGGGAAAACCCTGAACTTATTGAACGGGGAATCTTTGTTCAGAAAGAGATCCCGGAATACTGTAATGAGTATAACAAAATTATTCAAAAAGCGATAAAGGGGCATTCGTAATGGAAAGATGTAGATTGGTGTTTTCCGGATCAGGAGGACAGGGAGTTATCACTGCCGCTATCATACTTGCTGAAGCAGCAGTGCTTTACGAAAATTTAGTTGCTGTACAATCCCAGTCCTATGGACCGGAAGCCAGGGGAGGGGCGACCCGCTCTGATGTTGTAATCGCCGATACGGAAATACATTATCCCAAGGTGATCCAGCCCAATGTTCTTGTGTGTTTAACTCAAGAAGCATATAATCAATTTTATCCCATTATCCGTCCCGGAGGACTTCTTATTACGGACACCCGTTTTGTAAAGACACAAAAAAAAGTGGACGCGCGCCAGAAAGAGCTGCCAATGTACCTGACAGTAATGGAAAATATCGGTAAACCCATAGTATTCAACATATGCATGTTGGGTGCAGTGATAGGTTTTACAGACCTTTTAAACTCCAATTCGATTATCAAGGTTCTTGAAAACCGGATTCCCTCCAGTTTTTTGGAGATGAATCGAGAGGCACTTAATCTGGGCATAGAACTAGGAGCTAAGTTTAAAACCTGAATCTTGCATGAAAATTGATGAGAATCTTTATAATGCTTATTTGAAGCGGGTTTAAACAACATAATAGCATCATATCCTTTACCTAAATGGTACATCGGATGATGAGCTTTTTTCTCATCAATTTTCACCATAAAGGCGAGCCGGAGGCTTTCATCTGCTGTGTTATTAAGAGCTCGCAATAGCAGACTATGGCTTCGCCCTTAAGTGCCTTGCATATGAAAGCCTCCGACTCGTGCAAAATTCAGGTAAAAGCTAAAAATGATAGTTGTGTAAAAAGCAGCGGAAATACGTTGTTCAAATGTTATCAGATTGTGCTGTACTAAATGAAAAACAAGTGAAAAGGGTAATCCTTTGGGCTTTGGTTGCAGCCTATACCATTGCTCTTCCACATGCCATTTTTATCTATAATGCCTTGGCAAAACATTTTTCGGCAGATATTGCCGGGCAAGTTCCTCTGATCCTCATCACCTTTTTCGGAATTATCTATATTATTTGTGGTTTTGTTTTAAAAAAAAGTATCAAGTTCTTATGGTTTATTGTTCCTTGTGTGATAATAGTCTATATCATCCTTTCTCTTGAAACAAACCCAAATAAACATATCCATATTCCAGAATATATACTTTTATCATGGCTTTTATTTGAAACTTTGTCCATCGATTATAGGGGAAAGGGGGTTTATATTCTCATTTTTATTTGCACCTCAATGTTGGGTATCGTTGATGAAATACAACAGGGAATTTATCCTGAACGATTTTACGGTTTGAAGGATATGGTTATAAATTCTGCATCGGTCGTAATAGGTGTTTTAACCTTAATGGGCCTGAGAAAATCTCCCGAAGGTGACTGGATCTGGCTCAATCATTTCAAGAGATTCAAGGGATCCCTTGGAATCATTGTATTTGGCGGTATAGGAGCAACATTTTTATGTGTATACCTACTTGATGTCAAAGAAGTCGTAATCTTTTGGGATGTATATCCCCTATGGCTAATTATTTGGAGTTTACTCTTTATAGCACTTTGGCCCTTAATGATTATTTACCACATTCGTCGCCTTTATGAACAAAACAATAATCCGAATGATAAAAAAGTATTGGGTCGCCATACTTTGGAGATCACGATCCACCTCTGGATTCTTTCTATCAGCACTATTCTTTTTATTATTCATACTCTGGTGGTATTCATTGCAATGTCTGGTTGGGAGTTCAACTAATCGGTGACCGGTGACCGGTGATCAGGGATCGATAACCGGATAGTTAAAATGGGTAAGTAAATGCATGCAAAAAGTTTTGGGAATTTAAAGATTTATTAATTAGCTTGTCAATTGTCGCTTGAAATTTTTAAGACATCCAAAAGTATCCCCCAAGAAGAAATGTAATCTCTTACTGATCAGAGCTAATAGTTTCTGTTCTCAACATAGCAATCAATAACCGATTGCCGGTCACTGATCACCGATAACCGAACACTGATTACCACATCATTTCAGTACATTGCGAACGGATAACCAATATGTATCCAATCAGTTCAGCACCTGCAGGTTTATATGTGCATATCCCTTTTTGCATTAGAAAATGTCCTTATTGTGATTTTTATTCCATAACGAACCTATTGCTTAAAGAGACATTTATCGACGCTTTAATACGGGAGATGCAGATGAGCTGTAATGATTCTCTTAAGTTTGACACCCTTTATATGGGAGGCGGTACACCTTCTGTTTTTGAAGCAAAACAAGTTGGAGCGATAATTGAAACAGCATGCCGATTGTTTAAAATCCTTCCTGATACCGAAATAACCATAGAAATCAATCCGGGTACTGTAAACCCCGACAAGCTTAAAGGGTACAAAAGTTCAGGTGTTAATCGTATTAACATCGGAGTGCAATCTTTTCAGGGCACAAATCTAAACTTTCTAGGGCGCATTCATTCAAGCAAAGACGCAAATTTTGCCGTAAAATGGGCTCGAAAAGCAGGCTTTGATAATATAGGGCTTGATCTTATTTACGGAATACCGGGCCAGTCTGAGAAAACCTGGCTCCTTGACTTACAAAAGGCTGTTGAGTTTGGGCCTGAACACCTTTCTTGCTATATGCTCACCTATGAACCGGATACTCCAATGGGCAAAGCGCGACAAAAAGGGGCTCTTCGCCCTATGGATGATAGTTTAGTGTGTAATCTGTTTGAAACAACAATAGAATTTTTAAAAACGCACGGTTATGATCAGTATGAAATATCAAACTTCTCCCGAGGTAATTCGAACAAATCAAGGCATAACTGGAAATACTGGTCCTTCATTCCTTACTTGGGATTAGGTCCCTCAGCCCATTCATACATAGAACCTGTACGATACTGGAATTGCCGGAGTGTAAAAAGCTATATCAAAGATTTAAATATGAATAAGACGCCGGTAAAGGAAAGAGAAAAATTGAACGGGGAGCAGCTCATGATAGAGGCGATTTGCGTGGGATTAAGGAAGACAGAAGGAATAGATATTGATATTTTTAATGAAAAATTTAATGTAAGTTTCAACGAAATTTTTAGCGACCTATTAGAACATCTTGAAAAAAAAGGATATATACAATTTGTTCAAAACCGTTGTACCCTTTCTATCAAGGGGATGTTGTTTCTAGACAGTATAACTTCCATGTTTGTTTCCCATATTCCTTGAACAAGATCGTTTGATGAAAGCATTTTAGCAATAACCCCAAACTATAATGTATTAAAAAACACTTTTATGTTGAATTAACAAAAAAGTTTTAGTAATTGCTTAATAACGTTCAAAAGTGTGCGCATAATTGTTTTCCCAATAAATGGGATCCATTTAACAATCATTCGGTAATACATATTTCCAAAAGACGATATCAATTTACCTAACTAATTGCTTTTATTAATGGCAAAAAATAAGGATGTAGCAGAAATATTTAAGAAGTTCACTAACGTTACTCATGAGGAAAAAATATGAAAAAGAAATTCATTATTATTGGGTTTGGGCTTATCGCTATTTTAGTGCTTTGGTCGGGGGTTTCAATCTATCCTGACTGGCTTTGGTTCGAAAATCTGGGCTTTTCGCCTGTTTTCTTGACCATGCTTTTGAGCAAATTCGGGTTCGGTTTGTTGGTTTGGTTGCTTTTGGTTTTAATAATATATCTTAACCTTTACGCCGCAAAACGCTTAAACCCAAATGGCGGACAAGGAGTATCCTTTAAAGCTGCGGACGATTATTTTTCCCAGCTTGGCCTTTCAGGCAGGTCATTAAATTCTCTCCTTATAGTTTTTATTCTGATTCTTAGTTTTGTTATTGCGTCAAAGGGATCCTTGAAATGGGATATGCTCCTGCGTTATTTTTATCAGCAACCTTTTGGCAGTGCAGATCCTATTTTTAACAGGGATATCGGTTTTTATCTGTTCTCTCTTCCCTTTTACATTTTTGTCCAAGAGGGGTTATTAATTCTTTTTATTTTTGCCGGTCTGGTCACTATGGGTTGGTATCTGAAGCATGGTGCGCTTCAAATAGAGGGTGAATTTAGTCAGGAAGAGGGTATCCCAATATCTTTACCTAAAATTATCATTTCGCCAGAAGTTAAGAAACACCTTATTTTCCTGGGAGGAATCATAGTTTTATTCCTGGCCTGGGGT
This sequence comes from uncultured Desulfobacterales bacterium, assembly GCA_964561845.1. Taxonomy (GTDB): domain Bacteria; phylum Desulfobacterota; class Desulfobacteria; order Desulfobacterales; family JAUVVS01; genus JAUVVS01. The sequence continues at coordinate 19,947 of CAZLRK010000016.1, read as the reverse complement.
TATTATCTGAAAATGTATGGACTTTTGTATTCTACACAGGGACCTGCTTTTGGCGCCAGCTATACAGATGTCCACATCAAGGTTCTGATATACAAGATCTTGATCATAGCTTCTACAGGCTTTGCCCTGGTCCTTTTTTTCAGCGCCTTTAAATTCAGGAAGAAATTAATCTGGTTAAGCGGAGGAATTTGGATAGGGGCTGTGTTGGTGTTTACGACCCTGCTTCCCGTCCTGGTACAAAAAGTTGTGGTTAAGCCCAACGAATTAGCTAAAGAATCTCCCTATATCGCTTACAATATTGATTACACCCGTAAGGCCTATAATTTGGATAGGATAAAAGAAGTCAATTTTGAAGTTAATGACAAATTAAGCGTAGAGGACATCAAGAGGCATGACGTAACGATTCAAAATATCAGGATCTGGGACGAGCGTCCTTTACTTCAAACCTACAGGCAGATTCAATCCATACGGCTATATTACGATTTTAACAATGTAGACGTAGATCGTTATCTAATCAATAACCAGTATCGGCAACTCATGTTGGCCACCCGGGAATTGGTGGTGAATCAACTTCCTCCCCAGGCAAATACATGGGTCAATAGACACCTGATTTATACCCATGGCTACGGATTGGCCGCAAGCCCGGTCAATGAAGTGACCAGCGAAGGACTGCCCCGTCTTTTTATCAAAGACGTGCCGCCTTCCTTTGAGCCTGACCTGAAGATAGAGCGCCCCGAGATCTATTATGGTGAAAAAACGGATCAATATGTTCTTGTAAAGACGAAGACCAAGGAATTTGATTACCCCAAGGGGGACAAGAATGTCTATACCATCTATCAAGGAAGGGGAGGTGTCCCTATAAATTCTTTTTTCAGAAGGTTTTTATTTGCCATTGAATTCTTGGATCCCCAGATACTATTTACCACTTATTTAAACCCGGAGAGTAAAATAATGTATAACCGCCGTATTGCCAGGCGCGCTGGTTTGATTGCCCCATTTCTCCAGTATGACGGTGATCCGTACGTGGTTGTCTCCGGGGGAAAGATCTATTGGATTCAAGACGCATACACGACCTCTAATATGTACCCCTATTCTCACCGATCTTTTGGCCGTTTTGGAAATATTAAAAATAAAGGACTAAACTACATCCGGAATTCAGTCAAAGTAACTATAGACGCATATAATGGGGATATAGCTTTCTACATTATTGATGAAAAAGATCCTATTGTTAAAACCTATTCCAGCATATTTCCTGATCTATTTAGGCCTTTCGATGAAATGCCTGCTGATTTGAAAAAGCATATCCGGTACCCCAGGGACCTCTTTAAAATCCAGCTGGATACATACACGAAATATCACATGCAAGATGTCCAGGTTTTCTATAACCAGGAAGACCTATGGCAAATTCCTGATGAGTTGTATGGTGATAGCCGGCAAGAAATGGAGCCTTACTATATCATTATAAAACTGCCCGAAGGGGAAAAGGAGGAGTTTCTCCTTATGATCCCTTTCACCCCTTCCAAGAAGGATAATATGATTGGCTGGCTGGCGGCAAGAAGTGACCTGCCCAATTACGGGAATCTGTTAGTCTACAAATTACCCAAGGAAAAACTGGTCTATGGACCGATGCAGATTGAAGCCAGGGTGGATCAGCAAACGGAAATCTCCCGGGAGTTGAGCTTATGGGGTCAGAGAGGTTCCGGGGTCATTAGGGGCAATCTTTTAGCTATTCCCATCAGTGATACATTTATCTATGTGGAGCCGGTTTACCTGGAAGCAAAACAGGAAAAAAGCGAATTACCCTCAACAGGATCACCTCGAGCTAGAGGCGTGTCGGCCTCCTTAAAAGAAGAAAAATCAGGAGTTGCTGCCTTACCGGAATTAAAAAGGGTTATAGTTGCTTTTAGTAATCGTTTAATTATGGAGGAAAATCTTGAGAAGGCATTAAGCAGCGTATTGGATGCACAAATATTACCCAAACAATTGGCTTCCCCATCTATTCCTCAAACTCTGGATATTTCTAATATAGGAGTTTTGGCCCTGGAACACTATAATAAAGCCAAAGATTACTTGCGCCAGGGAAATTGGGCTGAATATGGGAGAGAGCTGGAAAACTTAGAGAAAATCCTAAAAGAAATATCAAGTATAACTAAGGAAAATAAATAATAAATTCTTCATGAAATGAGGGATAGCACCGTTAACCTTTCATTTCATTGATCTTGTCCGTAAGCTCAGGGATAAAATCGAGAATATCTTCCACAATACCAACGTCTGCTACCTGGAAAATGGGGGCTTTTAGGTTTTTATTTATCGCAACAATAAAGGGAGCACCTTTAATGCCGCCAAGATGCTGGAATGATCCGCTTATACCTAAAGCCATATAAACTTTTGGTTTTACCGTCTGGCCCGAAGTTCCAACCTGTCGGGCCTTTTCCAGCCATTTTGCGTCCACGATGGGTCTGGAGCATGAAACATCCGCTCCTATGGCTTCCGCCAGATCATGTGCAATTTCGATATTGTCTTCATCTTCGATTCCTCGGCCTACTGAAACCAGGACCTCGGACTTTGTAATATCCACATCACCGACTTCGGCTTCAACAACTTCAAGAAATCGGCGAACACCTTCGGGAAGGTCTCCTTTTATAGCTTCAGCGGATTTGTCAGCAACCTGCCCGTTTGCCGATTTACTTTCATCAGGTTGAAAACCCCCGGGGCGTACATTTATTACCGCACCGTTTGAAATATCACAAAAGACATGTGTGCTGGCCATTCCGCTATATTCCTGGCGGACGGCTTTGAGATTTCCATTTTCAATATTTTCAAAATCAACAACATCCGAAATAAACGGAACATCAAGTTTTATGGAAAGACCCGGGGAAAGATCCATCCCGAATGTATCATGAGTAACGAGGATGATAGCATCATCCGGCAAAATATTGACAAGCAATCCTCGAATAACTTCGGCGTTTGGATAGGCAAGTGAATCGCTATCGATCTGCAATACTTCTTCATAAGAAGATGTCATTTCATTGCAAACTGCCTCGAGTTGTGCGCCTGATCCGGTAACAATGGCTGTTACCGAAATATTTGCGTTTAATTTTTTGGCTGCAGAAACCAGTTCCAGAGCGGAGTCATCTGCAACCCCGTTTTTGTGTGTTATATATGCAAAAATCTGTTGTGTCATTATTTAATCCCTCCCTTGGCCTTTAAGAGTTCAATAAGTTTATCTATTATTTCATCCGTGCTCCCTTCCAATATTTCGGCTCCTTCACCAAGTTCCGCTACAAAGTAATCTGCAAGTTTTACTTCTGCTCCGGTTTTTCCAACCGAATCAGGAGAGAGGCCGAGATCTCCGGCACCATGAACCGGGATCTCTAATGATGCTACTTTTCTGATTCCTCTTATTCCGACATAACGAGGCTCATTAATGCCGGTCTGAATTGAAAGAACACAAGGAAGATCAATTTCATTCATTTCAAGATTACCGCCTTCGATTTCACGGCCTACTTTCAATTTTTTATCGTCAATGACTTCAAGGCTGCTTACGAGCGATGCATAGGGCATATCCAGCATTGCGGCAAGCATGCCTCCAACCTGGCCTGCGCCGGTATCAGACTGGGCGCCAGTGAGAATCAGATCATAATTACCCTTTTCTATTTCAGCCTTTAAAATACTTGCAATCCCTTTTCCGTCAGAACCTTCGAATGCCTCATCGGAAAGGTGGATGCCATTATCTGCACCCATGGCCATTTCCCTTCTTACCACTTCTTCTGCTTCCTCATCGCCTACGGTAATAACGGTAACTGTACCTCCAACCTTATCACGAATTTGAATGGCTTCTTCAACCGCATAGTTATCCCATTCATTTACCGAATATACAAGGTCGTCCCTTTCAATATCGGTTCCATCACTTTTAACTTCAATTTCATTTTCCGCAGTATCCGGAACCCGTTTGACACATACTAAAATCTCCATGTTTACCTCCCGAACCGGTGTTAGTTATTAGTTATTAGTTATTTGTTATTAGATTTTATGTAATATTTTATCTGTTTGAAAACAAAGCCGCTTCAAAGGTAGTCAATAACCAGTCCTAAAATGGTCTTTTTTATATCTCGCAGAGCGCACAGAGTTCTCAGAGTTCTTGATCTGAATCGCTGAGAGGGCGATTCAGATCAAACTGACATCCAGCTATCGCTGGAGATGTTGATATGATACAATCTATTCTGTTGCTATTCAACTGTCTATGGCCTCGGATTCTATTTGCCACGCAAGTGGCTGAGAATTTTGTCTGATTTTTCCTCTCAAAAAATCAGACAAATTATTTATCTCTCTGTGATCTCTGCCTGTCCCGTAGGTCCGGAAGATCGTACTGGGATGAACTCAAGCGAACATAGAGAGCGGGCGAGAACAAAACTATAATGTAACAGTTTAATACTCACTAATACGCTCAGACTTTTACACGATCTTTATAGTTCTAATTATTTTCAAACAGCTAAAATGTTGCCAATATTCAATCTTCAATCACCAGGTGTTTAACAACTAATTCCGTGAGATCGATGACTTCCATTTTTCCTTCCAGACCGCTTGTTTTAATGGCATCTTCAATATTGACCATGCAGAAGGGGCAAGCCGTAACGATCATGTTGGCGCCCGCATTGTTTGCCATTTCAACTCTTAACTGACCCATTCTTTTTTCCTCTATGGGTTCATAGAAAAGCATCAATCCGCCACCGCCGCAGCAGAAGGATCGATCCCTGCAATTGGTTTTCATCTCAACCCTTTTTGCTGAGGGAATTGCATCAATAATATTTCTGGGGCTATCATAGATTCCATTATGCCGTCCCAGGTAGCAAGGATCATGAAATGTGAAAACAGTGCCATCATATTCAGGAATATTTTTTAATTTTATTTTCCCTGAATTGATACTTCTTAAAATTACCTGGGATATATGTTCCACAGGCGGAATTTCATCATAATCATTTTTCAATGAATTAAAAGCGTGTGGGTCCGCTGTGACTATTCTACTAATTCCCGAGTTAAGAATCGCATCCGTATTTTGATCTCTTAATTCCAAAAAGAGCATCTCTTCTCCGAATCTTCTAACTTCATGGCCGCTGTCCTTTTCAGCCGGACCTAAAATTCCATAATCTATCTTTGCAGCGCTGAGGATCCTGGCTGATGCCTTGCCTATCTCCTGTATCCTTTCATCATATGATGTAATACTGTCCACAAAATAGAGTGTCTCGGCAGGCTCTTTCTTGTTAAGAATTTTTATGTTCGTTCCTTCAGGCAGTTCCTTTGTCCAGTCCGCACGTTTTTTTTCCATTTTGCCGTATGGATTTCCCCGTTTTTCAAGCGCCCGCAAGGGTTTTTGTAATGACTGAGGGACCAAGCCTTCGTCAACCATACCTCTTCTAAGGTCAACTATCTTGTCGATATATTCAATGGTAAGGGGGCACTCTTCTTCGCATGCTCCACAGGTCGTGCAAGACCATATCTCATCTTCTTCCAGCACATTTCCGATCAGAGGTTGATTGTCGGTCATCGCACCGAGTAGCGGAAATTTATCGAAAGAATAGTTGCGGCATTTGATAGAAATAAAACGGGGAGAGAGTGGCCTTCCGACAGCATTGGCAGGACAATTATCGGAACATCTTCCGCAATCCGCACAGGAATAGAAATCGAGCATGTGTTTCCAGGTAAAATCTTCAAATTCTTTGACACCGAATGATTCAAGATCGTCAAGTTTATCTTCTGTTATTCCCCAGCGAACCGGCTTAATTGTGCCTTTATTTATTTTCATAAAAAAGACACTAAATAAAGAAGTAATCACATGAAAATGTTTACCCAAAGGAAGAAAGCAAAGAAAGAAGAAGAATATAAGCTCATGAAAAAAATATGCGGTCAGATGGATGTTCTGAAGTGCGTCAAGCGATGATGCAGTCATGATTTTCATTGCAAACCAGCCTCCGGTCCCGGGGATAAGGTTTTCCGTTTGGAACCCTTTTAGAAACTGTGCAGCAATAAGACTTCCTTCAAAAGCCATATCACACGTCACAAGCCCAATAATCAATAATAAAACAAGTACGGCTTCCCAAGTATGATCTTTGCCGTATTTTTGCGGTACAGCGTATCTTTCAGGTTTAAAAATTCCCCGTCTGATCATTGCGATAAAGGCGACGACAAAAACAAAGGTCACTGCAATATCCTTAAAAACATCGTAAATATGTCCTGCAGCGCCGTCTAATCCGGGTAATACAAAGCCGTCCCAAAATCCGAGAATTATAAGGGTAATTGAACGCAAAGACAGGATAATGAAGCCGGAAAAGATTAAAATATGCAAAACTCCGGCGAACAAATACCGTGGTTGTCGATACTGCCCAAGCCATAATATAATAACGTTTTTTATCCTTTCCGTGATTCTATCGAAACGATGATCCGGGGCGGCTTTTAGAAGTGGAATAATCCGCCTGAAAATTATGTAGGCAAATATACCGATTCCGACTAATGGTATGATTATTGAAAAAACAACCATTGGTATGCCCAAAAAAGATGCCTTTGCCGGTGAGATTAACGCTGATTCCATGTTTTACTTTTCCAATACTTTATTAATTGTAATAATTTAGTAAGGTTCAAATTTCATAAGTGTTCCGAGAATGTATGCAGCGTCTGAGCTTCCGAGCTAATCAATTTGGGGACATTTGACTAAGCGTTCTCGGCGAAGCGGAGCGTAAAAATTGAAGCTGTTTAAGTCCCGAGCTTTTGCGAGGTCGAGTTCTTTAATTTTAGTGCAGCAAGCCATAGAACGCTTCAAATGTACCCACGATTAGTTCGGAAGTTCAGACACTGTTCAATCGGAACATATTTTTGAGAACCGCGATAGAGTATTGTCTGTTAAATCCCAAATATTTAGCCATTAAAAACGAGAAAAATGAATGAGGATTCATTCATTTTTTTACAATCCAGTGTTAGAACTGTCAAGAGAAAAATTGAGTAAAAAATTTAGTACTGAATGAGTTGAACAAGCCCTCTTGACAAATAAACCGTTTCATTTTAATATTCAATCTTTAAAATTCATCATTATTAACATAACATGTAAGATAGTTTCAAACAAATAAAAAGGAGGCTCATGTGACAAAGGAAATCAGATATCAGGATAAACCGTGGCTTGCAAACTATGAAAAGGGGGTTCCGGGAAAGATAGAATACGAAGAAAAATGTCTGCCGGAATATCTTGAACGAACGGCTAAAGAATTCCCGGATAATATGGCGCTTCTCTTTCAAGGCTATAAGATAACATATCGTGAACTAAATGATATGGTGAATCGTTTTGCAACCTGTCTCAATGATTTTGGCATTAAGAAAGGCGACAGTGTAGCCATCCTCCTGCCAAACCTTATTCCCTGTGTTGTCTGCTACTACGCCGTATTAAAAATCGGTGCTATTGCGGTAATGAACAACCCCCTGTATTCAGATCGTGAACTTGAGCATCAGTTCAATGACTCAAACTCGAAAATGCTTATCACCCTGGACCTGCTTGGCAATCGCATGATTGATCTAAGGCCGAAAACAAAGATAAAGCAGATTATTTATACTTCTATAGGTGATTATCTTCCCTTTCCGAAAAACATTCTATTCCCCCTTGTTGCCAAAAAGAAAAAACTGGCTGCAAGCGTGAAACCTGCTGATGATCTATACAAGTGGAAAGATATTATGGCAGCCACTTCTCCCAATCCGCCTGATGTGAAGCTCTCTTTTGATGATGTTGCCATGTACCAATATACCGGCGGTACAACCGGTGTTTCAAAAGGGGTTATGCTGACACATGCCAATTTGAGCAAGAATGTTCAGCAGTGCGTAGCATGGTTCCCAAAATTCAATAGAGGTGAAGAAATCATGCTGGGCGCCCTGCCTTTTTTCCATGTGTTTGGACTAACATGCGCCATGAATTTTGCCATATGCACGGGTTGGGGGCACATTCTTGTTCCTAAACCCCAGCCGGAACCCCTGCTTGAAGCCATAGGAAAATTCAAACCCACTTTTGCACCACTGGTTCCGACTATGTACATCGGAATGCTTAACCATCCTGGAATCAATAAAGTTGATTTGACTTCCATTAAGGGGTGTTTTTCCGGAAGCGCCCCGCTTCCTGTTGAAGTTATCAAGGATTTCGAAAAAATGACAGGGGCGGTTATAGTTGAAGGATTCGGGTTGACCGAAACTTCACCGGTGACACATATAAATCCCTTTGCCGGGGGGAAACGAAAAGTTGGCAGTATCGGTATCCCGATTTCCGACACAGAGTGCAAAATTGTTGATTTAAATGACGGAAAAACAGAAATTCCGGTTGAAGAAGCCGGAGAACTTTTAATTAAAGGCCCCCAGATCATGCAAGGATACTGGAACAAACCTGAAGAAACTGCAGAAACCCTGACGGACGGCTGGCTCCATACCGGCGATATCGCTAAAATGGATGAAGAAGGTTATTTCTATATCGTAGATCGTAAAAAAGATATGATCATATCAAGCGGCTACAACGTATTCCCACGCGATATTGATGAGGTTTTTTTTGAGCATCCGGATGTAATGGAAGCTTGTTCCATCGGAATACCGCACACGACTCGTGGTGAGGCCATTAAAGTATTTGTAGTTTTGAAAGAAGGAAAAACAGTAACGCAAGAAGCACTTATCGAATATTGCAAAGACAAGCTTGCAACTTATAAACTGCCAACGGAGATTGAATTCAGAAAAGAACTCCCCAAAACCAATGTGGGCAAAATATTAAGGAAAGACCTTAGAACAGAAGAAATGGAGAAGAGAAGTAAGGAGTAACATAGACCTATCACAACTAACAACCCAAAGAGTCTAAAAAGATATTTTTCAGTTTCATTTTTAGAACAGCATAAGAAAAATACTGTTTTCCGATTTCGTAGTTGCGATCTACCATTTTTTTACAAAGTTTTTGATCAGTTAGAACCTTTTTTGTTTTCAAAACCGTTTCGTCCGTTACAAATCCATCTATCTCTATGACTGAGAATCCTTTTGGTTTAATATCATAGGTGTAGATTGAATAGGTGTTTACGACAATCGGTTTGCGAAAATATATGGCTTCCAGAAAAGCGTTTCCAAACCCCTCAATGTTGGAGGGGTAGGTGATCAGGTCGGCATGGGGATAGACATCGTTCAGCGTATAAATTTTTTTGCCGTTTTTGGTATATCCCCTTTGATCATTAATAATATCGGAAACGAAAACAGTATTAACATTCATCATAGCTGAATATTCTTTTACCCTGTGTTCGTAATCAAAACCCTCATCACCTGAAGCATGTGAAATAACAAGTCTGGCTTTCATTCCCAACTTATGTACTAATTCTATTGCATGTTCAATCCCTTTGCGTTTTACTATTCTTGTGGGCTGGAGAATAAATAACTCGTCATCTTCTATCCCAAGGGCTTTTCGCACATCCGATGCATAATCATCGACAAGCATAGGATTATTTTCAAAGTCCATTACATTTGGAATAATGGTTGCGGAAATGCCGGTTCTCAGGCTTAACTGGTTGTCGGCGGAAGAGTTGATGACCACATGCTTTAATGTCGGCAGATGAGGCGGGAAAGCCATGTTGAGATATTCCCAGACGGCATTTGTGTTAAACTGCTTTCGTTCCCAGAAAAAATCGTGATGGTGGGCAATTGCAGGCATTCCGGTTTCTGATATCACTTCCGTAATGGCAATCCCGAGGGGAATATTAAGTGGTATGGTCAACGAATTTTCAGGAAGTAAAAGATCAATATTAAATTTTTCTATAAATTGGTAAAGACGATCTTTTAATTTTTGTTTCAGTTGATAAATATTTTTAGTTGTTGAGCGGTCACGTTGCCGGGCGCCAAAACATTTAATGAAAATATCTCTTATATCAGGATGCTTGAAGTGGGCTTCTTTTGCAAGATATGAATATTTTTCAGGACGATCCAACTTTCCGCCGAAATAGAAGCAATTGTACCCCTCTTTTTTACAAAAATTGGCCCATTTTTCGGTTTCCAGCGAAACGCCATCCGTACCGGAAAAGCGGGTAGAAACAAACCCTATGTTGTGCGTTCTTCCGCAAGTAACACAATTAGCCATCTTTTGTCCTTTTTATTGAAATAATTGTATTTTTTATTTATACTTAATTTATAAAATCTTTTTTGCATTATTATCAGGAAATTTTCTAAAAATCAATGGTATTTATTACTTAGGGGCATGAAGCTATGAAACATCTACTTCAAAAAATTTACGGTAAAAGCAAGAGCGAATTGGCTCTTGACAAAATCCTTCCCCTGATTGACGGCATTCCTAAAGCAAAAAAAACAAAAACCGATTATTTCTCTGAAAAAGACGTGGTTTTAATCACTTATGGTGATTTACTTAAAAAGAAGGGAGAAATGCCACTGTCCACTCTTTACGGGTTCGCCAAGAGTCACTTTAAAGGCATCTTTTCAGCCATACATATCCTGCCATTTTTTCCTTTTTCTTCAGATGATGGTTTTTCCGTGACGGACTATACAGCCGTTGATCCTGAGATTGGAACCTGGAAAGATATCAAAAGAATCGGTGACGATTTTGAGTTGATGTCCGATCTTGTACTTAATCATATATCAGCCAAAAGTATGTGGTTTAAAAATTATCTTGAAGGCAAAAAGGGTTATGAAGATCTGGCCATTGAAGTCGATCCTGCCACGGATCTATCACAAGTAACAAGACCAAGATCTTTACCCTTGCTCACCGTTTTTGAGAAAAAAACCGGACAAAAAGTTCACATCTGGACCACATTCAGCGCCGATCAAATCGATCTTAACTTTGAAAGTTTCGATGTTCTGGAAAAAATGGTTAAAGTCCTTTTATTCTATGTGAAGCAGGGCGCCACTATGATCAGGCTTGATGCCATCGCTTATCTGTGGAAGAAGATCGGCACCAACTGTATTCATCTGTCTGAAACCCACGATGTGGTTAAGCTCTTCCGCAAGATTTTGGACGCTGTGGCGCCGGACGTATTGCTCATCACCGAAACAAATGTGCCCCATGCCGAGAATATAAGCTATTTTGGCGACGGTAACAATGAAGCCCAGATGGTGTACAATTTTACACTGCCACCTTTAATGATGTATTCATTTATCAGTGAAGATGCGACTTATTTATCCCGATGGGCCAGGGGGCTTTTTTTAGAATCTGAAAACACAACATTTTTTAATTTTAGCGCTTCACACGACGGCGTAGGGGTACGACCACTTGAGGGAATTTTATCCGCAAAGGAAATCGATTCCATTATTAAAATAGTAAAACAAAATGGCGGTCAGGTCTCTTATAAAAATAACCCGGACGGTTCTAAGAGCCCCTATGAGCTAAACATTACATATATTGATGCCTTGTCAAAGGGGGAGATGGAACCGGACGATGTTCTTGCAAAGAAATTTTTAGCCTCCCAGGCAATCCAGTTTGCACTTCCGGGAGTGCCGGCCGTGTATATTCACAGCATCTTAGGTTCACGCAACTGGCTTGAAGGGGTTAAAAAAACCCAAATGAATAGAACCATAAACAGGGAAAAGCTACAGGTGGATAAAGTGTTGGCGGAATTAAAAAATCCGGATTCTTTTCGCGCAAAAGTCTTTTTCCCGTATGTAAATCTAATAAAAGTCCGGCGAAACCAACCGGCGTTTCACCCTAATGCTCCCTTTGAAATTTTGGACATTGACCCTAAGATTTTTGTCATTGTCAGAAGTTGCAGGGAGCAGACGATTTACGCTCTTACCAATATTTCTTCACAACCTGTTCGTGTCAGATTAACCAAAGAACATCTATCCTTAACGATGACCGATCTTCTCACAGGCACAGAATTCGATCCGGAACAATGTTGCATAGATCCTTACCGGTCTGTGTGGCTAAGTCCATCGATTCGTAAATACAGTCACGTATTTACTCACTCAGGACTTAGTGCTGAGGGAGCAATAACATTGCACTTGCTGTGAAAAATACGTCACAATAATTGCGAATCGAAGCACTAAGCAGCAGGGAATCGATATCATAACGATATCAGGTACGTTCGATGGAATTATGAATATAGCCTTTATCCATTTTCATCTAAACCCAAGCGGGGTAACCACTGTTTTAAAACAGCAGGTCGAAGCCATCAGGGAAAGATGTGAAGTGTTGGTAATCAGCGGAAGCCCTGTTGACTTGCCTCTGCCTTTTGATACGGTTCATATTCCGGGGCTAGGGTACGACAGTGAGACGACAAAATATTATCCCGCGGATTTTGTGACCGATGCGATTGTGCAAGCCATTTTTTCCAAATGGAAAACAGGATGTGATATTCTACATGTGCATAATCCAACCCTGGCCAAAAATCGAAATTTATTAAAAATTTTAACGGGGCTTCAACAAAAAGGTCTTAAACTTTTTCTTCAGATTCACGATTTCGCCGAAGATGGACGACCGAATGCCTACTTTCCCGATGAATACCTGTTCGATTGCCATTACGGTGTCATCAACTCCCGGGATTATGCCATGCTGCTACAGGCAGGGTTAACTCCCAGGGGACTGCATCTAATTCCAAATATGTTAACCCCATTTGATAACAAAGATCCGGGTTTAAAGATAGATACATTCGTTCTTTATCCGGTGCGCGCCATTAGGCGAAAAAATATCGGTGAAGCCATTTTATTATCCCTTTTCCTAAAAAACCGTTCTCCGGTCATGATCACCCTGCCGCCCAACAGTCCGGCCGACATCAAAGCCTATAAAGACTGGAAAAAATTCGTAAAAGAAAATAGATTAAATGTGCTTTTCGAGGCCGGGCTAACCCATGACTTTAATCGTCTTGTCCTTTCGGCTGATTTTTTGATTACAACAAGCATTACCGAAGGGTTCGGTTTTTCATTCCTTGAACCATGGATTGCAAGGAAGCTGCTGTGGGGAAGAAGCCTTACCGATATTTGTAGTGACTTTGAACGAAACGGGATCTGCCTTGATCACCTTTACCCCCGGCTGCTGGTTCCTTTTGACTGGATCGGTGAAAAAAGATTCTATACCAAATGGCGTGCATCTGTTCTGCAATCCTGTGCCCGCTTCAATTACAACATCGACCAAAGGACCATTTCGGAAGCTTTTGCCTCCATAGCTAAAAAAGGATGCATTGATTTCGGGCTGCTCCATGAGGGCTTTCAACAGGAAATCATCTCTCGCATCTTGACCGGGCAGGGTACTCTAAAAAAAATGATCGATCTTAATCCTTTTCTTTCAAATCCCGGAGAGATAAAAAACAAAAAGGGATTAATTCAAAATAATCGTGAAGCCATTATCTCCCATTATAATCAAAAAATATATAAACAAAGACTTATGAATATTTATTCTAAAATCATAACCGATTCGGTTCGTCAACGCATCGACAAGAAGATGCTGCTCTCCCAATTTTTTAATCTGGAAAATTTCAATCTGCTAAAATGGTGCGATTATGATGAGTAAAGATCTGGCAGGCAAATATTTAAAACCTCTTTATCCTATTCCCACAGGCTTAACTCCACGCGGAAAACTGATACATAAGATTGAATGCATTCTGTTTGATCTTTATGGCACCTTGTTTATCAGCGGTTCCGGGGATATTGGAACGAATATCAAGTCATCTGAAACAGAGCAGAAAATCGAACCGTTGCTAAAAAAATTTAAAATTACCATAACCCCTAAAGCTTTGTTGCGAAACCTTTACAGGGCAATAAAGGAGAGACACGCCGACTTGAGAAAAAAGGGGATTGATTTTCCGGAGGTTCAGATCGAACATATCTGGATGACGGTTCTTAACTGTACAGATAAGGATAAGGTGAGGGCATTTGCTTTTGAGTTTGAATTCATCACTAATCCTGTTTTTCCAATGCCCCATCTTAAAGAAGTGCTTTTAACATGCAAAGATCGAAAGATCGTAATGGGACTCATCTCAAATGCCCAGTTTTATACACTCCATATGTTTTCTTTGTTTTTGGGTGCTGATATTGAAGAACTAGGATTTTGCAGTGACCTTATCTTTTTATCCTACCGCTTTGGATTTGCCAAACCCTCTTTATTTCTGTTTAATAAAGCGGTGGAAAAATTGAAACGCAGAAAAATAAAACATAGCTCGGTCCTATTCGTGGGAAACGACATGCTGAATGATATTTATCCTGCTAAACAGGTGGGATTTAACACAGCACTGTTTGCCGGAGATTCAAGATCGTTGCGGTTAAGGTCCGATGATCCAAGGTGTGATACTCTGTCTGCGGATATTGTGATAGATGATCTAAAACAAATTCTGGATTACATATAAGAGTAAAGTTCAAAAATTACGGCTTTTTTTATAAGCGTTCAAAGTTGGAAAAGGTAATGCCTGTTTCTGAAAGTTGTAAATCCCGTCGTCGGGGGCGATATCAACTTGCTTAGTAGAAGGAGACCAAATATTTGGGTTTAACAGGACTTTACTATTTACACTTTATTCTTCTTCGGCTCATGCAAATTGGGGTCTGCCCTTGATTTGGGACAAATCACAGTGATCTCTCTCCTTAGTTCTTTGACTTTCAGTATTTAACAAAATGTCCGATGTCAAGGGCTGACCCCAATTCAAAGATTACCGTTTTGACAGGATTCACATGATCACCAGGATTAAAATACCAAATTTCTACAAGTCTGCCGGCATCGTCATACATGTATTCCGTCTTCTTGCTTGTGAGGGCGCAGCCTGCGGCGAAGCTCCCATTCTTGGCGTCTATCTTTTACGTATGATTTGGTATATTTTCCCGATGAATCCAAAAAAGTTGCAAAATTCATCAAGTCATGCTAATTTTATCTAAAATAAAAGCGGACACAAGTTGAGGCAGCTGAAAACTGGGTTAAAACAAAAGACGGAGGCATATATAATCATGCAAGTACTCTCAATACCATACAGCGATGACCTTTTAGTCGCTACTGGCAAATCAAAAGAGGCGCTTGAACAGGAAATGCGGTTTTTACTCGCCGTCAAGCTTTTTGAACTCCGCCGTCTTTCACTCGGGAAGGCAGCGGAACTTTGTGGGATGAAGAAATCAAATTTTATGGACGAAATGGGGCTTATGGGGATACCGGTAATAAATCTTGATAATGACCAGATCAGGGATGAACTGAAAAATGCGTGAGTCAGCGGCTATTGCCGACAGCGGTCCTCTTATTGCTTTAGCACGAATAAATCAGCATGAACTTTTACCACGGCTATTTTCAAAAATTCTTGTCCCCCCAAAAGTATGGGATGAAGTAACGATAAAAGGGCAAGAACATCCTGGCGCAAATGAAATAAGCCGAGTAACATGGATTACAATTCAAGAACCCGACCCGCATTTAGTCAGACAGATGAGTATTCTTTTAGACGCAGGTGAGGCGGAAGCTATCGCATTAGCACAAACCATACCCGATTGCATTATCTTGCTTGATGATTCTCGTGCCAGAAGAATCGCAGCGAGATTAAACATAAAACAGATCGGGACAGTGGGGCTGCTCCTACGTGCTAAACGGACTGGATTGGTAGAAAAAATTAAACCACATCTTGACTCCCTTGTTGAAAACGGCATTTACATCCGCCAGGAGTTAATTGATGCTGTTCTAAATGATGCCGGAGAATAAATTAGGTAGCAGCTTCTCTATTTTAATTCCTGCCTGGCATGTCGCCTGTCGACAGATTCCGTTTTTATGGGAAAATATCCGCTGTAAGTCATCTCTTGGTGGGCTTCTCAACCACTACTATATCGACAAAAAAGCTGCATAACGGAAGACCGATCTTACATTACACAAACTCTGCACACCCTTGTCTGCCGTAGGCTTTGTTATACTCGAAAAAATCTACAGCTTCTCCTCAAACCACTTCAGCCGGCCTCTCATTATCGCCACGCAACCTATCCGAACAAACGAAACAGACAGCGAAACCTCCCCTTTTCACTCTTTATCCCTAAAAATTCCACTTGATTACCTGCAGATGAATTTTTGAACACTACAGGGTATGCTGGTATAGGTATGGAAGGCAGGCAAAGAAAAAAACTTTAACCGCCCTTAGTGCTGATGTTTCAAGCAACCAAGAGGCAAGAGCAGAACCCTTTTTACTGCCCTCATTGCTGCGGATTAAGCTCTATCAATCTACCTCTTCCCTTTACAGGGAGTTCGGTCATTAACGTTACCCGTCCTTCTCCCTGCTTTACTATGGTTACCTGATCCCGGCTTATTTTCACAATTCTCCAACCTTCAACCTCTTCACCTGCCTTTGCCACCCATTCCTCTCCTGTATCCCTGTCACGCAGCACCACTTCTTTTGACTCTTCATCTACTGATTGCACTTCAAGATTCTGACTGTATGCCGGGCAGATAATCATTAAAGTTAAAAGGATTATCGGAATAATTGCTTTGTTCATTTTTCCCTCCGTTTTTATTCTAACAATTCCAATGGACATGATGAACCCTCTGGGAATTCTGCATTTACAAAAATGAACCCTGTCCAGTTATCAACTCCTCTAAAGCTACCAAAGGTAGGGTAATGTCTGATATAGCAGGGTGGATCAACACCGTGTGATAGGCAAAAGTCCGGTTCCGCCAATTCCGTCTGGTTCTCGATCCCGACTGTGCAATGGATGTATGGAGGAAAGTAGGTAAAACCCCAATGGTCATCTGGATGTGTGTGCACTATTGGAATCGCACAGTAACTAAAACAAAAATCGTAGTCACTCAGAACGAATACCCTGTGATAGTCCCCTGCAGCAAGATATGGAATGTAAATATCATCCTCAGCAGTGCAACCTGGATAATGAAGATCGTTTGAAGGTAAGAACGTGAAGAAAATATTATCCATGTCATGTGAATAAACATCCCATTCATACGTATCTGCAATCCCGTTGTTATCATCATCCACCAGGGCAATTGCATCTGGACTTCCCGCATTATACCAAGTATCGTAAAGGCATATTTTATCCATGTTATTGAATAAATCTACAGGGGTTGGCTCGCAGATATCCTTAAAACCCACAGCCACAGCCCCGTCTTCCAAGCCAAGTCGCCCTTTGTAGACCACCTGAAGATAAACGTCTGTGGCCCATAAGGGAAGAGGATTATTGCTTAAGTCAAAGACAAGCTCTACAGGGCTTTCTCTTGGAATGGAGCGGATACTACTTGCTTCGGGAACTACAATGTAAGAAAATTCCGACGAGGTGGGGACAGGATAACCATAATTCATGAAGGGGTCACTTTGGGCAAGTTTGTATTTTACCACAAGCTCTATACTTCCGTCGGTCATCTCTTCACTCTCTGAAGAGGTGTTCCTGGCAAGAAGTGTGATGCTTGTAAAGCCTTGATCAGGTTGTTCTGTAAACGTATAGGCCCCTGTCGCTGGTAAGGTAATTTCTATAGAGCCGCGGAAGAAATAATCTAAAAGCCCAGCAGAGTAGCCGACAGCACGGGGAATGAGTTTTTTGGCATAGTCAGTGTAAACTTTTTTATCCATTTTTAATCCAAAATGTTTGAGACTTGTGGGAAGATATTTATAAAACCACCTGGCAGTTGCAAGGCGCTCTATGATCTCACCATCAGCAATCTTTCTAAGGTATGTCCTCACCTTTCCTGTAGTCACATCGATTACTTTGTCGTACTCTTCTACACTGGACCAAGCAGGATAGGGAAAGTCATCATCAAATATGGTATCACGGCTTAGAAAGTTGGCATTAGTATATTCTGACAAGCCAATGTTACTGGCCATTGTATCATCTGGATTTGTCCCATTGTATTGATTAGTGTCAAAGAGGTTGGCAAAAGGAACAGAGGCAAGGGGGTTGGTGTTGCCAATTGCTGAAGAGTCAAAAAATACTGGGGTAAAACTGGAAATATCAACATTCCTATTTCCATCCTTATCAGTTCCTTGAACCCAAGTCTCATAGTTATAAAGGATATGTCCGTCGTTCCTTGTATGTGCAGGTACTGACAAGTCCTGCACTAAATGCATAAGTTACCCAAGACCCCTGAAGGTATCTGCAAAATTCCTCTCTCTTGTTGTTTTGTCTGTAGCTGTAAGGGCCTTATGAAAATAGTCCCTAACATCATACCATGAGTAATGCCCTCCAGGACTCTGGGTTCCAAGGGGTTTTTGGGACCATTGGATTGATGATTCTCCAGAAAGAAACCCAGTACCCCAGATACCGCCGAAACCCTCATCATTCAAAGGATTGTGAAAATGATTAACAGACCGAAGATAGGACATATACCAGTAAGGAATATCTTCCTTTTGCCCACCTTCACGTAGCAACTGCCAAGCTCTTAGAGAATAAAAATTTTTTTCAATGCCTTCTTGTATCCCTAATTGATCTTTTAAGCATGAATCTAATGAAAAGCCATCAAATGTATTTTTTGCAATGTGCTCATTTATATCCATGAGAGTTGGCGGTTCTAAAGCATTGCTGGAAGAAATGCACTGCAAGATTGTTACCAGTGTTATGAATATAGTTTTCATCATAATTTTTTTCATTTTGCGAATCATTTTACTTCCTCCAACCCAAATCTTTTATATTCTTCATTTATAGCTTTAAACAGGACTGGAAATTCCTTTGATCCGGCCTTCTCTGCCCATTTGTTAATTCTAAATGACGTTGGTATTGCTTTCACCCTCTCCCTCTTCGTTCTGAGCTTGGGCAAACCTATGACCATATAATAATTATCTTCTTTAAGATTTATATCTGTGTAGGGCATGTTAATCCACTTAATGCTATTGAAGTCTACATCATCAGGAAGATTGAAATAGGGTATATCCAGTGCCTGAAGTCGTTCCTTCGCATTTTTAATTGGAAGAAGCGGCAAACAGTCCCCAATCTCCATCCCTAATTGTGTTCTTGCCCTCCGCTTCTCTGGGAGGGTCTTTAAATATTCCTCAAACTCCCTCTTCCATTCCTCTTCAACCCTTCTTTTGAGGGTCTCTGATATCTTATGACTGAATGCTAACCCTTCAGGTAATGCCCAAATGATAAATTTGTGATTACCTGGAAATGATCCATACCCAGGCTTGTAAATAATAAAGCCTACCTCAGCTTCTGTTGACAGAGGTTGAATCATAGTGGTGTAGGAGGGGAAATAAAACTCCCCTTTTTTATCGGTTAACCTTTCTTTAACATGAATTATATGTGAATATCCGCCTGCTGGCCCCATTATATGTTTTTCATAAAATACCGACACCACAACTCCTTCAATAGGTTCTTTTGTCTCTGCGTCTATTATTTTGCCCCTGAATTCAGGTTTATAATAAAAAAGCCAGCCCGCATAAGATAGAGAGATACCAAAGACCGAAATCAATACCATCAAAATGAGGAGCATTAACAGAAAAGTTTTATACTTACATATTGTGGAAACCATATTAAAACTCTCCTATCATCCATAGACCATTTGAATCCCTTATGAAGATTACCTCATAAGAGTATATCTTCTCATTTTCTAAGGTTACCAGTTCATATTCTGCCACATTATTTCTAATAGAAACAAAGTTAAATTCTGTTTTTGTAGCTACGATAGATGGCAACTGGTCTACCAAGGCGTTAAACATCTCTTGATAGGATGCTCTGGCTCCCGAATGAATATAGGTTATTGCCGTTTCTGTATCTCCATTGCTTAAACTATTTGTCATAGATGTCCATTTGCTTCTCAATAGATTGTCTATTTCTGTCGTATTCATCAGTATTACCGCAACCATATCTGTGTAGATATTACTCTGATCGTCCGTTACCTCTGCTGTAAAGAAATAGGCCCCCGGCGTTGTCATGCTCACCCTGTATTCATTGTGTGTGCTCTCAAGGATATCTACATTTCCTGGACCTGTGCCCGTGAGAGTCGACTCTGTAAAGCTAAATGAACCATCTACCTCCAGGGTTGTTTCAAAGGGTGAGACGCCTGATTCG
>CAZLRK010000015.1:0-40143 GCA_964561845.1 uncultured Desulfobacterales bacterium | reverse complement strand
ATTTCTTGGATGACGAATATGCTCGTTTAATCCTTATATCGGAATTCCAGAAGGGTTTTGGGAAAAATGATTAAACAAGTTCTTTTTTTCCTTCTTTGTAAGATAGCGCCATTCTCCTTCAGGAAGTTTTCCGAGCTTAATATTTGATATTCGTATCCGCTTCAGCTTGGCAACACGATTGCCCACCTTTCTGACCATGCGCCTAATCTGCCTGTTTTTGCCTTCTTTCAATGTTATACGAAAACGTCTTGAAGAAATCCTTTTAATAATTGCAGGTCTTGTTTTAGTCTCCATCATTGGCAGGCCTTTTTCCATCTTTAGAAGAGAACCGTCGGAGATCGGCTTTTCTGAAGTAACTTCATATTCTTTTTCATGCTCAAATGAGGGATGCGAAAGCATGTTATGGACTCTTCCGTTATTGGTCAGCAGTAAAAGACCCGAAGATTCTTTGTCCAGGCGCCCAACGGGATACACACGTTCGGAAATGTTCAAAAGATCGAGAACAATTTTTTCACCTGGTTGTTTGCAACTTGTTACATATCCCTTTGGCTTGTTTAGAGCTATATAGACCCGTTTTTGTTCTGCCTCTACGACTTGGTCTGAAATTTCTATCAGGTCAATTTCCGGTTCAACTTTTGTGCCCAGTATGGTAACAACTTCCCCATTTACCTTTACAAGCCCCTTTTTTATATATTCTTCCCCCTGCCTCCTCGAACAAATTCCGGCCGATGAGAGATACTTTTGTAAACGCATTAAAGTCATAATTTTAACCTGAAAAGGTGTAGCCCTTATGAGTTAAAGACAGAAGGCCACCAAGATAACTAAATTATTTGTAACATTTTAGCCTTATGAAAGCTCGGTCGTAATTTCAGATGTAAAAATTTGAACATCGAACATCGAACGCTCAACATCGAACGTCGAATAAGGATATCGCTTTCAGCCGTCGTAGCCACTATGGCGAAGTCTGCTCGCTCTATTAAATTATAAAATTGAAACACCGAAGGTGTACAGTCATTCGATGTTGGACGTTCATTTTTTATTTTAGTTCATAGTTCAGTGTTTAATAGAATATGTTGCATTCAGATTTACGCCGGGTCAAGAGCTCTGAAATTAAAGCCTGGTCCTCTGGTATAGGGTTCTTTGCTTTCTACACTTCTACATCAAGTGCCTTCAGGAATTCCTCCGGTGGAACCTGAACGCCTGTCCAAAGGGCAAAGGTTCTTCTGGCCTGATAGGCGAGAGAAGGAAGACCGTCCATGAAACGGATACCTTTTTGTAGGGCCATATTCTGCCAAAAATTTTCAGGGCGATCATAGTTAAGGTCCATCACCAATTCGCAATTTGGCACATCGAACCTTTGCGCCAGCGCTGCCAGTTCCGGAGATTCGTCAGGGCTGGAAACGGAAGTAGCATTTACAATCAGGTCAACAGGCAATGGGCGGTCCGGCAAAGTGTCCAGTGGATTTGCCTCTCCGCCAAAACGATCGACAATTTGTCTCGTCTTTTCTTCGTTGCGTCCGGAAACAATAATATTCTTTGTTCTAAGCCAGTTTAGAATAAACACGACGGCTTTGGCAGCTCCACCTGTTCCAATGACCAGAGCCGACTTACCTTCAGCATCAAACCCCGCATCATTCAAAGCGTCCATAAAACCTATTGCATTGGTGTTGTAACCTTTTAGCTCATTCCCATTTCGAACAATGGTGTTGATTGCGCCGATGATATTTGCTCCTTCAGAAAGAATATCCAAATATGGTATAACCGATTCTTTGTAAGGGACCGTTATGTTGGCGCCGGCAATATTCAAGATCCTGATGCTTTGCAATGCCTCACCGATTTGTTCGGGCGCAACTTTAAACGGCACATACGCTCCCTTTATCCCGACTCGTTTCAGCACTACCGAAAACATAGCAGGCGATTTTGAACGAAATGCACGTTCATCGCTAAAGATACAGTAAATTTTCATTTTAAGTTTGGTGTTTAAATTGTGGCATGTATCGATCTTATAAAGAAAGATGACATTATCGCAAATAACTCATTATCCCGTTTAAATCCAACTTATTCTGGTTTATTCCTAAGACTTCTTCGTCAATTCCCAGCCCAAGTCCAAGAAGCTGTGGATAAAGAATAGACGGGAGATAATGTTTTTTATTGCGCTTTGAAATGAGCATCTTTTGTACCCGGTCGAATTGGAGTTGGCAGTAAACACATGCAACACATAAATAATCAGCGCCGGTTTGCCTGGCCGCACCTATTTTTTTTTCAGTTAAGTCCATGGATAGTTCATCGTATATTCCCCACATTGGTGACCCACAGCAATCGAATTTGTTCGGCCATTCTATACTCTCTGCCCCTGTAATTTCAACAAGCTGATCAAATCCGGGAGGAACTGCAGGATTTTCAATGTGCATAATTTCTTTTGGACGCAGCATGTGGCATCCATAGTGAGTAGCAATTTTCAGACCCTTAAAATTTTTCACCAAATTAGCTCGTATTTGATCGAGACCAATATCCTCATAAAGTACCCCCAGAAGGTTTTTCACTTCAATAGCGCCGGTATATTTGAGTTCTTCTTTCTCAAGGATCGTATTAACCTCTTCCCTTAAAGAATCATCTTCATTCAATTGCTGCTGAGCCTGTTTAATGCTACCGTAGCAACAACTACATAAAGTTATAATATTTAATTTATTTTTTTCAGCCAGAGATAAATTTCTTGCTGAAGACAAAATATAACCTTTAAAACTTATATTTTTTAAGGGATAGCCGCAACAATTGAAATCTTTTATCTCCGTAAAACCAATCCCAAGTTTTCTTAGCACGGCATCAGTTGAAGATTCATATTGTTTGAGAAAAGTTGACGTAGGGCAACATCGAAATATTGCAAACTCCATAATTTTATTCCCATCTATAATGTTGGTGGTTTTCCTTGTAAGTAACGGATCGCAAAATTCTTAAGCTCATAGAATACATCTGTCACACGGACTCCCTGGGGACAATTTTCCTGGCACTCATAACAACCAAGACATGTCCACAGCATCTTTGAGCTAAAAATCAGATCGTCAAGTCCCAGTATTGTAGCATGTATGATACGATGAGGTTCTAATCCCAAGACATTCCCTTGATTATCAAAATTATCCACTACCGGGCAGGACAATGTACAGGTCCTACAGTTAAAGCAATACGAAAAAGTATTCCCCTGAGCCGACATTCCTAATTTATTTTTAAGCCTTTTGTTCATATGTAAATTATTTAATGTGTTATTCTGTACATTGGTCAACTTAAATTCGTCGGCAATCTTATTTTTTATCAGTTGTACAGGTTTTATATAATGGTCTTCCATCATATTGTCACTCAACAATCCGCGATAAAAGGAAAGAGGTGAAAGTATAAGCGACTCCGGATAACCTTTCTCAAGCATAGTCTCCCTTACGTTAAACCACAGCTCCTGAAGATTGATACCCACAGGACAGACAACCGTACAGCGCTGACAATTGGTACATAGATAAAGTCCTTCTTGAATAATACTAAGCTCTCGGTCAGTGAGTGTTTTTCCGGCTGCAAGCGTTTTTATCGAGTTAATTTTTTCGGAAGGAAGAATATTAATATTAGCAATTTCTTCAAACATTACACCAACGGCACATCGCAAACTGCAAGCTCCGCAATGAGTGCAAGCATCGAGTTCCATAATTTGACGGGTGGCAATATTGGCCGGATCTGATTTCTCTTTATCCATAACAGCGTTGGCTAAAAGGCTGAGCGGGCTGGTAAAGACGTGAAACATTTTACTAAATGGAAGATAGGCCAGACCGATGAAAGAAGCTAAAAAATGAATATACCAAAGGATGGTTGAGATATCTGCCCTGTCTAAACCTTTAGCTATCGGCTTAATTATTTTAGCCGTACCATAGCTCATAAAAGCCCAGTGAGGTCTGGAATGACATTCAGCACAGGACGTCTCATGCAATTCCCTGCCTTGAAGCAGGATGTTTTTGTCAAACGGCTCTTTTAAAGTGGGCGAAACCACTCCAAAATCTTTTACCCAATAGCTTTCTAAGGCATTATACTCTTCATCGCTTTCCAGGTCCGAGTAGTCCTGCACCATACTCTGGTAACGCGAGAAGGATACAATTTTTGTTCCTTCTAACAAGATTCCGGAAACCATTATAACAGCCAGGATAATCAAGGTATATTTATCCATGGCATTTGAAAATCGGCGAGGTGCTTTTAGAATAAAACGACGGTAAACAGCCAAAAGCAATCCAAATACTACCAATGCAGCAAATAAATTTCTTAAAAACAAAAATGGGTTGAGGGTGGAATAATAATCCGTGAATAGCGGTATTGTTATGAATTTGTCCAGGGCATGCATAAGAAACAACAACATAAAGCCGCCAAAAATACACATATGCATGATCCATCGTATGATACTCTCTCTTAATATCCTGATTTGAATGAGCACGTCTATAACGAAAACCTTTAGGAAAGTGAGGATGTTTCGGCTTAATAAGTTGAGCAATATACCTCTTGCGGCCGAAGAGATCCTTTTGGTGAAAGTAATATTTCCGGCTTCCATTGTTAGACTGTAACGAAACCAGGTAGACATCTTGTAAATAAGTCCGAAACCAAACACAAAAAGAGCAATATAAAGGCTGGCAAGGAACATAATAAAGTTTCCTTTTTGATAATTCTTTCTGTTAGAAGATGCTTAATATTTTAGCTGTTTGAAAACAAAACCACTTCAAAGGTAATTAAATTTTAACCACCCCAGTACGATCTGCCGGACCTACGGGGCAGGCAGGCATACATTGAGTATTTCGAGGATAGCGCTAAAGCTTCACTGCGTGCCAAAATTTGAGCCTAACACAGAAATTGGACAAAAGGGGGTGTTTTGCAAAGGTCTCATTTTGTTAATCCCCAATAAGCCCCCTTATGCTTTTGACGATTTCCTCTGCAGAGGCCGGTTTGGCGATATAATCGTCTGCTTCAGTGCTCATACCATCAGCGTGCGAATAGCGGGTCGATGTAACATGGGATGCAACGGCGGTTAACAAAACAATGGGTATTTCTGCATATTTCTCATCAGCTTTCAGTTCCTTACATACCTCGTAACCGTCTTTTTCAGGCATCATGACATCAAGGACAATGGCGTCCGGGGGATTTGCACGGACCTTTTCCAAACCCTCCACACCGTTATAGGCCAACTCAACTTCAAACCCTTCTTTTTCCAACTGACCCTGAACAATAGAGCAGAAGTCGGGTTCGTCATCCACCACTAAAATCGTTTTTTTATCGCTCATAATTTTTCTCCTTTTATTTTTTTGGTTGATACTCTTAGGGGCTTTTTAATAAAAAATTTTGATACTATAAATCTAAATTACGAAAACTGGAATTTTCGTATTAATTTAGTCTTCTTAAAACAATTAGCAATAGCAAGCTTTAAAGGTTGTTAAATTTTTAATTGTGTAACTGTCTGAGCGCATTAGTGAGAGTTAAGAAAGAATAGGGGTTTGCATCATGTATTTTAATGGCTAATCGGCATTTATAGCTTAGCTGTTTATTTAAAAGACATGCACTGTTCTTTCTTTACACTCACTTATACGCGAGTTTTACACGGTTTAAAATTTAACAACCTTTGAAGCTGCACTGTTTTCAAACAGCTAAAATATTACGAATTTTAAATCATTCTACTTTTGGCCTGGGATAAAGGCCGGCTTTCTCCACGATTTCAGGAACCTTTTCCTCCCATTCAATTGCCATGACATGAAAACCACGAACCCCTTCTACTTCTTTAAGCCGCTGAATAGACTCGATACAGATTTTTATACCTTCTTCAGCCTGCTTCTCTTTGGGAGTATCTGCCATTCTCTTTACCACATCATCCGGGACATCCATGCCAGGAACCCGGTTTTTCATATACCTTGCCATACCCGCTGTTTTAAAAGGAGTCAGTCCTGCCAGAATGTTAACTTTTTCATGAAGTCCTCGGTCGCATAACAGTTTCATCCATTCTTCAAACTTATCAAGGTTGTAGATACACTGGGTTTGGATGAACTCGACTCCGGCGGCAATTTTTTTTGCAAGGCGCGGAACACGGATTTCAAACGGATCTGCAAAGGGGTTTGCCGCAGCCCCCACAAACATTTTAGGAGGACGTTTTATATCATCTCCCCCGAGAAATTTTCCTTCATCCCGCATTAGCCTTACAGTCTGAATCAATTGAATTGAATCAATATCATGAACATTTTGTCCCTGGGAGCAATCTCCGAAGCTTTGATGGTCTCCGGAAAGACAAAGAATATTGTGTATATCAAAGGAAGCCGCTCCAAGAATATCGCTTTGAAGAGCGATGCGATTTCGGTCTCGAGTCACCATCTGTAATATAGGATCCAATCCCATGAGTTTAAGACGGATACAAGCCGCCAGGCTGCATAACCGTGTCACCGATGTTTGGTTGTCGGTAATGTTAATGGCATCAACGTGATCCTTAATCATATTGGCCTTTTTTATGATTATCTCCGGGTCGCTACCCCGTGGTGGGCCGCACTCGGATGTTACAGCCGGATGACCGGCAGCAAGTACCTTTTCCAGTTTGCTTGGTGTCTTTTCTTTCATTGTTATACATCCTCTCTAACAACTTTTCGGGGTCCACCCGCTCTGTCGGAGGACCAATCTTTTAAGGGAGAAATTTTCTCATAGTCATCGAGTTTGTCTAGAGCCTTGAGACGATCGATGATCAATTGCCATGCACAGTCAATCTCCTTGTTAATCTCACAACTGCCATTGGTTGAACCTCCGCAAGGACCATTTAGAATCCGCTTTGCGCATCTGGAAACCGGACAGATTCCTCCGGTTCGTGCCAAAATGCACTGCCCGCATCCTTGGCACCTCTCTGTCCAGATGAACCGCTCTTCGGCAGCTCCCATGAAACAAGTGTTTACTCCGGGAAATACCGGGGTGGAATGGTATTTTTCGGCCGTGAACTGGACACCAACTCCGCACGCAAGAGAAATTACAGCATCGTAGCGGTCTATCACATCACGAATTTCTTCAAGATATTCGTGATCACATTGCCGCTCCAGCGTCTTTTCATCTACTTTGATCTCTTTCCCCTTGTTGAGGAAATACATTCTTAAGGCTGAAGCGAGTATCTCCACCTCTTTCTTCCCCCCGGCCTCACAAACCGTAACACACTCATTGCAACCTAGTATCAGAATCTTGTTATAGTCCTTGATCTCCTCAATGATCTCCTTAATAGGTTTTTTATCTGCAACAATCATAACTTCCTCTTTTTGTTAGTCAGTTAATAATCAGATTTATGTTAATTTAGCCTTTTTAAAACAATTAGAAATAGCAAGCTTCGAAGGTTGTTTAATTTTTAATTGTGTAACTGTCTGAGCGTATTAGTGAGAGTTAAGAAAAAACAGGGGCTTGCATTATGTGTTTTAAGAACTATTTTGCATTTATAGCTTAGCTGTTTTATTAGAATGTCATGCACTGTTCTTTCTTTACACTCACTTATGCGCAAGTTTTACACGGTTTAAAATTTAATTACCTTTGAAGTGGCCCATCTTTCAAATTGCTAAAATATTACAAAACCCCCGGTTTTACGTTTAACATCAACTCTTTCAAGCGGCCTTCTTTTTAGCCAGTTTAATCGGATTGGGTCCTAATCCTTTAATTTTTTCATCCATCTCAATTGCAATCTGGGCAAAGCGCGGACCTTCACTTGATGAAAGGTTGTACATTTGTGCTCTTTCTCCGCCGATATCGATGGCATCCAGGATCTTTTGGACCTGCTCAACCCGTTTCCGGGCTCTCAAATTGCCGCTGTTGAAATGGCAATCTCCTTCCATACAACCCACCACGTAGACTCCGTCCGCTCCCCTTTCAAAAGCACGGAGGATATGCATAATGTCTACCTTACCGGTACAAGGAACGAGAATAATCATAATATTGGCTGGGTATTGCAATCGCATGGAACCTGCCAGGTCCGCTGCAGTGTACCCTCAGAAATTACAGCAAAATGAAATTATAATCGGTTCGAAATCCTCAGCCATAAAAACCTCCTGTATTTCGACTTACAGAATTACCAATAACAAATCTATAACCCTAATTGAGCGAAATTAATGCTTAATTAGGCGTTAATTGTTAATTGTTATTCGTTATTAGAATTTGATGATCGTCCCACTTTATAAATCTATGATTGATGAAATATAAAACGGATTTTATTCCTTTAAACGATTAACCAATTCAGCCGTCGTAGCCTTCGGCCACTATGGCGAAGTCGGCTAACAAATAACGAATAACTACGAATTGATTTTTTAATCAATTGAGGCATAAGGCTCCTTCAAGCAGGGCCTCAACTTTACATAGTATCTGATCGTCTTCATACCAATTAAGTTCAATAGCTTTGGCCGGACATTCTGCCGCACATACGCCACATCCATGACACAAGGCCATATCGATTTCGCTCACGCCGTCTTCATTGATACGCGGCACTTCATAAGGACATGATCGGACACAAACGAGACATGCGGCGCAACTGGCCGCGTCTACCCTGGCCGTCACGGCAGACAACTTCAGTTGTGACTGGGATAAAAATGTGGTAGCTCTGGAGGCCGCGGCATAAGCCTGGGATATTGATTCCGACAAAAGCTGCGGACTGTGGGCTGTTCCGCAAACAAAGATACCCTCTGTAGCCATATCGACCGGTCTCAGTTTTACATGGGCCTCCATGAAATGCCCTTCCGTGTTGCGGTCCAGCTTGATGATTGAGGCAAGTTCTTCGGTGTCTTGAGCAACCATTCCGGCACTTAGGGCTAAAATATCGGCACAGATCTCGATGCGGTAGCCCAGATCATGATCTTGAAAGGTTACCAGCATTCCATTATCCGAAGAATCCACAACCGGTGGCGCCTCCGGATCATACCTGATGAAATAAACGCCAAGACGTCGGGCTTCACTGTAGTAATCCTCCAAAAGCCCGTATGTTCTTATATCCCGGTAAAGAATGCAAATTTCCGTATCGGGATGTAGCTTCTTGATATGGATGGCGTTTTTGATTGCGGACTGACAACACACTCTGGAGCAGTTGGAATTTTCTTCGTTTCGGGAACCTACACACTGAATCATAACCACCCGGTTTAGATCGTCTGCGCCTTTTTCTTCCAACCGCCCGGACAGTTCAATCTGGGTCATGACCCTTGAATCTTGGCCGTATAAAAACTCTTTGGGGCGATATTCATTGGCACCCGTAGCCAGAATAATAATTCCGTGCTCTATTTTTCTTTCATACATTCCCGGTCCCACCAGTACTTCGGTAGTGAAATTTCCCTTAAAGCCTGAAAATCCTACTATAAGGGATCTGGTCAGAATCTGGATATTTGAACGAGAAGTCACTTTTTGGATCAGATTTTCAAGGTACGCATTTACATCCTCACCATCTATAGTAGTTGTAAGGTGGTTTGCCATACCGCCCAACTTTTCTTCTTTTTCTATCAATACCACTTCGAAACCCTGATCTGCCATTCCCAGCGCAGCGGTCAATCCCGCGACACCGCCGCCAATAACCAGCGCCCGTTGAATAACTGTAATCTGCTTTTCATGAAGAGGGTTAAGGGTTGCGGAACGGGCAACGGACATGCGAACCAGGTTCTTCGCTTTTTTAGTCGCTCTTTCGGGTTCATCCGTATGGACCCATGAATCTTGATTCCTGATATTGGCCATTTCAAACAGATACTTATTAAGACCGCATGCCTCAAGGGTATCCATGAAAATTCCTTCGTGGGTTTTCGGAGTGCAGGCGGCAACGACGATTCGGTTAAGGCTCTGTTCCTTTATGATCTCTTTCATTTGCTCTTGTGAATCCTGGCTGCAAGTGAAGAGATTTTGTCCGGCATAGGCTACATTGGGAAGGGTCTTTGCATAGTCTTCTACGCTCTTTACATCCACAACACCGGCAATGTTGATGCCACAATTACAAACGAAGACCCCGATTCGTAGTTCCTGGCCTGTCAAATCGATTTCATCGGGGATTTCCACGCTTTTTGTCCGGGTGTTGCGCACTTTGCTTAGATCTCCTCCTGCCAGACATGCAGCAGCACTCGCTTCGGTGACGGATCCCGGGATATCCTTGGGGCCCTGAAACACACCGCAGGCATAGACACCAGGTCGGGAAGTTTCCACCGGTGTAAAAGGTTTAGTAACCGCAAAATTATACTTGTCCAAGGCCACATTTATATGATTTGCCAGTTCAACTGTCGATTCCGTCACCTGAAGCCCAACGGAAAGGACCACCATGTCAAAAAATTCTTTCTGAAGAACTCCGGCATCATCCACATATCTAATTCGAAGATCCTTGTTCTCTCTGACATCATCTATGGCATGGACCCGTGTATTGATAAACCTGACACCGGCTTTTTCTTTGGCCCGATGATAGTATTTTTCGTAATCCTTGCCAAAGGTTCTAATATCCATATTAAAAATAGTACAATCAAGATCGCCTTTAGCATGCTCCTTGGCGATCATTGAGTCCTTTACGGCATACATACAGCAGACAGATGAACAGTAAGCGTTGTCGCATCTGTTGATGTCTCTAGAACCGACACACTGAAGCCAGGCGATCTTTTTTGGTTCTTTTTCATCCGATGGCCGAAGCAGATGCCCCATGGTGGGGCCGGAAGGACTGAGAATTCGTTCGAACTCGAGACTTGTCAAAACATTGGGGTTGCTTTTATAATGATAAAATTGTTTAAGCGCTGAGGGGTCAAAGGGTTTGCTCCCTGGACAAAGGATTACTGACCCGACTTCAATTTCTTCTTCTACCGGTGACTGGTTATGGTCAATGGCCTTCGCCAGACACGCATCCACACACTGATAGCATTCGGAACAATAGCCGCAATTCAAACATCGTTCGGCCTCTGCTTTCCCGGCTGCTTCGTCATAACCCAGTTCCACTTCCAGGAAATTGCCCGTGCGTTTTTCAACCGGTGTCTCCGGTATTCTTGCTCTTGCAATTTTGGGTTCATCTTTCGAAATAGGACGATAAGAAGAATTTTCATTGGTAACAGGTTCCCTGTTTTTTGCCATGTCCCGGCCATCAAGATATCTGACAATGGACTGTGCCGCTTCTTTGCCGGCAGCAATGGCATCAATAGCTGTCCGCGGACCGGTCTGCAAATCACCACCGGCAAAAACCCCTTTGCGATCCGTTGCAAAGGTGAGGGGATCAACCTTCGTTGTTCCCCGACGAGAAAATCTCAAGTCGCTAACGCCTTCTATTGCAGAAATATCCGGTCTCTGTCCAATCGCCTGGATAAGCTGATCAATTTCAATATTATATTCACTACCTTCAATGGGTACCGGTCGTCTTCTTCCGGATTCATCAGGCTCACCCAGTTCCATCCTGAGACAACGGAGTCCAGCCACACCTCCGTCACGGATCAATACTTCTTGAGGTGCCGAAAGATAGGTGATTTCAACCCCTTCTGCTTCTGCCGCCTGAATCTCTTCTTCCCATGCCGGCATCTCGACCCGCGTACGCCTGTAAATGATGTTTACTTTTTTTGCTCCAAGACGAATCGCTGATCTGGACACATCGATGGCCACATTTCCACCACCGATAATGGCCACATTTTCACCCACCTCGGTATGTTCTGTAAGATTCACTTCTCTTAGAAAATCTACTCCTTGCCGAACACCCCCGGTCTTTTCGCCGGGAATATTTAGTTCGAACCCTATGTGTGCGCCAAGGGCGAGATAGACTGCTTTGTATCCGTCATTTAAAAGATTATCCACTGTCAAATCGGTACCAAGGGGGGTGTTAGTCTTGATTTCCACTCCGAGGTTGGTAATTATTTCGATCTCCTGATCCAGAATCTTCCTTGGAAGTCGATGTCTGGGAATACCCACTCGCAGCATCCCGCCTGCTTCGGGTAGGGCTTCAAAAATGGTAGACAAAATCCCTTTTCGAGCCAAATGATAAGCGGCTGAAAGGCCTGCAGGCCCCGATCCTATTATTGCAACTTTTTCCTCTCTTGGCCGCAGGCATTCAATCTCAATTTCCCGCGGATCGAATTGATCGGCAGCCAACCGCTTAAGGTCTCGAATGGCAATGGGCTCATCAACTTCGCAACGCCTGCAAGCATCCTCACATTCGTGAGGACAAATCCGCCCGATTACGCCGGGCAGAGGCAGATCTTCCATGATGATTTTAAGGGCTTCTTTATACTTTCCTTCCTTTACCATCTGCACATACCCCTGAACGTTTAGTCCTGCAGGGCATGATAGTCGACATGGGGCATTGTCTGTTTTCTCGATCGCAAAGGCTCCGGGAATCGCCTGAGCATATTTTTTATAAACCGCTTTTTTATTAGAAAGGGCTTCATCGTATTCGTTGGGAAGATTTACAGGACAGACCTTGATGCATTCACCACAACTTGTGCATTTGGCAATATCCACAAACCGTGGCTGCTTCTTTAGACGGGCAATGAAGCGTCCCGGTTCACCATCAAGATTCAGCAGTTCAGAATTCGTCAGAAGTTCAATGTTCAGATGCCGGCCGACCTCGACCAGTTTCGGTGAAATGATTCACATGGCACAATCATTGGTGGGGAAGGTCTTGTCGAGCTGAGACATTAGCCCTCCGATGGCCGAAGATTTTTCGACCAGATAAACATAATATCCGGAGTTGGCAAGATCCAGGGAAGCTTGCATACCGGCAATGCCTCCGCCAAGTACCATAACCGAACCAAAAAGATCTTTTTCGCCCTTATTTTTATTTGCCATCTCTTTATCCTTTAAATTCTTTCAAGTATCTCAGGGAGTTTCTGCTCCCACCCAATGGTGGCAATGAGAGCGCCGCTGAATCCTTCCTGTTTTAAGGTGGTAACCATTTCAGATGCAATCCGGACACATTCGCGTACCTTATCCGGGGTTTTTTGAATCCGTTCGATCAGAGAATCGGGGATAAAAACATTGTCAACGTTACGCGCCATGTAACGGGCCATACCCAATGATTTGAGTAATAAAACCGTTGGAATGATTTTTATCTTCTTAAGATCCACCCGCTTAAGGAAAGGCTCAATGGCAGAAACATCAAATAAAGGGGGTGTTATGAAAAAATCGGCGCCTGCTTCAATTTTTTGATTCATTTCTTCAAGCAAAAGCTCGGGAGATTTCCCTTTGCCACCCGCATTAACCGTAGATCCGGCCAAAAAGTTGGGGGCGCCGGAAAGCTCAATTCCTGCCATATCCTTACCTTGCCGGAACTCTTTTATTACTTTCAGTAATTCCAACAAGTCGATGTCATACACAGATCTTGCCTGGTGATGATCTCCAAAGCTTGGGTCTTCCCCTTTGACAGCTATGACATTGGTAATACCACAGGCATACCCCGCAAGAAGGTCAGCCTGCAGGGCAATTCGGTTTCGGTCGCGGCAACAGGCCTGCATGATCGTTTCCATACCCTTTTTTTGCAAAATTATAACGCCGCCAAGGGAACTCATGCGCATGACAGCGTTGCTCATCTCTGGCACCATAAAGGCATCCACCATACCTTTGACTCTTGAGGCATTAGCCACCATGGTTGAAACATCTACTCCTTTAGGCGGCTCAATTTCCGCAAGAACAGCAAATTCCCCAGCCTCTAATTTACGCTTTAGATTCATGTGAATCCCTCCGGGTTATTTCCAAAATTATTTAAAACTTTTAAAAGACATCAGGTTGTTTTTAGATTGTACCAGCAATTACCATGCCAGAAAGGCACATATAAGGGTGATAGAAGAATAGCAAAGAAATTTAGGATATTAAATATGATAAATTCTGTTTGCCGGGTGTTGATGAGGACATAAATCTGCTTGACAACTGTCCCAATCTGGCATAAGTGTCAAATAAAATATATTGAATTCGAATATTTAAAATAGTAAATGCCATTTTGGAATAGTCTATTCTGGAATTGTGATAGTTTTATAAAAAGTTCATTTTTATACAGAAGGTAAAACATGGATAACAGCATAATCATAATTGACGATGATCAAGATTTCCTGGATATATTAAAAGGAAAGTTGATTAATATCGGTTTTAAAAATGTTCAAATCGAGTACGACCCTATAGAGGTAGTTTCTATTTTTGAAAAGGGTGGAATCTTTGATATCGCCCTGATAGATATGAACATGCCGCATATGGATGGGATAGAATTGCTTGAAACAATAAAAAGAACATCTCCCAGGACCGAGTGCATTATGGTGACGGCTGTAAATGAAGCCAGGATCGCGGTAGAGTGTCTAAAAAAAGGCGCTTATGACTATCTTGTTAAACCGATTTCCAATGAAGACCTTGCCGTGTCTTTAAATCGGGCTCTTGAAAGAAAACGGCTTCTCGATATTATAGATATTAAAAAAAGTAAGACACTTCCTGAATTGATACATAAAGAACCTTTTAAACCTATCATAACTAGATCTCCTAAAGTTCTCAGAGTATTAAAGGAGGCGGAGCTTCATGCTATCAGTGATGTTCCCGTGCTGATTACGGGTGAAAGTGGTACAGGTAAAGAACTCCTTGCCAAAGCCATTCACGCTGCGAGCCCCAGGGCAAAATTTCCTTTTACCCCCATAAACATGGCTTCACTTACAGGAAGCTTGTTTGAAGCTGAATTTTTTGGCCATACAAAGGGCGCCTTTACAGGAGCAGAGATAGTACGCGTGGGCTATCTTGAATATACAAATAATGGGACATTATTTTTAGACGAGATAGGTAATCTGCCTTTTGAATTACAAGGGAAACTTTTACGTGTTTTACAGGATGGAGAATATATTAAGCTGGGGAGTAGCCGGCATCGTAAAGCGGACATTCGTTTTGTTGCGGCTACCAATCAAGATATTGAAGACCTGGTGGCCAAAAAAATGTTTCGAAATGATCTGTATTACCGCATTATAGGAGGAAGGCTTCACCTGCCGCCTTTGAGGGAACGAGGAGAAGATATACCGCTTTTAATAAACAAATTTCTGGAAAAAGACTGTAAAAACACTGAAAGTTGTCGTCTTGAAGAAGATGTCATGCGTTTACTATTGGAATACGATTATCCCGGCAATATTAGAGAACTCAAGTCTATTATTCAATCTACAGTAAATCTGGCACAGGGAAAGCCTATCTCAATAAACTATCTCCCGGATTATTTACAAAAGCGAAAATCGATATCAAGACGCAAACCTGCATCTAGATCAGAACCTATTGCTCCCCTGGCACAAGTTGAAAAAATCCATATTATCAAAGTGTATTATCAGATGGAGAAAAACAAATCCCAAACAGCAAAAATTTTAGGCATTGGCCTGAATACCCTCCGGAGAAAGCTTAGATCGTATGGAGAGAAATGACAAATTACAAGCACCAAATTACAAATGGTTCGACAAGCCGTTCGACAGGCTCACGGTCCTGAGCGAAGTCGAAGGACTCACCACCCTGAGCATAGTCGAAGGGTAAATCCTAAACTCAGAACCCCTGATATGTGTATGTATTTTTAAGGTGTTATGAAATCTCGGTCGTAATTTCAGATGCAACAATTTGAACATCGAACACCCGCCTGTCGGAGCGAAGCGACATCATTATTCGACGTTCGACGTTGGACGTTCGATGTTGGACGTTCATCTTTTAATATGTTCGATGTTGGACGTTCATTTATTATCACTTGAGACCTTTGAAAAATGCTCAATTTTGTTCAAGTTCAAGCCTCCGGCCCGTAGGGCCTACGCCCCGGAGGGCAGGCGAAAATTTTAACCACAGGCATACACTAAGTATTTCGAGGATTAAAATTTGAGCCTAACACAGCTTGTCACGCCATAGCTTTAGCGGCGGCGGAAAATTGGGCAAAAGGGGGCGTTTTGCAAAGGTCTCACTTACGTCCTCTTACCTTAACCTCCTTACCCAGTTGTTCCGGTTCATCGTCCTCGAGGACTTCCGGAAAGCCAGGCGCGCGGCAGTCAATCCCACAATCATCTTCCAACCGCTTTACCACCATCGATGACCAGGCCCGTGATCCATAACGATTCTCCCCATCCTTTATGATATCAAGGACAGCTGGACACACCTCAAGCGGAATGTTATGCCGTTTGCCAAGCTCGTTAAACAGGCTCATGTCTTTGACGCCCAAATCCATAGTGAAATTGATATTGTAACTACCGCTTAGAATTACCTGGCTTTCAGTTTCATGGACAAAGGAATTACCGGAAGAGACACGAATAGCCTCATAGGCTGTACTGAGATCAATACCTGCCAGCTTCGTCACCGCCCATGCCTCTCCAAGCGCTACGAGATGAACCCCTGCCAAATAGTTTGTTACAACCTTCATAATTGAGGCGGTTCCCAAAGGACCCATGTGTAAAATATCGTTTCCCATAACGGCTAAAACAGGAAATGCTCTTTCAAAAGCAGCTCTTTCACCGCCAACCAAAATGGCAATGTTGCCGGTGGCGGCCCGATGACAACCGCCAGATACCGGAGCATCCATGGGTGTTGCACCAACTGCTTCCACCAAAGCCCCGATCCGTTTAACCTCGGCTTGATCAGTAGTGCTCATCTCCAGCCACATTTTTCCGTGACCAAGGCCTGCTAATACACCGTCCTCTGCTTCCATTACCTGGCTTACAATTTTTGGCGAGGCCAGACAGGTGATCACCAAATCAACAGCTTCAGCCAACTCCTTTGGTGAATTCGCCCAATTGGCGCCATTTGCCAGAAAAGGCTCAGCAATGCTTTTATCAATATCGCGTACTGTTAAATCGAAACCGTGCCGTTGAAGATTCCCAGCCAGTTTGCCGCCCACGTTGCCAAGTCCAATAAATCCAATCTTCATTTTTATATTCTCCTTTCATAATAAAAAATATATTTGAGTCTCCTCTTTTCCGTTTTTCGTTTTACCGGTTGTCATTTCTCAGTTCACCTCTGAAAAATGAAAAGAAGACACCGATAGAACAAAGCAGAACGAAAATTATAAAAGAGACTTTTACACCTTTCAAAAACAGATGATAATTGGATGGCAATATCTCTTCCCGACCTACGAAAATAGCTAAAACAACCATGGCAGTAGCCATGCTGATCATCTGTCCCAGCAACCGCATGGTGGCGACTGTCCCCGATGCAATTCCAAAAAATCGCTTTTCTACAGACCCCATAATGGCATTCATGTTAGGCGATGAAAACATGGCGAATCCGAATCCGAGCATTGCTAAGGTACAAACAATATATACTATCTCAGTTTCAGAACCAATGAATACAAAAAGAGACAATCCCAATGCTGTAATCGCCATTCCTGCTGAAGCAATTTTACGGGGTTCGATACGATCAGACCATCTGCCCGCAAGCGGGGAAAAGACGGCCATAAGAATCGGCTGAGCAATGAGAATAGTGCCTGCAATCTGGGGGGAGAGACCTTTAATATACTTCAAGTAAAGACTGATCAAAAAAGTGACAGCAAAAGTCGCAGAGTAATTGATTAAGGCTGCAAGCTGTATTACAACTAGACCGCTTCAGTGGCCAAAATCGTTATTGTGGATCAGTGGCCGAAGATTTGTTCAAGCAAACGTACACAAAGATTAGGATTGATCCAGATATCTTTTCTTTCGATGATTTGTTTAAAGTAAAAACGAAGTTGATCTTCACTTATCAATTGGTTTGCATGGGCTTCAATCAAAATGCCCAATGAGCCGCGTATCGATAAGTTCTTTTGTCTGGCAAAATCCCGACCTCGTTCTTCATCCATTAGAAGCAGCGCATTTTTTGATAATGCCAGGGCAATAGCTTCCTTTTCACCCTGATCGAGTCTTGCTTTTTGTAAATCGACTGGAATTTTTATATTTTTGGTTGGTTGCCACTGGTGCTGGGACAGAAATAGGTTGAGTGAATGGGCATCTGAAAAACCATGTCGAATGCCAACTTTGATTGTTTCACTGTAAACCGAAAAGGGGACATCGACTTGACCATAGAGTTGTTTTAACAAGTGGAGTATGTTCAGTTTTGAAAAGACCATCAGAGGACCGGCATTTGAAACCGTAATTAATGCCATTCTGAAAGTTCCTCTTTTATAGTTCCCTCGGTAAATTCGGGGGCAATATTATGATGACGGGCTTCTCGAATCAGATCTTGTTTATTAAGTCCCATTTGCTCTGCAGCATACCCCAGAGTACCGACACCATCCCGGTAAATCTGTAATGCACGCTCCACCCTGTACTGGTAAATGCCCAGGCGTATTATCTGCTTAAAAGTTAACTCTTCTTCGGGCAATCCCTTAATCCAGGTACGTGGTATTTTAACGGTAACATCTTGTTCCATGGTATATTTCCTCCTTTAGGGAAAAGACCAATTTTTCCTGTTCAATCAAATTGTTTAATGAATAATCATACCACAAGATCAGAATATATTAAACTGAATTCTTTCATATTGGAATATTGAGCGAAAATGCTCACTTTTCAGGTTTCAATATTTAAACTAATATTCTATGATAGAATGAAATTATAATAATTAATTGCATCATCGTTTTTAAGTATCGGTAATATTGAGTATTTTCAAAGTTCTCTCTTTATCGATCAGACAGACAAAGTCTGTTTTATTAAAGTATCAATAACTCAAGATTAATGGTTGTCACTTCTAAGTTCACCTCTGAAAAATGAAAAGAAGACACCGATAGAACAAAGCAGAACGGAAATTATAAAAGAGACTTTTACACCTTTCAAAAACAGATGATAATTGGATGGCAATATCTCTTCCCGACCTACGAAAATAGCTAAAACAACCATGGCAGTAGCCATGCTGATCATCTGTCCCAGCAACCGCATGGTGGCGACTGTCCCCGATGCAATTCCAAAAAATCGCTTTTCTACAGACCCCATAATGGCATTCATGTTAGGCGATGAAAACATGGCGAATCCGAATCCGAGCATTGCTAAGGTACAAACAATATATACTATCTCAGTTTCAGAACCAATGAATACAAAAAGAGACAATCCCAATGCTGTAATCGCCATTCCTGCTGAAGCAATTTTACGGGGTTCTATCCGATCAGACCATCTGCCTGCAAGCGGAGAGAAGACGGCCATAAGAATCGGCTGAGCAATGAGAATAGTGCCGGCAAACTGGGGAGAAAGGCC
The DNA here is from genome assembly GCA_964561845.1 of uncultured Desulfobacterales bacterium. Lineage (GTDB taxonomy): Bacteria > Desulfobacterota > Desulfobacteria > Desulfobacterales > JAUVVS01 > JAUVVS01. Next base: position 21,007 of record CAZLRK010000015.1, on the reverse strand, counting down.
TTTAATATACTGCAAGTAAAGACTCATCAAAAAAGTGACTGCAAAGGTCGCAGAATAATTGATTAAGGCTGCAAGACTGGAAAAGGTGAACAGTTTGTTTTCAGTGAACAATTTGATCTCGAACACTGGAAATCGAACCCGGAGCTCCTGCCGGATAAAGGCGCCCAAACAGATTATTCCTGTGATGATCAGATATACAGCTTTTTTATCCGGTAGAATCGAAGCGCCGTATACCAGCGCCAGAATGGAAACCCCATAAAGAATGCTGCCGAGGATATCCAGTTTTTCACCCCGGGCATCAGCCCACTCACCTTTTAAGTGCTTTAACGTGATATAAACTGAAGCTATGCCAAAGGGTACTACAATGAGAAAAATACTCCTCCATCCAATTTGCTGGGTGAGAATTCCACCTGCAAAAGGCCCTACAGAAAGGCCGATATATACTGCCGCAACATAAATGCCGATGGCCTTTCCACGTTTATGCGGCGGGAATATAGACGTTAAAATAGCCATACCGGTTGTAACAAACATCGCTGCACCAACTCCCTGAAGCACGCGGAAAAATATCAGCATCTCAACCGATCCAACAAATGCAGCAAGCAAAGAGGCTACCGTGTAAAACACAAGTCCCCATGTAAAGATCTTTTTACGTCCGTGAATATCTGCTATTCTACCGGCAGGCACCAGCGTGACAGCAACTGCCAGTAGAAGTGATGTGCTTATCCAGCTAAGCTGAACCGCATCGACGGCAAATTCTTTCTGGATGGCAGGCAGCGCCACATTAACCGAAGAGATTATAAATGGTCCCATAAAAGATGTTATGGTGGCTACAAATAAAGCGGATTTTTCCTGTGTCTGATTAGGCATAGGCATTAGATGACATTGGGTAAAAGCTTTAATTACCTTTGAAGCGGCTTTGTTTTCAAACAGATAAAATATTACAAAATTTGCTTGAAAAATAAATTAAATATTGATAAACATATCAACATTACTATAAATTTATCAACTATTTTTGGGGTAATACATTTCCAACAGGAGTGTGACCTCTGAAAAGAATTAGAAATAGTAAGCTCCAAAGGTTGTTTGCTCAAGTTTCGCCTCCCCCTAAAATTATGCGGGTTAACTGCTAAATACGATTTATAGGAATAATTTAAAGTGAATGAGCTAAGCACTATTTTGTTCTATGTTTACTGCAAATATAGGATGCGAAACTTGAGAATTTATTAAAAACAAGGGAGATGAAATGACCAAACATAAACTATTTTTATGCATTTTTCTTTCCATTTTGGTTTTTTTTGCTTTCACACAAGTCTGTTTTGCAAAAAAAAAAATAATCGGCAAGATCACTTCTCGTTTTGGGAACGTTGCAGTGAAAGGAGCAAAAGAGGCCTTTTGGAAAACCGCTAAAATCAATATGACTGTCAATTTCGGGGACACAATAAGAACCAGGGAAGATAGTGAGACAACTATTACCTTTGTTGACGAAACCCTCCTGAAAGTTCATTCTAATACCCAAGTAGCCTTAAATAGTATTGTTTCCCCTTTAGAAAAAAAGAACTCAGTTCTATTGTTCTTCGGAAGAGTGTGGAATAAGGTAAGAAAAAAGATTGCGCAAAGAAAAGGTTTTGAAGTCCACTCAGTAACTGCTGTTATTGGTGTTAGGGGAACTGAATTCGAGGCGGCCGCATATGAAGATGGAACGATGATAGTTGTCGTGGATTCCGGTAAAGTTAATGTGGATAATGAAGCAAGCCAAAGTACACTATCTCCGAATGAAGGGACTCAAATTTCTTTTGAAAAAAAGGACATAGAAAAAGAAGTCGATTATAAACCTGAGTGGGAAAAAATAGAATCAGATTCAAGAGAAAACCTTTTCGCGGATGGCAGAAAATATGGCGGTCATGTCCACGGTGAAATATATAAGCGAAGAGATTCTTTGAAAATTCTTGTCGATAGAGTAACTGAATTAAAAGAAGAGAAACAAAGATATTTATCATTAGCAAAGGAGGCCGAGGAAAGCGGTGATGAAATAGAATACGAGTCAAATATGTCAAAAATTAGCGAAATTAACAAAGAAATGTTGTTATTAAATAAAAAGATCGCCTTTTCCGGTAGGCGATTAGAATGCCATTTTGGCCTTTTCTCTCACTACGGGGATCTGGCAAAAGACCCTGTACTTTCAAAAAAATTTCGTGGGAAAGATTTTATATTGCAGCAGTTGGATAATATCGAGATGATACACGCTGAATTCAATGCTATGATAGAAGAAGGAATGAAGATGTCAATGGAAGATATGGAAGATCTTATGGACGAGATGAAAGGAAAGGTGAAAAAATATAAAGAAAAAAAAGGAAAAAAAGATATTTTTAATGAAATGAATTAATCAAGTGTTTGGTGTTTAGTATAACGTTCAAAAGTGTTCGCATAATTGTTTTACCAAATAAATGAGATCTATGTAACAATCATTCGGTAATGCATATTTCCGAAAGACGATATCAATTTACCTATTAGGAGGTGACCAAATATTTGGGATTTAACAGGCAGCTTCTTTAACACTATAGCTTATGTGGCGCAAATCCCAAATATTTAATCACTGTGAGCACTATAGGAATTATACAGTGATATCGCCTTTCGGAAACATCCATTACCTTTTCAGATTACAAAACAATGCAAACACTTTTGCAAGTTACTAAGGATTTTAACGCCTATTCTAATTTTACTATTAAGCAAACTCGTATTACCCTTGTAGCTGCTTTAACGATATTCTGTGTTTTGTTCGCGTTGACCGGTTGCGCTTCACCTCCAATAGCGTCAATAAAAACATATCAATATCGAGCAAAACCAGAGAATATTGAAAGGAGGCTTAGGGCTGAAACAAAAAGATGGAAAGGAACTCCATATCGAACGGCGGGGACCAACCGTAGGGGCATTGACTGTTCCGGTCTTGTGTTACAGCTTTATAAGAATGTTTTTAATATTCGCCTGCCTCGTTCTACAAGAGATCAGGCACGGATTGGGATTTTAGTTTCACGAAAGCAAATCCAGCCGGGGGACCTTGTATTTTTCCGGCCGACTAGCAAGGTACGTCACGTTGGCATATACTTGGGTGATGGTGAATTTGTACATGCCTCCAGTTCAAGAGGCGTTATTATATCAAATATTAATTCCTCTTATTGGCGAAAGATTTTCTGGAAGGCTAGACGGATCCTTTAAATCCAGACATCGTCAAATAGTTGAGTGGTTAAGTGGTTGAGTAGGAGACGACTAAACGAAAGTCGTAATCATCCAGCAATTTCATTTTGAGAGTTGAATGATTACGAAATGCAGCACACACAACACAGAAGTTGGGCTTTTTACGAGACCGTCAAAGTTGAGATTTAAGTTTGCGGATGCTTAGTAGAGCTTCAGCCCCTGAAACCAAACCATGGGGATCAAATTCACCTGTTTGACGATCCTTAATCTCTATTATGTTTATAGTGGTGCATATCATTGCAGCATTGAAATACGGAAGGTTGTTTCCTAAATCAGGGAAAGGTGATTCTTTACCTATAAATTTGGAGCCAAGCTTATTGTCTCCGGTGATTTTTATCAGTAAATCTTCTATCATTATCACATATTCTGCCCGTGTAATCGTTTGATATGGTTTAAAAGTTTGGTCCTGAAAGGGTTGAAGCCCTTTGATATCATATTTCAATATTGCATATATATAGCTTTTCAGGGCATGATACTCAATATCTGTTATTGAATTGATTTTATTTGAGGTATCAAATTCTTTTTGGGTCCGCTTTGCAAACAATTCTTCAATTTTTAATTCTTCGATAAAAAGCGCGGCAACATCGGCACGAGTTATCTTGTCCAGTAGTGCAATTTTTTTCCCAATCTTTGAAACAGGCATTGTTATCTTGATTTGCTGAATAATTGAGTATTCATTATCAATTTCTTTGGTATAGTTTTTGTCAATTTTTAGTGCCTTGCTAAACTGATTAATAGCCTCATCAAATGCATAGGACATTTTATAGGCTATTCCCATATAAAAATAAGGTGTTGGCATATTCGGAGCAATTTTTATTGCTTTTTCATATGAGTGCTTAACCTTTTCCAGCCATTTTTCCGGTTCCTCTTCCCTGTTCATAATATAAAGCCGCATATACCCAACATAAACAGATGCCTTTTGATCATCTTGAACGGCATAGCTTTTTGCATATTCCAAGTTTTTAAAACCCTTTTCGAATTCTTTCTTAAAACCATAAACAAGGCCAAGACCGATATAGGCAGGAGAATGTTTGGGATCTAACTCTTTTCCTCTTTTAAATTCCCGATGGGCTGCATCAATTTTTCCGGTTTTAAGCAACTTGTTTCCATTTGCAACATGGTGCTCTGGAGTGTCTAGTCCCGCTCTTTTCACTATTGCCTTTGGACCGCAGGAAAAGATAAAAAGTATGAATATAGGTATTATTAAGAGTGTTTTTTTAAGGATCATGATTAAGTTAAATTGTTAATACGCTCTTTGTTTGTTATTTGATTCTCCGTTTTAGCCGAACCATATCATGAATTATTATGCTATTCCCATCCGTGCTTATCAGGTCTCTATCTCGTAATATTTTAAGCTCTTTGTTAGTACTTTCTCTTGTAGCACCTATCATGTCTCCAAGCTCTTTTTGTGTAAAGTTGAAATCAATTTTTATAATATCTTCTTTTTTACTTCCATAGATTTCTGCAAGTTCAACAAGTTTTTTAGCAAGCCTGGCTGAAACGGTCAAAAAATGAGTGTCTCCAAGAAACTCATCCGTTTGACGCAATCTTTTTGACAGCGCAGAAAGTATTGATTTAATAGCATTTCTATTTGTCTGGAGAAATGATAAAAAATTGTTTCTATTAAGCACTAATACTTCAGTTGGTTCTAATGCTATTGCATTTGCGGATCTTGGTTCTTCGTCCAATAAGGCCATTTCACCAAAGAAATCGTTCTTTGTGAATATAGCAACAATTATCTCATCGCCAATTTTGGATGGAAGTACAATTTTAATGGCACCCTTTTTTATTATATACAGGGCGGTACCTTCATCACCTTTATAAAAAAGAGTCTGTCCCTGTTTCAAGGATTGTACACGAATGGAAGGGGCAAGATCTTCAATGTCTTCATCTTCTAAAGATTGAAAGAGGGGCAACTGCTTTAATATCTCTATTGGGGTCATAATTTGCCTTGATTAACTGGGTTATCACTCTTAGAGACTTATATTAAAAGGCTCAGAGACCTTTGCAAAACGCCCCCTTTTGCCCAATTTCTGTGTTAGACTCAAATTTTGGCACGCAGTGAAGCTTTAGCGCTATCCTCGCAATACTCAATGTATGCCTGTGGTTAAAATTTTCGTCTGCCCTCCGGGGCGTAGGCCCTACGGGCCGGAGGCTTGAACTTGAACAAAATTGAGCATTTTTCAAAAGTCTCGTTCAGCTATTTATTCGACCCTGGAAGATAGAAATTAGTTTTTAAATTTAAAATCTAAATATTACAAAAATTGGAGCGGAAGTCAAGCTGAATAGGTTTATTTTGTCCTTTCATCATCAAAGAAATTCGGTTGACGACGGAATGAATACTCATATTATATAATTAGCAGAAAATCACCAAAATAAGGCAAATTTATCCAAAAAATAAAAGTTTTAGTGTAATGTTATCCAATTTTCGCTTATCTTGTTGATTTTCCGTGTTTGACAAAAAAATTTAAATTGAATAAATTTATTCATAATATCTACTGATGAATAAAATAATTCAAATTTATGGAAGAAATTCTTAAGCAAATATCGGCACAATACCAAAAGTTTACACATAGCCAGCGTAAGCTGGCTGAATACCTTTTCCATAATTTAAATCAGGCGATCTTTCTGAATTCTACACAAATTGCCGCAAAGGCAGGTGTATCCCAGGCTACAGTCAACCGTTTTATTACTAGTCTTGGATTCTCCAGCTTTTCTGAATTTAAACAAACCATTGGTCAAAAAATATTAGAAGACTTTTCGACACATGCACGACTGGTCGATTCGGCAAAAACATTAAAGGACAAGACTTCTCTTTTTACTGATATTTTAAGAAGAGACATTGAAAACATTGGAGCTCTAAGTTCTCAAATCTCTGAAGAGTCTTTTTTGGGAGCAGTTGAAAAACTCTGCTCCGCCAGGACACTCTATATTTTGGGATTGCGATCAAGCTATGCCCTGGCCTTTTATTTAGCCTTTGACCTAAGGTTTTTCTTACGATCGGTGAGGTTAATAGAGCTGGGAGTCGGTGATATTCCCGAACAGCTCAGGGACATTGGGCCATCCGATGTTCTGGTCGTTATTAGTTTTAAACGTTACACGCTTGATGCTGTAAAAATAGCTAAAAAAGTTAAGAAAAAGGGTACTTTTATACTTGGCATTACAAACAGTCAGCTTTCACCTGTTGCCCAGTTAAGCGATAAAGCACTGATTGCTGAGACAAAGATACCTGCCCACTTTGAATCCTACACTGCCCCAATGAGTTTGCTGAATGCGCTAATCACGGCAATTGCCGTCAGGGAAAAGAAAAGGGCTTTACCAATATTAAAGGAACTGGAAAAAGAATTCCAGATATTTGAGACTTTTGCCCGGTAGATTAGCGCAACAAATTGCTTGTGCCAGATTTATTATTAAGATATACAATTAAGAAATGTTAATTGGATATGGGCGACTTTGATCTTTCGATTGGAAGGAAGGGACTCAAATCGAGGATCATAGACTTTCAGAAAAATATTTAATATTAGAAAGGAGGGGAAGAAGAACAATCAAAATAAACACTAACTAAGAAAAGGAGGTTACCATGAAGAAATTATTTATTTTTAGTTTGGCTGTACTATTTGGAGCAGTACTTTTTATGGGCTCATTTCCCGTTGATGCCCAGGCGAAGATGACTTTTGTTACTATAGGGACCGGAGGCATCACAGGCGTCTATTATCCAACCGGTGGCGCTATTGCCAGGATAGTTAACAAAAAGAAAAAAGAATATGGCATTCGTGCTACGGTTGAGTCCACCGGTGGATCGGTCTTCAATGTGAATGCCATCATGGTCGGCGATCTAGAATTTGGGGTTGTACAGTCGGACCGCCAATACCAGGCAATTAGGGGTCTTGCAGAATGGAAGGATAAAGGTCCCCAGAAGGATCTCAGGGCCGTCTTCACTATCCATCCGGAGTCGATTACTCTCGTGGCAGCAGATGATGCCGGAATAAATACTATACAGGATCTCAGAGGCAAAAGGGTGAACATTGGCAATCCCGGTTCCGGTCAACGCCAGAATTCCATCGATGGTTTGACAAATGCCGGTATTGATTATAAAAAAGACCTCAAGGCTGAGGGCGTTAAGGCTGCCGAAGCCCCGGGACTCCTTCAAGACGGACGCATTGATGCCTTTTTTTATACCGTTGGTCATCCCAGCGGCGCGATCAAAGAAGCCACGGCAGGAAAAAGAAAGGTCCACTTTGTACCGATAACCGGTGTTGATAAGCTTCTTTCAGAGTATCCCTACTATGCGAGAGCTATTATTCCCATAAAACTCTATCCAGGGGCTACCAATACAAGTGATGTTCAAACATTTGGCGTTAAAGCCACTTTTGTTACCTCGATCAAAGTCCCTGAAAAGGTAGTTTATGCCATCACCAAAGAGGTTTTTGACAATTTTGCATCCTTTAAAAAGCTTCATCCAGCCTATCAAGTCTTAACTAAACAAAATATGCTGGAAGGAATGAGCGCCCCAATACATCCGGGCGCCATGAAATATTACAAAGAAGCGGGCCTGATGTAGCAAGCTAAAAGCCATATGGGCGGCAGGCATCGATCCTGCCGCCCTTTAATTTCGATATAGTGGTGTGAGCATATAAAGAAGAAGAGTAACTTCTCAAAAAGTTATGGTAAACGCTGTGTTGGTAGGTGATCGGTGATCAGTAATCAGAGGTCGGAGATCAGAGATCGGTGATCCGGTGATCGGTTATTGGTTACTATATTGAGAACAGAAGCTATCAGTTACGCCAAGGGCGGGATTAATCATTGAATTCAACATTCCACCAACCGAAGAATAGCGTTCCAGACAAATACCGATCACCGATCACTGATTACTGATCACCAGGCACTTGATCATTCCAACATTTTGATACCCCGTGAACGAATAAATACGACCATTACTTTTTAAGAAGTTATGAATAGGAGACCCAAATGAATGATAAACCAGAAGAAAAGGATGATGGTCTCGAGTTAGCAAAGAGGATGGCAGAAGAGGAAGAGGGTGTTGGAAGAAGACCAAAGGGAAATATTACCAAGTACATTATTCCAACCATTGCGGTGATCTGGAGCTTTTTTCAACTATCCATTGCCAGTTGGCTCATACTGGATACGGTCTTTATCAGAGCTATTCACTTAGGCTTTGCCCTCCTGATCGTCTTTTTAAATTATCCTTTATTTAAAAAAACGCGTTGGGGACTTAAGTTTCTATCCGCAACGGATAAAATCCCAATTTTTGACTTTATTATAGCAATCATAGCTTGTTTTTCCGCCATCTATATCGCAGCAGATTATGGAGGGATCAATGAACGCTATGGAGCCCCTATTGTTCGCGATGTTGTTGTTGGTCTTATACTGTTAATCATTTTGCTGGAGGCTTCTCGAAGGGTAATCGGCCCTGCACTGTCTGTTATTGCTATATGTTTTTGTATTTATGCCTTTCTCGGTCCTTACATGCCGGATCTTATTGCCTTTAAGGGGGTCTCCTTAAATCGGTTCATGGGCCAGATTACCATGTCAACAGAGGGTATATACGGTATTCCTTTAGATGTATCAGCTACCATTGTATTCTTGTTTGTGCTTTTCGGAGCCATGCTGGACAAGGCGGGTGGAGGGAGATATTTTATTCAACTGGCCCTGAGCCTTTTGGGAGGATTCAAGGGAGGGCCAGCCAAGGCGGCCATTGTGGGTAGCGGACTGACCGGTTTGGTTTCAGGATCGAGCATTGCCAATATCGTCACAACCGGAACCTTTACCATCCCCTTGATGAAAAAGGTGGGTTATCCGGCTAAAAAGGCTGCAGCTGTCGAAGTAGCGGCCAGCACTGACGGGCAATTAGCCCCCCCCATTATGGGAGCGGCCGCCTTTATTATTGCCGAATATGTGAACGTTCCCTATGTTCAGGTGATCAAGGCTGCGGCCATACCGGCATTTGCATCCTATGCAGCCCTTTTTTTTATTACCCATATCGAGGCCTCCAAGCTGGGTCTAAGAGGTCTCTCCCGTAGCGAGCTGCCCCGGTTTTTCAAGACCTTGCTGAGTGGCGCCCACTTTCTTGTACCACTCCTTATTCTGCTTTATGAATTGATTATTGCAAGAGTTTCACCTGAATTAGCAGCTTTTCACGCCATCTGGATCATGGCCATTGTTATGCTTTTTCAGCGTCCGGTTGTGGCTTACAGAAATAAGCAACCCCTTGGTCCGGCTTTCAAGCAGGGTATTGTCGATATCTTTTCCGCCCTTGCAAACGGTGCCAGGAATATGTGTGCCGTTGCCCTGGCTACGGCTGCGGCCGGTATCATCGTAGGTGTGGTTGCCATGGGATTGGGAGGGCTAATTACCGAGGTTATTGGCACCATATCCGGTGATAATGTTTACCTATTGCTTGTTATTACGGCCATTGCAAGCCTGATTATCGGCATGGGACTCCCCACTACAGCCACATATATTGTAATGGCTTCTCTAACCGCTCCCGTGATAGTTGAACTGGGAGGGGATATGGGTTTAGTTGTTCCCTTGATGGCTGCCCATCTTTTTTGTTTCTACTTCGGTATCTTGGCTGATGACACGCCTCCTGTGGGCCTGGCTGCCTATGCCGCTGCCGCAATTGCAAAATCACCCCCCATTCCCACTGGACTCCAGGGATTTATGTATGACATTAGAACGGCCATTTTACCTTTTATGTTTATCTTTAATGCCGATCTCATTCTGCATAATATTACAAGCTGGACTCAGGGCATATTGATATTTCTCATGACCTGTATTGGGAACTTTGCCTTTGCCTCGGCAACGCAAGGGTGGTTTGTGGCCAAGACTAGATTTTATGAGATAATTATGTTACTGGCGGTGACCTTCATCCTCATGCGTCCGGATCAAATGGCAAGCTGGTTTGGAGTTCCTCACGGGCAACGTTATTGGATGTATCCGATTGGCCTGGCCTTATATGGTGTAATCTACATCTTACAAAGACCGAGAATCCCAAAGGTTGAAAAAGCTGCTGCTCCTGCATAAGGAGCCCACAGAGCGTATAGTCTTTAAGAAGGAGGAAAAGATGTTAAAGAAAAAAGCCAGGATTTTAGGCATCATTACCATTTGCCTAATTTTTCACTTTGTTTCGGCCTTTGCCGGTGAGCGCTTTACAGACAATGGCGATGGCACGGTAACCGACCACCTTTTGGGCGTTATGTGGGGTAAGATAGACAATAATGGAGATATTGACTGGAAGAGCGCCGAGCGCTGGGTTAAGTATACCTTCCCTTATAGTCTGCCTGAGGATAAGAGAGACAATTGGAGGTTGCCCACTCTGGAAGAGCTTCAAAGTCTATATGTCAAAGATAAAGATTATAAGGGTTATGAATCCAACTGTGGTCAACGGGTGAAAATAGTCCCTCAGATCGAATTGAGTTGCGGATGGGTCTGGGCATCGGAAAAAAGAAGCATTTCAGCCCGCGTCTTTAACTTTCGGCGCGGTTATCATTATACCGATCGTATGGTTCACAAAAGGGCCTATCGGGCTTTGCCTGTTAAGACTCTGGAACCATGACAAGATTTAAGATTGTCGGTTTAACATCGCCGGACCGAAACCCATTTAATTTTATCTTTCAATCGAAAATAGTCAATATATTTGGGAGACATTATGAGTGAAACAAAAACAATCATGTTAGCCACTGCTTTTTCAAAATACTCCCAGGAAAAATTCAGTTATGCTGCTCAAATGGCTAAGGATTTAGACGCCCAACTTATTGTAGTAAACGTCGTCAATAGTCGAGATATTAAGGCTGTGAGCAGTATAGAATCCATGGGATATAAAGTTGATACTGATAAGTATATAGAAGGCGTAAAAGAGGAACGTGCGCTACTGCTGGATGAGATGGTCAAGAAGTCTTCCTTTCCTAAAGAAAAAATTAAAACCATTTTTAAAGTAGGCAATCCGTTTGATCAGCTTATAAAGATCATAAAAGAAGAAGGAATTGACATGGTCGTTATAGGGGTCAAAGGGCGTACAGACCTTGAACATGTGTTTGTCGGCTCAGTGGCGGAAAAAATGTTCCGCCATTCACCGGTACCGGTTCTAATTTATCGAACAAAAGAGATATAAAAAATAATTAATAATTAATGGTTAATAATTAATGGTTAAGTTAGTGTCCTCCTTTCGTCATAAGCACTAGCATAAACAAAGAGACATTAATTATTCACAATTAGCAATTGATTATTAATTATTAACATCCTTTTTTTCATAATAAAAATTAAAGGCTCTTCTTTCTAACATACTATATTTTAAGAAATAGGGGAGCCTTTTTTAATTTATTTTCTGTTTTCTTTTTGTCTGTATTAAGATCATGGAGGAATTTAATGGAAAGATCGTTGGAAAAGGTATTTAACCCTCGTTCGATTGCAGTAATCGGCGCCTCTGAGACTCCGGGCAAAGCATCAGAAAGGAGAACAAGGAGCCTTATCGAAGGCGGATATAAAGGAGACATTTATCTTGTCAACCCGAAAAGATCAGAGCTTTTTGGACGAAAGGCTTATCCAAATATTACCGAGGTTGATAAAGAAATCGATCTGGTTATGATTGTCGTAGCCCCTAGATTTCTTGTGTCTTCCGTAGCAGATAGTATTAAGATGGGTGCTAAAGGAATCATTATTATTACTGCAGGATTAGGAGAGACAGGGGCAGAGGGAAAAAAAGTTGAAGAGCAAATCTTAAAGGAAGCGTCAAAAACCGGAGCCTATGTTATAGGACCAAACTGTAGTGGTATGTTCAGTGCTTCAGCTCATATGAACCTTCTGGGAGTTCCACACATTGAAAAGGGAACAATTTCTGTTCTTGCTCAGAGTGGGAACGTAATAGATTCACTTACCCATTACGCCAGCATGAGGGGAGTTGGTTTCAGCAAAATAATCAGTTTGGGAAATGCCATTGGAGTCAGCTTTCCCGAATACATTGATTATCTAAAAGATGATCCTGGTACACGGGCCATAATGATGTATTTGGAGGGGATTAAAGATGGAAGTAATTTAGTCAGGGTTGTTCGAGAGACAATTAAAAAAAAGCCGGTCATTGCACTCAAGGTAGGAAGATCGGATGCCGGCGCCCGGGCTGCAGCATCCCATACAGGCTCCCTGGCAGGAGATGACATCATTGTGGATGCAGCCTTCAGGCAGGCAGGTATTGTCAGGGTAACTAATGTTGATGAACTGTTTGATATGGCAGAGGTATTCAGCAGATGCCCTCTTCCTGAGGGAAACCGTGTCGCTATTTTATCCGAAGGCGGCGGCGACAACTCCATCGCAGCAGACAACGCCGAAACATATGGCATGGAAGTCCCGGTACTCTCACTAAAAACTCAAGAAAAAATAAAACCTTTTTTACTTGAGGGGATGCCGGCATCAAACCCTATTGATTACGGTGGTACGGCTGAAGAAAATCCTCATATGATTACCGAATGCGTAAAGGTCTGTATGGAGGCAGATCAAATAGACGGCATATATATCACCGGTTTTTTTGGCGGCTTCAAGGATATTATCGCTCCCCATGTAGCCGAGTTGGAAGAACAGACCGCACGTGATTTGATATATTTGATAAAAAAGTACGACAAACCTCTTTTTGTCCATACCAGTTTTGCCAGGGCACAGATAAACTCCCTTGAAATATTAAAAGCCGCCGGTGTTCCGGTATTTGAGTCCTCGGAGCGAACCGCCCAGTGCCTGAGTGAATTGATGAAGTTTGCCGTCAATCAGATAAAAATCAGCAATATCCAGGTTTCAAAGTTAGAGAGCAAAGAGCGGCCCGCCGTAAAGACGATTTTTAAAAAAGCGCTAGATGAAAAAAGATCTAACATGATAGAAACGGAATCGAGATGTTTACTTCAAGAATATGGGATTCCGTTACCTGGAGCGGTATTAGCGTGTAATATAGAGGAAGCGCTCAAGGCATCGGAAAAATTCGGTTACCCATTGGCAATGAAGGTTGTCTGCCCTGATATTATCCATAAATCGGATGCAGGAGGCGTCAAACTGAATCTAATGACTGAAAAGGATATAAAAAATGCCTTTGAAGAAATATTGGAAAATTCCTGCAAAGTCACAACTAAAGAACGTGTTATGGGATGCCTCGTCTCACCCATGGCTGCCAAAGGCCAGGAATGTATTATAGGGATGATAAATGATCGCCAGTTCGGAGCAGTAATCATGTTCGGATTGGGAGGTATATTTGTCGAGGTGCTGAAAGATGTCTCCTTCAGAGTTGCGCCCCTGGTTGAGAAAGATATTGATGAAATGATTACAGAGATAAAAGGCTATAAAATCTTAACCGGAATTAGAGGCGAAAAGCCAAAAGATATTGAAGCAATAAAGGATATTTTGGCTAAACTTTCTAAGATTGTAATTGACAACCCTGAGATTGAGGAAATTGATCTAAACCCGGTTATTGTTCATGAAAAGGGTGTGTCTATTGTAGATTCGCGAATAATTATCGGCGAGCGTTCTAACTACAGAAATCGTTAAATAGTTGAGTGGTTAAGTGGTTGAGTAGGAAAAGAATTATTATTAAATCAATATGTTAATGTTTGCAAACTGTTGCATGTCCAATTATTTTGCAAAACTGCTATTATTCTTATCATTACAACTACTTAACTACTCAACGACTTAACGAGATCTGAACTAATACAAATTATGTTTTTTAATAAATCAAAAAAACAAAAGTCAGCAGAAGAACTGCTCAAAGCTGAAACCGGTGATGCCCGCGTTCTACGGCTATATGAAAAATACGTTGTTGGAATTATTGCTGTTTCGTGGGCTCTTTATCAGCTTGCGCTTCCTAGTTTTCTCGTAATTGACAGCACAAGAGAAAGGTCGGTCCATCTCGCTTTTGCAATAGCCCTCCTTTTTCTTCTGATGCCGTGCCTTAAAAAGCCTAAAAAATATTTTGGCTTCCTTTCAGTTACAGATCACATACCTATTATAGACTATGTTTTTGCGATGTTAGGCGCTCTAACAGCTCTTTACCTGGCCTTGGAATATGAAGGGATTGCTATGAGGGCCGGATCGCCTATTATTAAAGATCTTTTTGCCGGAACAATCCTTGTGATACTGTTGCTTGAGGCTACAAGAAGAATAATCGGGCCGGCCCTGTCTATCATTGCCGTTCTTTTTACTTGTTATGCATTTTTTGGCCCATATATGCCCGACATCATGGCATTCAAGGGGGTTTCACTCAGTAAATACTTAAGCAATATTTCACTTTCAACAGAAGGAATATACGGTATCCCGCTTGGGGTTTCATCTTCTATTGTTTTCCTGTTTGTGCTTCTTGGAGCATTATTAGATAAAGCGGGAGCAGGAAAATTCTTTACAAACCTTGCTCTCTCCTTTCTTGGTCGATATAAAGGGGGCGCTGCAAAGGCTGCTGTAGTGGCAAGCGGCGCTACCGGTATTGTTTCAGGCTCCAGCATTGCAAATATTGTTACAACCGGACCTTTTACAATACCATTGATGAAGAAAACAGGCTACCCCGCCAAAAAGGCTGCTGCAACTGAAGTTGCTTCGAGCACAGACGGTCAGTTGATGCCTCCTATCATGGGGGCGGCTGCATTTATAATAGCCGAATACGTAAATGTGCCTTATTTAGAGGTGGTAAAAGCAGCAGCCATACCTGCTTTCGCTTCATATTTCGGCCTTTTCTGTATAACCCATCTTGAAGCATCGAAGCTTAATATCAGAGGCCTTTCCCCGGAAGAGACCCCCAGCTTTTTCGGTACGCTTAAAAATGGAATTCACTATTTAATTCCGTTGGGAGCGCTATTATATGAACTGATATATCTTAGACACTCTCCTGAACTTGCAGCTTTCAGAGCCATAATGCTTTTATTTTTAGTTATCTTCTACCAGGAAATAAGAAAAGCGATTCTGGATAAAAAAGGGTTCGGATTTGCGATAAAGAATGGAAGTCGAATTATCATGGAAGGCTTTATTCAGGGATCAAAAAACATGATGTCCGTGGCCCTTGCATGTGCATCTGCAGGAATAATCGTCGGTGTCGTAAATATGGGGATCGGCGGAATGATATCGAGTGTTGTAGAAACCCTTTCCCATGGAAACATTTTCCTTTTGCTTTTGATAACAGCCATGGCAAGTCTTTTAATCGGCATGGGACTTCCTACAACGGCCACATATATCGTAATGGCATCTTTAACTGCTCCGATTATCGTTGAAGTAGGGGGACTATTTGATTTTATAATTCCCCTGATGGCAGCTCACCTCTTTTGCTTTTATTTCGGCATACTGGCTGACGATACGCCACCCGTTGGCCTTGCTGCCTATGCTGCATCTGCGATAGCGGAATCTGAGCCGATTCCCACCGGCATCCAGGGTTTTTTATATGATATAAGGACTTCTTGCATCGCTTTTATGTTTGTATTTAATCCTGATTTAATCTTACACAATATTAACAGTTGGCCTCAAGCTATCCTGATATTCGTTATGGCTTTAGTAGGGATGTCTTCTTTTGAGTGTTTCGCACAAGGGTATTGCTTGACTCGAAATAAATGGTACGAAATCCCTTTTTTCCTAACAGCAGCTTTTATCCTTTTTCATCCCGGGGGAGTTGCTTCTATTTTCAATGTCGATTCGTCAATGAAGTATTATTTCTTCTTGTTAGGTCTTTTCATTTACGGTTTAGTAATATCTATTCAAAAAATAAGAATAATGGCGGCAAAAAGTGGGTAGTTTAATAAGGTCTCGTCTATATCTTCATTTATACTTCCATAGATTTCTGCAAGTTCAACAAGTTTTTTAGCAAGCCTGGCTGAAATTCTTAAAAAATTAAGTACCTCCAAGAAATTCATCCGTGTGACGCAATCTTTTTGACAGCTCAAAACATATTGATTTAATTGCATTTCATTGAAATCCCATCAATAGCATCTTAGCATTTTTATAAAAATAGATAAAATTAAACGAAATTAGATAAAAATAGAAGATAATTTATATTTTATAAGAATTATCATAAATTTTTAGCTATAATTAGCTTTAATTGGATTTGACATTTTTTTATAATGATGAAACGTTTTCAGCAAATATATTTTACATGAAAGGATTGCATCATATATTATGAATTACATATTAGACAAAATTTATTCTGAATACAAAAGCCTCTCCCCAACCCAGCAAAAAGTTGCAGAGTATCTTTCACAACATTTGGAAGAAGTTTTGATCCAGAATGCGACGCAACTTGCAAAGGATGCTAATGTATCTGAGGCCTCGTTTACACGATTTATAACAAGAATTGGATTTTCAGGTTTTTCTGAGTTTAAGCGAGAGATAGGACAATGCGTTATACAGGATTATTCTACGACGGAAAAATTGACCGAATCATCGGTAGCCTTTGACATCTCAGACTCTGTTTTCACAGAAATATTAAGGGGTGATATCGAAAATATTCGTAAAATTACTGGTGATATATCCAATGAGCTATTCGAGAATGCGGTTGACAAACTATCTTCTGCCAGATCGATATATGTCCTTGGCTTAAGAAGCAGTTATGCATTAGCCTTCTATTTATCTTTTAATCTGAGGTTTTTTCTAAGATCAGTCAATCTAGTTAAACCTGGCATTGAAGATATTCCGGAACAGGTTATTAATACCGGAAGTAGCGATGTTCTGATTGCGATTAGCTTTCGAAGGTATACACGTCAGGTGGTAAATATCACGGAAAAGATGAAAAGAAAAAAGGCCCATATAATTGCTATCACTAACAGCCATCTATCACCAATCGCTCAATTAGCCGATATATCACTAATAGTAAATACTAAAATACCTGCCTACTTTGAATCTTTTACGGCACCTATGAGTTTGCTAAATGCATTGATCACTGCGATTGCCCTTAAAAAGAAGAAACAAGCCATGCCCGCGTTAGAGAAGCTTGAAAGAGAATTCAAAGAGTTTAAAACCTATGCTAGATAATTTTTATACACGGAGGAGCTTAATATGCGCAGATTAAAACTGGAGATATTAACCAAAGAAGAGATGAAAAAAATCCATCAAGAAAGCCTTCGGATACTTGAAGAAAAGGGATTGAAATACCTTGACCGGGAAGGTCTGGAAATTTTGGAGGGCGCAGGCGCTACAGTAGATTATGAAGCCCAGATCGCCAGGCTTCCTTCTGATCTTGTTGAGGATTCAATAAAGAAAACACCGGGTAGCTTTACTCTATATAACCGAAATGGTTCGCCAGCCATGGTTATGGAAGGATACAATACCTACTATGGCGGCGGCGGTTTTGCAACATTTTTCGAAGACTATGAAGCAAAGACCATCAGGTATGTCAACCGCGAAGATATGAAGAAGCAATTTATACTTGGAGATGCGCTTTCAAATTATGAATTTATGCATGGAAACTGTTATCCTGCTGATGTACCAAGGGTCACCTCAGACCGTTACATGTGGGCGCTTGGGTTTACCAATCAGACAAAGCACCTAATTGTCGACTCCTATGGCAGGGATTCATTAAAAGACATTATAGATATGGCTGTTGCAATCAGGGGAAGTTTTGAAGAAGTGCAGAAGCATCCCATATTTTGTATTGATGCAACCACACTGAGTCCGTTGACAATTGACAAAAACCAGGTTCAGCATTTGATCGAAGCAGCCAGAAACAAACTGCCTGTAGCGTGTCATGCCGGCGCCATTGGCGGCGGTACTGCACCTGTAACACTGGCTGGAATCATCACACAATGCAACGCAGAGGTATTGGGTGCAATTACCCTCCTTCAGCAAACGTCGCCAAACACACCTTTTCTTGCCGGAAGTTGGGCACGGCACCTGGATATGAAAAAGGGGAATCTGGTATTGGGTTCAGCTGAGTTTGCCCTTATGGTTGCCGCCCATGCCCAGATGGGAAAGTTTTATAACATTCCCACAAGAGGAGGGGGGTTGTTAACCGATGCTCATATCTCGGATACGCAAGCAGGCTTTGAAAAAGTATATACTTGTTTTACGCTTGCACTTGCGGGTCTCAATTTTGTCTCCGGAATGGGACTAAACGGAACCGAAAACACATTGAGTTTGGAACAATTGGTAATTGACGATGAAATTATTAACTATACCAAGCGTATGCTCGAGGGAATAACGGTAAATGATGAAAAAATAGCCGCTGATTTAATAATGAAAGTTGGACCTGGCGGCAGTTTTCTGGCTGAACCGCACACCCTGAAGCATTTTAAAGAGGAACTGTGGGATGCTAAATTGGCCCATCGCTTTTCCTCCCATGAAGAATGGGAGAAGAAAGGAGCACTTACCATACGGCAGAAAGCCCATCAAGTTGTTACAAAGATACTTGAAACCCATAAACCGGAGCCGCTTGAGGAGAGTGTCGAGAAAGAAATTTGGGATATCGTTAAGAGAGCCGACGAGAAATATTTATAATTTTAAATAAATGGAGGTTTATATCATGGATGAATTGGCATCAATACAGGATGCACTGATTTCCGGAAACGGTGACCTGTTAATTAAAGGAACCAAAAAAGCTGTAGATTCTGGAATAGAGCCACAAAAAATATTAAACGAAGGGCTTATTCTGGGCATGGATATTGTTGGAGAGAAATTTAAAAACGATGAGCTCTACATTCCCGAGGTTATTAATATCGCTAACAACTTCAAGAAAAGCGTTGAAGTTATTAAACCGCTGATCATGGATAAAGATATTAAAACCGCAGGAAAGGTTTTAATAGGCACCGTTGAAGGCGATATGCATGATGTTGGCAAAAACATTGTGGTGCTCATGCTGGAAGCCAATGGATTTGAGGTTATAGATCTTGGCGTTAACGTTCCAAATGAGGTATTTATTGATAAAGCCGTGGAGAATGATGTCAATATTATCGGGATGTCAGCTCTACTGACTACTACCATGCCAAATATTGGCAATGTAGTTAAGACTCTCGAGGAAAAGGGATTAAACGGAAATATAAAGACAATTATTGGTGGTGCTCCGATTAACCAGACTTTTGCGGAAGAAGTCGGTGCTGACGCTTATGGCCATGATGCTATCGATGCAGTGGAAAAAATAAAAGATATTCTAAGGTAAAGTTGAGAAATCTATGACCGATCGCATGCAGAAAATAACGGATGAAGAGCTGAATAATCTTCACAAGGCAACGATGAAGATTTTGAAAAAGGTGGGGGTCGCTTTTCATGATCCGGAAGCTATTGCGATATTTAAAAACCATGGTGTTAAGACCGACGGAAGCATCGTTTATCTGGATGAAAGCATCGTAAACAGAGCCTTGGAATCTGTTCCCCCCCAATTCACCATTACAGCACGAAACCCGCAAAATAATATCATTATAGGTGGGGAAAACCTTGTTTTTGCTCCTGGCTTAGGGGCAGCCTTTATGGTTTCCCAAACAGGTGTGCAATCGAAAGCAGACATGGAAGATTACAGCAATTTGTGCAAACTCATACAAACGTCAAAATATATTGATATGAATAGCTTTTTGATGGTTACACCTTGGGATGTTCCACCGGAGACCGCTCATCTCCACATGCTCCTTTCAAATATTATACTATGTGATAAGGCCTTCATAGGATGCTCTTTATCTCGACAAGCAACAATTGATTCCATTGAAATGGCCGGGATTGTGTGGGGAGGAAAAGACAGGATAAAGGATATGCCCGTTATGATTTCTCTAATTAGTGCAATATCTCCGCTGCAGTATCCTATGGAGATGGTCGAGGCTTTGATTGAGTTTGCCAAACACGGACAACCTTTGATAATGACAGGCGGTCCCAAGGCAGGGTCAACAGGCCCGGTAACATTTGCCGGTGTCCTGGCCTTACAGAATGCTCAGATTCTTTCCGGGATTGCACTGGCTCAGCTTATTAATCCCGGCACACCAGTTGTCTATGGAGGGATCTCCGGTCCGACGGATCTTCGAACAGGAATAATCCCTGATGGGGCTCCTGAAGTATCAAAGATTACATCCGCAATAGCGCAAATGGCAAGATATTACAAAATACCCAGCAGAAGTGGCGGTGCTTTAACAGATGCGCACCTTCCAGATATTCAGGCTGGAGTTGAATCGACCCTTGCCCTTACAACAGCAGCAAGAAGTGGTATTAATTTAATCGTACACGCATGCGGGATATTGGGTTCGTTTTTAGAGTTAAGTTATGAAAAGTTCATAATAGATGAAGAGCTTTGCGGAATGATACGGAATTTGTTGGAGCCTATCACTATAACCGATGAAGAGATTGATCTTAAAACAATTGAGGATGTAGGAATTGGTGGCGAATATCTCACACATCAGAAAACGCTTGAACGATGCAAAACCGAATTCTTCATAACGAATCTGATGAATCGCCAACCCCATGAATCATGGAAAGAGGCTGGTATGAAAAGGCTTGAAGAAAAAGCATCGAATATCGTTGAAAAGAGACTATCTTCATTTAAAAAACCCGCTATTGATCCTGATATAGAAAAAGCGCTTTCATTTTATTTAACGAAGCGGGAGAAATCGTAGAGACGGTGATTTCTTGAACTATCGAGCCCATCGATCTTCTCATTCATAATGGAGCCCCATGAGTAAAATATAATAGAGACCTTTGCAAAACGCCCCCTTTTGCCCAAT
This sequence comes from uncultured Desulfobacterales bacterium, assembly GCA_964561845.1. Taxonomy (GTDB): domain Bacteria; phylum Desulfobacterota; class Desulfobacteria; order Desulfobacterales; family JAUVVS01; genus JAUVVS01. The sequence goes on along the minus strand of CAZLRK010000015.1, from coordinate 101 downwards.
TTCTGTGTTAGGCTCAAATTTTAATCCTCGAAATACTAAATGTATGCCTGTGGTTAAAATTTTCGCCTTCCTTGAACTTGAACAAAATTGAGCATTTTTCA
>CAZLRK010000014.1:0-40493 GCA_964561845.1 uncultured Desulfobacterales bacterium | reverse complement strand
ACCGACATTACTCTTACTCCATTCTGCATGCGCTCATTTCTACATTTTTTTACTACCTGGTAATTATAAGGAATTGATAATTTTTCCTTATTACAAAATGCAGTCAAGCAAATTGCGTTATTATACAAAATGCAGGCGAGTATTTTGTATGGATATGCAATTTACTTTAGGCATGGAACATTGTTGTGGTAGCAGAAATGAAAAAGGGGCTAAATAGCCCCTTTAATTTTTCTGGTAGGCACGGCGAGATTTGAACTCGCGACTTCTACCGTGTCAGGGTAGCGCTCTCCCCCTGAGCTACGTGCCTGAAGTGCTTACTTTGTTAACACATTGATTCTTTTCTGTCAAGGAAAATGAAGCTGTTTAAATCCAGTAATTATCCTCGAAAACGAACTTGATTCTTCGCATTAATTTAGCCTTCTGAAAACAATTAGAAATAGCAAGCTTTAAAGGTTGTTTAATTTTTAATCGTGTAACTGTCTGAGCGTATTAGTGAGTGTTAGGAAAGAACAGGGGATTGCATTATGTGTTTTAATGGCTAAGTGGCATTTATGACTAAGTTGTTTTATTAAAAAGACATACACTGTTCTTTCTTTACACTCACTTATGCGCGAGTTTTACACTGTTAAAAATTTAATTACCTTTGAAGCGCCTTTGTTTTAAAACAGCTAAAATATTATAATTCTTCCGGCATGCACGGCCGGAAAATCACACGCCTCAAGAGCCTCCGTAGCCTATGTTTACTTTTTGTCCCTCAATAATGACCGGCACCTCCCGCTGGCCATTGGTAACTTTGATCATCTCATCCAGTTTCTTATGGTCCTTTTTAACGTCGTAATACACATGATCCTTGAAAGCATCCCGGGCCTTCACTGTGTAAGGTCAACCTGATTTGCCGTAAATTATTACCTGGTCGCTCATGATTTCCTCCTTTTGATATCTATGAAAAACGTTCAAAATCTTACATTATGTTTTTATATAGTTAAAATTACAGCGTATACTTTTCAGATAGGCCATAATAGTATCTGGATTCATCGTGTCGCCCCCGCTTAAAACACCCACTAGCGTAAATATCGCATTTTTCTTTCAAGGTCTTTACGGTATCTCTGTATTGCCCGTCTGAAAGCAATTTGCTTTCCATGATGTTTATAAGCGCTTTTATTCTGAACCTATCTAAACCAGGAGCACTTGAAAGTTGATCCTCATGCCCGCCTCTTTTTATGATAAGCGGCATATCTATAAGGTAAACAGGATATCTGCAACTCATCCTTAGCCATAGATCATAGTCTTCACAGGCAGGCAGGCTTTCATCAAAATTGCCGACTTCATCAAAAAGATTGCGTTCTATCATTACTGCAGAAGGGCTGATCATGCATAGGGAAAGGGAAGGTTTAAAAATCATCCCTGATAACTTTTTGTGTTTCTTTTTGGGATTGACTCTAACACCGTTTCTGATCCATATTTCTTCTGTTTGGCAAATCATCGCGCCCGGGTTTGAATTAAAGAATTCAACCTGTATGGACAATTTTTTGGGCAACCAGATATCATCTGAATCAAGAAAAGCGATATAACATCCCGATGCAGAAGCAATACCCTTGTTTCTTGCCGCACTTACTCCCCTATTATCCTGCCTGAGTATGATGATATCTTCCCTATAGGTATTAAGGATATCATATGTGTCGTCGGTTGAGCCATCATCTACAATAATCAGTTCAAAATCAGCAAAGTCCTGTGCCAGGACAGAATCGACAGCTTCTTTAAGTATCCATCCCCTATTGTAAGTCGGAATGATCACACTTACAATTGGATTATTTTTTCTTTTTTCCATTTAGAGTTAGTTTAATTGTAACTGCTCAGGTATCTTGCTCTCCGAGGCGTAGGCTCTACAAGCCGGAGGCCACAAAGGCACCAAGACACCAAGATTACATAAATAAAATCACGAAAACACCCCATGAATCTTTGCGCCGCAATGCGCACACTTACCATTTTCTATGACATTTTTTTTAATAGAAAAGCCCCACCGGGCAATTAGAATTTTACCGCAATTATAACAAAATGTATTTTCCCCGTTTTCTCCCGGCACATTACCTGTATACACATACTTGAGACCCGTTTTTATACCTATTTCACGGGCCATAATAAGGGATTGAACCGGTGTGGGAGAGCGATCAGTAAGCTTGTAAGTGGGATGAAAGCGGCTAATATGCCATGGTGTTTCCGGGCCCAGGGATTCGGCAAGGAATAAAGCCAGCTTTTCGAGTTCATTTTTGTCATCGTTTAATCCCGGAATAAGCAACGTTGTAACCTCCACAAAGATGCCGAGCGATTTCATCAATTTTAAGGTCTCTTTAACATGTGCCAACCTTGCCCCGCAGTATTCTTTGTAAAAATCATCATTGAATGCCTTTAAGTCAACATTTGCCGCATCAAGATAAGGGTTTATCATGTTTAAAGCTTCGGGGGTCATATATCCGTTTGTTACAAATACATTCTGGATTCCTTTTTCATGTGCAAGCTTTGCGGTATCATAAGCAAATTCAAAATATATGGTAGGTTCCGTATAGGTATAAGCTATGCTTTTGCAGTTTTCCTTTACTGCTGATTCCACAACATCTTCAGGCGTACAAGTGTCACCCATTATCATTCCATTGTGATCCGTCGGCATTTGCGCGATATCTGCGTTCTGACAAAAAAGGCATCTGAAGTTGCAACCGACTGTTGCAATGGAGTAAGAAAGGCTTCCCGGTATGAGATGAAACAACGGTTTTTTTTCAATAGGATCTATATGTTGGGCAATGAGTTTTCCGTAAACCAGCGTTTTAAGGATGCCTTCCTGGTTTTCTCGAACACTGCATTTTCCGCGCTTACCGTCTTTTATAACGCAACGATGATTACAAAGGTTGCATTTAACCCTTTTATCTTTCAAAGTTTCATATAGATAAACTTCCATAATCGCTTTGCTCCAATTTCAGATCTCGTTAAGTCGTTGAGTTGTTGAGTAGTTAAGTCGTTGTAATGATAAGAATAATAACTATTTTGCAAAATAATTGGGCATGCAACCCCAATTGAGTAAAACCCAATTGGGAGTTATTCGTTATTTGTTATTGGTTAATCGTTTAATATGAAAAAATCGTAAGTCATAAACCCTGTGAACTCTGAACCTTTGAACCGTGAACGGTTTCTATAATTCTTTTCCTACTCAACCACTTAACCACTCAACTATTTGACGATGTCTGAATTTAGAATTTAACCCGAATACCGCTTTATCCTGTTACGACTCCGCGTGTATGCTTAGCATGATATTTAAGTGAAAGGGGCTTTGTTCTATAACGGGGAATAAGAGTAACCACGATACCAATAAAAGCACCGAATGGACATCTTTGCACTATGCTGAATTCCTCTATCCTGTGGATGATTTTTCCGGACGGGGTTGGGAAAAAACATACTGTTTTCCAGGATATGGGAACATCTCCTAAAATGGACCGGATCATTTTTTTTAACTCCCATATACTGAAAAAATATGCATGAGTGTAAATAGTCTTTTTAAATATTCCTTTTACCTTCCGCTGAATGCTTTTAATTGCATATCTGTTGAGGGCGCCTATAAATATCCTGTCTTTTGCAACCCGACAGGCTTCTTCAATAGCTTTTTTAGGGTCTTTGACAAATTCCAGGGTTGTAATGAGGCATGCAAAGTTAAAGGAGTTATCTTCAAAAGGTAGATCTTCAGCGAATCCACGATGAAATTCCGCCCTATTACCAATTTTTTTTAAAGCAATATCAAGCATATATGGGGATGGATCAAGGCCCGTCAGTTGTATCCCCACTTCAAGAAATGAAAGAAGACTTATACCGGCCCCACAACCGATATCAAGCACCGACTCGCCACGGGCAGGTTTAAGCATATTGAGCATAAGCCTGTTTTCGAGTTCAGCGGCAATCTTATTGCGTGGATTATTCAGCCACTTTTCGTAATTTACGGCATCTTTAAAATCAAAGGCATAGCTCATAAATGTTAATTTAAAGAAAAAAAGAGATTTTATCAAGGGGAAAACCAAAATAGATCAATTTAGACGTCACATTTTGACCCCATGGCATTGAACTGTTTCCCTTATTGTGATAGTGAAAAAGAATGACGAAAGAATTTTTCAAAGTAACGGACTTAAATCGAGTTCTTGAGTATGCAGACGATTTTCCTCATGTTGAAACCGAAGAAGTTTCTTTGCATGATACTGTCGGAAGGATAAATGCTGCTGATATCACTTCTAATATTGACCTTCCTGATTTTGAGCGATCAATCATGGACGGATATGCAGTTCAAGCTTCCTCAACCTTCGGGGCGACTGAAGGAAATCCCGCATATCTTAATGTGAAAGGCTCTGTTGCCATGGGAGAGTCAACGACCTTTTCAATAGGGCCTGGAGAAGCCGCTAGAATTCCAACAGGCGGAATGTTGCCAAAAGACGCCGATAGTGTTGTAATGGTTGAACATACTGAAATCATAGACGATACAAGCATTGAAGTATACAAGAGTGTTGCGCCGGGGCAGAATATATTAGAAAGGGGTGAAGATATAGGAAAAGGCGATATTATGATTTTTGGTGGTCAAAGGCTCAGACCACAGGAGGTAGGCCTTTTGGCTGCTTTTGGCAAAGAGACGGTAAGGGTATATAAAAAACCTGTAATCGGTATTATTTCCACGGGAGATGAAATTGTACCGATTAATAAAATACCTGCTACTGGTCAGATCCGCGACATCAATACGCATTCCCTCTCGGGTCTGGTAAAAAAGACAGGAGCTGTTCCGATTACTTTTGGAATTGTGCAAGATAATTTTGATGATCTTTTCAAGAAATGCAAACTTGCCCTGGAGCAGTCTGATATGATTCTGCTTTCAGGTGGAAGCTCTGTAGGCGTCCATGATTTAACCGTTGAAGTACTCTCTGCTCTACCTGATTCCGTGATACTTGTGCACGGTATCTCCATAAGCCCCGGCAAACCAACAATTCTTGCTAAAAGTAAAAACCAGGCTTTCTGGGGACTGCCCGGTCATGTTGTTTCAGCCATGGTAGTTTTTGAAATGGTTGTCCGACCATTTATCGAACATATAGGCGGTCTTTCTCTTGAACATAAAAAGGAAATCAAAATTTCTGCAATGCTTAACAGGAATATATCATCCGCACAGGGACGGATTGATTATATCCGTGTACGATTTATAGAAAAAGATGGTGTTCGCTGGGCTGAACCTGTCCTTGGAAAATCGGGTCTTATCAAGACAATGGTAAAGGCCGACGGTTTGTTGGAAATAGGAGTGAATACGGAAGGGATAGACAGGGGAACGGAAGTTGAAATTATTCCTATTTAAGAAAAAATACTATTAAACCACGAAGGGCACGAAGAGACACGAAGGTTGAGATTTGATTTTTCATTACTTCGAGATCTTCGTGTTTTTCGTGGTAAATAAATACGTTGGAGATAAAAATGAACGGTGATCGTAATATCTATTTGAAAATGAAGACGTTGAAAGAAGCCCGGGAAATTCTTTTTAGAGAGTTTTTACTATCGGATGTGCTTTCAAATGAATTACTCTCGGTTCCCGACGCTGTTGGGCGGGTGCTGGCAGAACCTGTGGCGGCAAAGATTTCCTCACCTAATTTTCATTTATCCGCAATGGACGGAATTGCCGTCAAGGCAAAAAATACCTTTGGAGCCGTTGAGACAAAACCAAAGGGACTTTTAATCGGCAGAGATGCTTTTTATGTAAATACCGGTCATGTTTTGCCTGAAAATACGGATGCGGTTATCATGATAGAACACATCAATGCCCTGGATGAAAAGCGAATTGAGATCGAGGCTCCGGCGTTTCCCTGGCAACATGTCCGAAAAGTGGGTGAAGACATCGTAGCAACGGAGCTTCTATTTCCCCGGAACCACGTCATTACACCCTATTGCATAGGAGCCCTTCTTTCGGGAGGTGTTTTATCCGTCCTGGTAAAGAAAAAACCTAAAGTACTTGTTATACCGACAGGTTCGGAACTTGTAGACTGGCGCGAATCATCGCCTGAAGACCTGAAGCCCGGTCAGGTGCTTGAAACAAATTCTTTCGTTCTTGGAAAACTTATTGAATCAAGCGGCGGTGTCTATGTCCGCCATGAAATGTTAACCGATGATCAGGAAAAAATACAACAGGCGGTTGAAAATGGTGTAAACGGTGATTTTAATATGGTCCTTACGGTGGGAGGATCATCCGCGGGATCCGAGGATTATACAAAGGGTGTTATAGGAAATCTCGGCGAAGTGCTGGTCCATGGCGTTACAATCATGCCCGGAAAACCGATTCTAATCGGCAAAATAAAAAACAAACCGGTTTTTGGAATTCCTGGATATCCGGTGTCTGCAATAATTGCATTTGAACAGTTTGTTCATCCTTTATTATGCACGATGCTGGGACAACCGGAAACAGAGCGGCAAAATGCTCAAGTTGAGCCTACCAAAAAGATACCTTCCAAGTTAGGTGTTGAAGAATTTATAAGGGTAAAACTTGGAGCAGTGGGTAATAAAATCATGGCGATTCCTTTACCAAGAGGAGCAGGTTGTATTACCTCCATAACCGAAGCTGACGGCATCATCAGGGTGCCAAATAACGTTGAGGGCATAAAGCCCCGGGAGCCTGCCACGGTTGAACTTTTGCATCCCTTGTCTTCAATTAATAATACGATTGTTGTAGTTGGAAGCCATGACAACACTCTGGATATAATAGCTGATCAAATCAAGGCCGGGCATAACAGCCTAACCCTTTCTTCAAGTCACGTGGGAAGCATGGGTGGATTGATGGCTATAAAAAAGGAGGTTTGTCATCTGGCCGGATCACACCTCCTGGACACGGATGACGGTTCTTACAATATATCATACATAAAAAAACATCTTCCGAATAAAACAGTAAAATTAGTTCATCTTGTATTCCGCGACCAGGGTCTGATTGTTCAGCCGGGAAATCCCAGGTCAATCAAAGGAATCGAGGATCTAAGCCGTGATGACACAACTTTTATTAATCGACAGGCAGGATCAGGCACACGAATTCTTCTCGACTACAAATTAAAGGAGTTGGGAATGGGACCGGGCATGATAAACGGATATGACAACGAAGAATTTACCCACATGTCGGTAGCCGTGGCAGTGCTTAGCGGCAGTGTGGATGTCGGCTTAGGTATCTATGCCGCGGCAAAGGCTCTAAATCTCGATTTTATCCCCGTTGTTACCGAGCAGTATGACCTTATAATTCCGGAAGAGTATTTTGAAACGGAAAACATCAAAATTCTTCTTGAAACCATAAACACTAATGAATTCAAAAAGAGTGTTAAAGCCTTAGGGGGATACAGTACAGAAAAGACAGGTGAAATAATTATATAATTATGTGTTTTTATGAACAGTCACATATTGAGTAAAAAGAAAAGAATTAGAAAATGGCTTCAAAATGAGGAAGAAATATAGGCTGGTAGACCATACTGCTGATTTTGGTATTCATGTGTTTGGTGACAACTTGAAGGATCTGTTTGAAAATGCCGCTTATGCCATGTTCGACCAGATTACGGAAATCGACAAGTTAGAAGGTACAAATACCTGTAACATCCAGATCAAAGGAGATGATTGGCCAGATCTAATGGTAAACTGGTTAAGAGAGCTTTTATTTATCTGGACAGGCAAGGAGTTGCTTGTCAAGCATGCTGATATTGAAACTTTTTCGGAATATGATCTGACTGCAACCTTAAGCTTTGAACCATTTGATTCCGACCGACATATAATAAAAAACGAGCTCAAGGCGGTTACATATCATCAAATTCAAGTAAATGAAGTTCCTTCCGGATGGGAGGCCAGGATTATTTTTGATGTATAGAGTTAAATTATTCCTTCTTAGATTTTGCTTGACTCATATAAATGTCTATTGTAGACAATAGACAAAGTCTAATTAAAAGAGACCCAACAAAAGAAAGCATAGACCATGATTTTGAATTCAAGGATCGCATTCTTTTCCCAAGATCAATTAGAAATTATAAAGACCAGGGCTTTTGAGTTACTTAAAAAACGGGGTGTAAAAATGGATCACCCTGAGGTGCTCAAACTTCTGGAAAAAGCCGGGGCTTTGGTAGATTATGACAGTAGGACGGTTCGTTTCCCAAAAAAATTCTTAGAAGAACAGCTCAGCAATGCCCCTAAAAAGATTAGGCTGTTGGGTAGAAATGGGAAAAATAAACTTGAGATTCCGCGTGAGGACGGTACGTTCCATACAAGAACTAATACAGGCGCCCAATCCTGGATAGAGCTTGAATCCGCAGCTTATCGAAAGATTACAATTTCTGATGTGGCCAATTGGGCCAGGCTCGCTGATAGTCTTGAACATATTAGTTTTTGTGCCTTTTCTGTGCCCTGTGACGTGCCTCCAGCAGGGGCTGATGTGCATGCATTAAATACAATGCTTCAAAATACTGAGAAGCATGTAATGGTGCAACCATACACTCAAGACAGCGTTGAGTATTTAATTAAGCTGTCCACTGCCGCTGTCGGAGGAGAGAATGCTTTAAGGGCCAATCCGCAGGTTAGCTTTATCACATGTGCATTAACCCCATTGGAATTTAAACACATGGATCTTGATATTATGTTGCAGTGTGCGCGACACAATATACCACTTCATCTTTGCAGTTTGCCGGGGGCCGGTGTTACAGCCCCTATCACCGTGCCGGGCGTTGTCCTTTTATCTGTTGCTGAAATTCTGGCCATGCTGGTTACGGCCCAGGTTATAAAACCGGGTATCCCGGCAGTCGCTACACCAATAATCTTTTCTGCTGATATGGCTACAGGCAGGAGCCTTCAATCCAGTGTGGAATCGATGCAGGGCGCGGCCCTGGCAGTTCAATTTATTAAGGCCGCTTTTGATATTCCGACCCATTCTTATGGAATCGGTTCCGATTCTCCTGTTTTCGATGGTCAATGCATGAGTGAAGGGGCTCTGCGGAGCATGCTGATTGGCCTTTCCGGTGCAGACGTTCTGGGGGCCGCCGGTCAACTAGAAGTATCCACCACCATAAGCCCTGTTCAATTAGTCATTGATAATGAAGTGTTCGGTATGCTCAGACGTATGATTTCAGAGATGACATTTGATGATGAAACCATGGCCTGGGAGGATCTCTTGAACGTAAAACCGGGGGGACAATTTCTTACGAGTGATCATACATTACGAAACTGCAGAGATATCTGGATGCCGCTAAACTTTGATCGATTAACCAGGGAGAGTTGGGAACAAAAAGAGAAAGAAAGTTTGATAGACCGGGCAACAGAATTTTGCATGGATATTTTAAGAAATAAAAAACCTGTAACTTTGAATGATGATGTTATCAAAGAAATGGAATTGATCGTAAACAGGGCGGATATTAAATTGAATTAGTTGAGGGATCGGGAAGTTTTTTTGTTCAATCGCTCCATGGATAATCATCACGAAGAACATACAAACTCATGTATAAGGACTCGTAAAGAAAGAAAAGTGAATGACATATTAATACAATAAATTAGTTAATTGAACAGTTTTCTTTTTTTAAATTCCATGCAAAACGCTTTTCTTTCTTAACGATTCCTAATACCTTCAAACAGTGTATGCTTTTCGTGACGATCATCCATTCCGCTTAAACTGGAGATAAAAGAGAAAAACTTCCCGGCTGCTTAAGTATCTGTAAAGAATAGCAATACTATACTTCAAACCTAACACTTAAAACCTAAAACGTGATGAATTTGACTTTTTACGAATTCATTCTGGCATATAGGTTGATAACTCATGGAACTAGAGTCTCTTGTTGATCAGGCTAAACGTCATATTGAGCTATGGATCGTCAAAGACCAATATAAGCCTGGGCAAAAACTAAAAGAAGAAGAAATTTCAATGCGACTGGGCATCAGTCGTCCCCCTGTCCGGGAAGCTTTTAAGGCTTTGGAGGCGGAAGGACTGGTTATACGGAAACCGCGTCGTGGCGTTTTTGTGACCGAGATGACATGGAAAGATGTATGGGAGGCTTATACACTGAAAGCGGCGCTTTATGAAATGTCGATTTCATTAGCAATGGAGTGCATTTCTGAAACTCAGATCAGAGAACTTGATTCAGTAGTCCGGAAAATGGAAGACAGCGTTAAAGATGAACCCGGAGATTTGCTTCGCTATCAGGACCTTCATAAAACCTTTCACGATGAAATCTTGATTTTATCCGGAAATAATCGCTTGAAGAAATTTTCCTCGAGTATTCATAATCAGATTTGGCGATACAGCTATAAATCCTTACAAAACAGAGAACATCTTCAATCGTCGGTTTGTTATCATAGAAAAATTATCGATGCTATTAAGGAAAATGATAGATCTTTGGCCTGTGATTTAATGAAAGAACACGTTCTAATAGCACTGGATGTCCTGTTTGAAATGTTCCAAGAAAAAGAGGAAGAACTTGAAAGGATACCGAATGAGGCGCTTTTGTCTTAACAATAAAACTTTTGGGGTAATATTTTAGCTATTTGAAAACAAAGCCGCATCAAAGGTAATTAAATTTTAAACCGTGTAAAACTCGCACATAAGTGAGTGTAAAAAAAGAACAGTGCATGTCTTTTAAATAAAACAACTAAGCTATAAATGCCGATTAGACATTGAAACACGTAATGCAAGCCCCTGTTCTTTCTTAACGCTCACTAATATGCTCAGACAGTTACACGATTAAAAATTAAACAACCTTTGAAGCTGCTAGTTCTAATTGTTTTCAGAAGGCTAAATTAATACCTTTTGGAAAATTTTATAAAATAAAAATATCCGGATAGAACAAGGAGGAAAAATGGCGTTATTACCTGAAGTGCAAAAACATTATGGGAAGTTAAAATTTTATATCAATGGCAACTGGGTCGAATCTGAATCCGATCTTATCTATGAAGATGTCAATCCTGCTACCGGTGAAGTTATTGCCGAATTTCCTTCGGCCACGGACAGCGAAATCGAAAATGCTATTCAATCCGCTCAAAATGCGCTTAGCACATGGCGGGAGGTTCCAATGAGGGATAAAGCGCGTTATTTATTTGATTTAAGAGGTAAATTCGAGGAACATTTTGACAGATTATGTCGTGTCCTGGTGCAGGATCACGGCAGAACCATGGGAGAAGCCAGAGGAACCATACGAAGATGTATTGAAAATATTGAGTCTGCCTGTTCCGCTTTACTGCTGTTGACCAAAGGTGATTTCATCGTCGATTTGGCAAAAGGCCTTGATCAGGCCCTAATATGGGAACCCAGGGGAGTGTTTTTAATTATTACTCCTAATAATATCCCGATGCACGCCTGGTCATCATACGTGCCCTATGCTATTGCCAGCGGTTGTCCTGTTGTCGTAAGTCCCAGCAAAAATGATCCTGTATGTATGGATGCAATTTTCAGGGTAACGGAAGAAGTTGAAGGTTTTCCGCCAGGGCTGGTTAACCTTGTTTACGGAGGCAGTAATGTTAATCAAAAAATTCTGTCTCATCCGGTAATTAAAGGCGTGGGATTCATCGGATCGACCGGAGTGGGCAAACAACTTTTTGAGCAGGCTGGAAAACTGGGTAAAGAAGCATCGGTTAATGGCAATGGCAAGAACCATGTAGTCATTATGCCAGATTGTAACGCGGATGAAGTCGTCAAAGGACTTATGAGCGGCTGTTACGGCATGGCCGGTCAACGATGCCTGGGGACGGACAATCTGCTTTTTGTCGGTAAGGTCTATGATGAGATCAAGGATAAATTTATTGAGGCTTCCGCAGGCATGAAGTTGGGCTACGGGCTTAATGAAGAAACTAAACTCGGTCCCCTTGTTTCCGAAAAAGGAAAACAAAAGGTTGTAGATTTTATCGAGAAGGGTATCGATGAAGGCGCCAGGGTGATACTTGAAGGAAGAAACGTAAAAGTCGAAGGATTTGAAAAGGGTTTTTTTCTTGGACCAACGATTCTGGATGATGTGAATCCGGATATGCACGTCGCAAGAGTTGAGGCTTTCGGTCCGGTGGCCAACTTGATGCGCACAAAAGATCTGGATGAGGCTCTTGACTGGATCAATAATAAGGATAATTACGGCCATTCCGGCTGTATATTTACCCAAGACGGCTCTACAGCCCGCAGATTTATTAAAGAGGCGGATGTTGGAAACGTTGGAATAAACGTACCAGTTCCACAACCCTATGCGTTTTTTCCGCTGGGCTCAAAAAATGAGTCAGCTTTAGGAGTGGCAAAGTCCAGGATTGATTCAATCAGATTATTCCTGGATCAGAAAACAGTTACTGAACGTTGGACCTAATACCCCAATTGAGCGAAAATACTCAATTGGATGTTATTGGTTATTCGTTATTTGAAAATGCATTTGTCACTGTTTCATATATCTATCTGCAATGAGATATAAAACCGATCAATGATAGTCCGCAAACCAATAACCATTAACGATTAACGGATAACACCTAATCGAGTTTTGACTCGATTAGGGAATACTAAAATTTTATCCAAATACTATTAAGGAGGGAAAAAATGAGCGAAATAAAACCTCAGATACGTAAGGTTTACACAGTGGTCGAGGAAACTTTAATCGATGGAACGGTTAAAGTGGAAAACCCAACCCGAAAAGCAGCAGCTGCCGCGGTTTTCAACAATCCCTTCGCAGGAAAATATCAGGAAGATCTCAGTCTGCTGTATGAGTGGAGTGAAATATTAGGAGAAATGCTGACCAAAAAAGCTGTTGCTGCACTGGGGATAGCACCGGAAAAAGTTCATAGCTATGGGAAAGGAGCGATTGCAGGCAGTAAAGGTGAATTGGAACATTGTGCCGCCATGATGCATCCTGCACTGGGCAAACCGATGCGTGCCAGCGTAGGCGGAGGAAAGGCCCTTATTCCCTCCGCAAAAAAATTGGGATATCCGGGAGTTGCCATCGACGTCCCGCTTGGTTATAAAGACGCTGCATTTGTTAGATCCCATTTTGATGCCATGGAAGTCAGGCTGCCGGATGCGCCCCGGGAGGATGAGCTTGTGTTGGTTGTTGTTGTAACCGATTCAGGTAGACCCGTTCCAAGAGTGGGCGGCTTGAAAGTTGAAGAGGTAAAGGGAGAAGACGGACTTCGCTAGCGGTTGTTTTTGGATTAAATTACCAGGGAATAATATGAAAAATACCACTATTCCTATCAGTTTCACAATAAACGGAAAAAAGAAAAAGATGAATATTCCTCAGGGAATAACTGCCCTCCAGTTGATTAGAGATTTTATAGAGCTGAAAGGGACCAAGGAAGGATGCGGTATCGGCGAATGTGGAGCATGCACCATCGTTGTCGATGGCAAGGCAGTCAACGCTTGTCTCATGTTTGGAGCTCAACTGGACGGTCGTGAAGTTCTTACTGCCGAAGGATTGAATCAATCCGGAGACCTACATCCGATTCAAGATGCGTTTTCCAAACACCATGCCGTACAATGCGGTTTCTGCACGCCTGGTATTTTAATGAGTACAAAGGCTCTGTTGGAAGAAAAACCAAATCCGAGCCATAAGGAAATCTTGAAAGCTATTTCCGGAAACCTCTGCCGGTGTACCGGATATCAAAATATAATTACCGCTATAAAAGATGTTGCTGGCAACAGAGAAACGTCAAATATGAAAGAATAAATGATCAATATCGAATATATAAGACCGCGTGGACTGAATGACACCCTTGCATTTTTGCGAGACCATGGCAAGGAGACTAAGGTCCTGGCAGGTGGAACGGATATTATGATCGACTTGAGATCCGGCGCCCTGCAAACCCGGTATCTTATGGACGTCAGCCGGTTGTCCGAACTCCGGAAGATCGAAATTAACAATGACGAATTATCGGTGGGAGCCGGTGTTACCATTTCTGAAATTTATAGATCTGACGTCCTTACGCGCTTTGCTCCAGCCCTTAAAAAAGCAGCAACTCAATTTGCCAGTAACCAAGTTAGAAATGTGGCGACCATCGGCGGCAACGTAGGCAATTGTTCCCCCTGCGGAGATACGATCCCTCCGCTTCTTATCCATGAAGCCGAGGCTGTTGTTGTTAACCCGGATGGCAGGCGGATTGTGTCTATTGAAGAGATTTTCGGAGGACCCTACCATTGCACCCTACGTCCGGATGAAATTATCACGCGGTTCATACTTAAACCGAAATCTGCGGATCTTGAATTTTCGGATTTCAAAAAAATAACCAGAAGAAATGAACTTGCTATTGCCAGAGTGAGTATGGCGGCTATGGTCCAGCAGTCAACCGACAAATCAATTTCTTTCATGCGCTTTGCGTTGGGTTCCTGTACTCCCACACCACGAAGATTTTTAGAGGTTGAAAACTTTCTCACCGGCAATGTGCCGAATGAAGAATTACTGTGGGATGCTGGTCGAATGCTGGCTGAAGGAATGCTTGAAATTACCGGACGAAGACCGACGACTGTTTATAAGGAACCCGCGATCCAGGGGCTTTTCATGCGAATGATGTGTCCATTAATTAATTCCTAAAGGTCATTTACCATGAAGGATGCTTATCAAAGTATAGGACAAAACATACCGAAGATCGGGGTGGTCGAACGATTGAAAGGAGAACCGATTTTCAGCGCGGATCTGAAACTAGACCAGCCCCTTATTCTCAAAGTTTTGAGAAGCACAAAGCCCCACGCAAATATTTTAAAAATTGATTTTCAAAAAGCGCTTCAGATTGAAGGAGTTGTCAGAATTTTTACAGCCGAAGATATCCCAGGTAAAAATAATATCGGTATTATTAATAAGGATCAACCGCTTCTGGCGGCAGATAAAGTTCGAAGCCTTGCTGATCCGATTGCTCTTGTTGCCGCAGAATCCGAAGAGGCTGCCCAAAGCGCTTTAAAATTAATTGATGTAACCTTTCAGGAACTTCCGGCCGTATTTACCTCTGAAGAAGCGTTAAAAGTAGATGCTCCAAAAATTCATCAAAAAGGCAACCTGCTTTTTACGCGTAAAATTCGCAAGGGAAATTTGGAAAAGGCTTTTGAACAATGCGCATTGGTAGTTGAAAAAACCTATAATACCTCCTGCATTGAACACAGTTATCTGGAGCCGGATGCCGGCGCCGGCTATGTGGAAAAGGACGGTACCCTTGTTATTTATGCTTCTACTCAAAACCCCCACTATGACCACAGTGAAGTTGTCAGACTCCTGGCACTGGAAGATAAGCAGATCAGGATTATACAGGCTGCAACGGGCGGAGGGTTTGGTTCCAAACTGGACCTCAACATGCAGGGCTATATAGGCCTTGCGCTTTTTCATCTGAAAAGGCCTGTACGGATGGTATACACCAGAGAGGAAGCTTTCCTTGCGACGGCCAAACGCCATCCTCTTGAAATGGTCTTGAAAACCGGAGCTGATAAAAATGGAAAACTTCTGGCCATGCAAGCCAGGATAACCTGTGATACCGGTGCCTATGGTTCATACGGAATTGCGGTTGCTTCCAGATCCGCTGTGCATGCCACCGGGCCCTATGAGATTAAAAATGTTGAAATTGAAAGCCGATGTGTTTATACCAACAATTTATTTTGCGGGGCCATGCGGGGATTCGGAGCCCCCCAGATGGCAATCGCCCATGAATCTCAAATGGATATTCTGGCTATGAAACTGAACCTGGATCCGTTGGAAATAAGGAGAATTAATGTGCTTGAACCCGGCTCTGAAACCACCACTGGACATATCTTAAAAACCAGTGTCGGGATCGGCGAGTGTCTGAAAGCTATAAAATCCCACTATGATCTGTCAAAAACCGACTGGCGTAGCGAAAAGATATCACCTTACAAAAAAAGAGGAATCGGGATGGGCGGCATGTGGTATGGCATCGGAAACACAGGTGTTCAAAACCCATCAACCGCGAAAATTAAATTGGATTTAGATGGGTCTGTTACACTGTTTACCGGTTGTGCTGATATCGGACAGGGATCTACAACCATACTTGCCCAGATCGTGTCGGAAACTCTGGGGATAAAACCGGAAACCATCAGCCTTTTTGTAGGTGATACCAAATTCACCACCACCGCGGGAGCCACTTCCGCCAGTCGACAGACATACATTTCGGGTAACGCTGTGAAAGATGCTGCAGAAAAACTCTCCGACGTTCTTCTTACTGAGGCAGCAAACAAATTAAAATCGCCAAAGTCTTCATTGGTTCTTGACTCCGGGCACGTAAAGGATCTTAAAAACCCGGAAAACAAGGTTGCTTTTTTATGGCTTGCCAAACGCCTCGATAAAAAAGGAATCCCTTTAGAATGGCAAGGTTTTTTTGATCCGGAAACAGTTCCCCTAGATCCGGAAACCGGGCAGGGCATTCCGTATGCCACATATGCCTTTGCGTGCCAACTGGCGCTTTTGACCGTAGACACACTGACAGGAGAAGTTAGCATTGAGAAAATTGTGGCTGCCCATGATGTTGGGAAAGCCATCCATCCAGAAAACGTCAAAGGGCAAATTTGCGGCGGAGTTGCCATGGGGATCGGTTTTGCCTTAATGGAAGAATTCATGCCTGGTAAAACGCTTTCAATGAAAGACTACCATATTCCCACCTGTGCTGATATACCCGAAATTGTTCCCATCATCGTTGAATCTGCAGAGCCCACAGGTCCTTTTGGCGCTAAAGGGGTTGGGGAGCCGGCTTTGATACCCACGGCGCCTGCAATTTTAAATGCCCTGGCAGATGCCCTTGGAAAAAGAATTTACAATTTGCCGGCAAATCTTGAAAAGGTTTTGGAAACCAGTATTAAAACAGGCCATTTCGGTCCCAAGGAGGTAAAAAATGTCTAAAGTCCTTTTAAAAAATATCGGTACCATTGTCAGCGGTGAAATTTATAATCCGATTCTTAAAGGGGATACAATTTTAATTGAAGAAGGGAAAATAAAAAAGGTCGGGCAGCTTGATGAAATGGATGCTTCGGAAGTTGAGGTAACAATTGATTGTGTAGGCACTACAGTCACCCCCGGCCTTTTTGATTCTCACTGCCATGTTGTTTTGGGTGATTATTCCCCCAGACAAAAACAGTTAGGATTTATTGAAAGCGAGGTTCACGGGGGCGTGACAACCTTTATATCCGCAGGCGAGATTCATTTGCCGGGAAGACCAAAGGATCCTGCCGGTGTAAAAGCCCTGGCAATTCTGGCTGCTAAATCATTTGCCACTTTCAGGCCTGGCGGTGGTAAAGTAATCGGCGGCTCGATTATTCTGGAAAAAGGACTTACAAAAGAGGATTTTGAAGAATTGGCTAAAGAGGGAGTTCGAACCGTTGGAGAAATCGGATTGGGGAGTATAAAGAATCCTGAAGATGCCGCACCCATGGTAAAATGGGCCAAGGCATGCGGCATGACTGTAATGATGCACACAGGCGGAACTTCCATTCCGGGCAGCAGCACGATTACAGCGGATATGGTTGTTAAGACCGATCCGGACATTGTATCTCATATTAACGGAGGACCGACAGCTATTGCTCCGGATGACGTAAAACAGCTAATTAGCGAAACAGATTATGCTCTTGAAATCGTCCACTGTGGTAATCCAAAGGTTGCAGTTGAAGCTATAAACATGAGTATAGAGCAAAAAGCTCTTGATCGCATCATTATCGGGAATGACGCACCTTCCGGCACAGGTATAATTCCTCTGGGAATTTTAAGGGTTATCAATCATCTGGCAAGCCTGACAGATGTTAAACCTGAAGAAGCTCTCTGCATGGCAACCGGAAATACGGCACGGGTCTACAAACTGCCGCGGGGAATCATCGCTGAAGAAATGGAAGCCGATCTTGTGATCATGGATGCTCCCATGGGATCGGTGGGTGAAGATGCGCTGTCCGCCATCAAGGCAGGCGATGTGCCTGGTGTTGCCATGGTTCTTGTGGATGGTGAAGTTGTAGTGGCAAAAAGCCGCAACACACCACCCTCGGTGAGGAAACCGGAGATTCTTTAAGAATTAACCAATTATTAAACCCTAATTGAGCGAAAAAATGCTCAATTAGGCGTTAATTGTTACTCGTTATTAGAATTTGATGATCGTCTCATTTTATAAATCTATGATTGATGAAATATAAAAACGGATTTTATTCCTTTTTGACGATTAACCAATAACAAATAACGAATAACTCCCAATTGGCTTTTTACTCAATTGGGGTTAAAAACTTGCCATGAAAGTAAACAATGAAAAATGTGACGGCTGCGGGTATTGTATGCGGGATTGCCCTGTAGGGGCCGTAAAAATAACGAAAAAAAATGCGGTGATCGATTATCCCTTGTGCACAAACTGTGGTCTATGTATTCAGGTTTGTGAAAATGATGCTTTGATAGCCGAGAAAACACAACCTGAAGGGGCTGTTGAATGTGATTCCTGTCCTATAAGATGCTGGATTCATGCCGGATACAAAGGAGCCTGTCATCGTTATAGAAATGAAAACGGAAAACTGGTTCGGATAACACCGCTTCATTCGTTTAACGATGTGGAAGATATCCTGGGACCGGACATTAAAGAAAGTATTCGAAAACCGATTATCACCGGAATAGGGTCAGGAACTACATATCCGGATTGTAAACCGGCGCCCAACATCGTCCAGGATATGAGAAACGGTATCGACGTTGTCACAGTCGTAACCGAGGTTCCTTTAAGCTACAGCTCCATTGTTGTTAAAATCGATACGGATTTTCCCTTGGGTAGAGAAGGTGATCGGATTTTCGTTGGCAAAAGAGAAGTTGGCATGGTTGAGACAGAACAATACGGTTCAAAGATGCTTCATATAGGCGGCGTCAACCGTCTTACGGGAAAAAACGGATTTGTGGTTGCCAAAACAATTACGGATATCGCTAATCGAAAACAGGTTAAGCTTAAGATAGAAAATGGAAGCCGTCTGAAGGTTCAAGTCGGACAACCCCCTATAATTGACGGCAAGCAAGAGGCTAAAATGCGGGTAGGTTGCGGAAGTGCGACACTGGGACTTTTTGCGCCGCTCCTTAAGCAAGCAGCAGACGAGGTTATTATCCTGGACTCTCATGTTACCGGATTAATGAGCAGGCATGAAGCAGGACAGTATGAAGGAGTTAAAGCCACCGGTGTTCATTTAAAGTTTAAAGAGAGTACGCCGGGACGTTATTTTGGCGATCACGGTGAAGGCTGGGGTGGAACATCCATTATCAACCCTGCAGATGTCATCAGTTCAATTGATACTAATATAGCCTGGAAGGGAATGACCATTCTTATCACCGAAACCACCGGTGAAAACAGCGTTATGTTCCAAATGGATAAAGAAGCAAAACTTAGGGAAATACCCCTTAATATAAAAGCTAAAGCCGCAATAGCGGCCATTTTAAACTCCTGCGAACCTTCCAGGGTTTCCGCAATTTATACGGCCGGTGCAGGAGGCAGTGCCCGGGCAGGTGTTGTTAAATACCCTGTAAAATTAACACAGGCTGTCCACGATAAGAAAGCGCATCTAACGGTTGGCGGATCCCCAGGATTTATCTTACCTGGAGGGGGAATCTCATTTATGGTTGATGTCGAAAAAGTCAAGACAGGCTCATTTTACTGGACGCCCACACCGGCAACAATTTGTCCGCTGGAATATACAATGGAACTTAAAGATTACAAAAAGATGGGTGGACATGTAGAAGCCATGAAACCTTTTTCGGTAAAAAAGACCGGTTCAAAATAATGGAAACAGGAAAATGCCTTTCCAACAATCCATTGTACTCCTTGACGATGAATCGATACTGGCCGAATGTGGTCCCATGCGACTTATTATTCGAGCCTGGAAAAGGGGACAACCGCAGACGGAAATCGCCTGCCAGGCAGCAAAGGAATCCTTTTCATTTCTTGAGAGCTTGGCAAGGTTCAGACCCGAGTTGAGCTTGCCATTTAAGAAAAAACGGTTTCAGCCGGAAGATAATCTTGCTCGCGTGATGTTAAAAAGCGTCAAAGCTGTCGGAGACGATGACCTGACCCCAATGGCAGCAGTGGCCGGAACAATCGCCGATGCGGTTGCAGACTGGCTTTTTGATAGAGGTATGAGCAAGGTTTTGGTGGACAACGGCGGAGATATTGCTATCAGATTGGCAGAAAACGAAACGGCTACCGTCGGTGTCCGGCCGAAAATAAACAGTATGGAAATATCCCATGTTATCAGGTTGGATGACCGCAGTCCGTCGTGGGGGGTGACAACGAGTGGCCTGGGAGGAAGAAGTTTAACCCGGGGAATAGCATCTGCAGTAACAGCTCTTGCAGACAGCGCCTCCGCAGCAGATGCGGCCGCAACATCGATTGCAAATCAATGCTATGTGGAAGACAATGGTATAGTCCAGGTTCCGGCTGAGCAGATAGACCCCGATACCGACCTTACCGGCATCAAAGTGACCGTAAAGATGAATTCATTAAGCCGGGAGAAGATTTTGTCTGCGGTAGACAAAGCGTTTAAAAAGGCAGATTACCTTTCTCAGAAAAAGATAATTATTGGCGCATTTATTGCGCTGGAAGATGTTTTTGCAATGACAAAAAGCATGGAAGAATTTGTTACACGGGCTTAAACATACAAAAGAACTTTATCACGAAAGCACGAAATTACAAAAACACGAAAAATATAATTTTATTTCGTGATTTCGATCTTTCGTGTTTTCGTGATTATTGTTAAATGCTTTACAAGGTCCTTCAAGTGGGAAAAAAATCTGGTCTTTTGGCCTTGCTTGTCCCGTTTTACGGGAGAATCTTTATTAAACCCTTATTGTGAAAGGAGGAAGAAAAATGAAGGTTGCTAAAATTATTTTTGTTGCCTTAACTCTGGTTATTTTTACGATGATAGCTAGTATTCCCACAGTTTTTGCAGGTGGAACCATAAAAATTGGGGAAATTAACACATATAGTAAATTAACCAATTTTACATTTCCATACAGAAACGGATGGAAGCTTGCTCTTGATGAGATCAATAAATCGGGGGGTGTAATGGGCAAGCAGCTTGAAATCATCTCCCGGGATGATGCGGGCAAACCCGGAACTGCAGTAACAATTGCCGAAGAATTAATTAGAAAAGACAAAGTGGCTTTACTGATGGGTTCCTTTTTCTCCCATGTAGGACTTGCTGTAACGGATTTTGCCAAACGAAACAGGGTGCTGTATGTTGCTGCCGAACCGCTGTCTGACGCGCTAGTATGGGCCAAAGGAAATCGCTACACTTTCCGACTTAGACCTTCAACCTATATGCAGGCCGCCATGTTGGCTGAAAAAGCATCCAAAAATCCGGCAAAGCGTTGGGCGACAATTGCGCCAAATTATGCGTACGGCAAAGATGCGGTTAAATCGTTTAAAAAGATTTTAAAAGCCTTACGGCCGGATGTTGAATTTGTCGCCGAACAATGGCCGGCCCTGTTTAAAATAAACGCAGGGGCTGAAATTCAAGCTCTTGCCAATGCCAGGCCTGAGGCCATTTATAATGTAACTTTTGGCGGCGACCTGGCAAAATTTGTCAGAGAAGGAAAATTAAGAGGATTTTTTAAGGATGTATTTGTCGTAAGCTTGCTAACGGGCGAACCCGAATATATCGATCCCTTAAAAGATGAAGCGCCGGAAAACTGGTTGGTAACGGGTTATCCATGGTACGATATTAAGACATCGGTGCACAAGAAGTTTGTGAAAGCTTACCAGAAGATGTTTAACGATTATCCGCGAACAGGCTCTGTTGTCGGATACAACGTACTTATGTCCGTTGCCCATATGCTAAAAAAGGCCAGGTCAACAAATACGGAAAAAATGGTTGATGCCATGGAAGGGCTAACTTTTGATTCTATCGTAGGCCCAGTTACCTTCCGCAAAATTGATCACCAATCCACCATGGGTGCGTATGTAGGTTATACAGCGCTTAAAGATGGCAAAGGTATCATGATTAAATGGAAATATGCTGATGGAAAAGATTATCTGCCCAGTGACGCGGAAGTTCGGAAATTACGACCACAATAAAACATGACGGTTTTTTAAAAAGTAAACTTTTTCTTTTACGAACGTTTTAAGTTTAAGGTTTTAAGTTTTAAGTATCTGTAAATAATTGTGATTCTATAACTTCAAACCTAAAGCGTGATGAATTCAACTTTTTATGAATTTATCAAACATAATATTAGGAAAATTATTTTGGGTTTTTATATTGTACAGTTCCTTACAGGTTTGTCTGATGCATCAGCTTTATTTCTGGTAGCCTTGGGCCTGTCGCTTATTTTTGGCGTCTCACGCATTGTAAATTTGGCTCATGGCTCTTTTTACATGGTCGGCGCTTATGTAGCTTATTACCTGATTGGCTTTTTCCCTCAGGGGGCTCTATCATTTTGGACGGGGATTCTATTCGCAGCCTTGATAGTGGGGATAGTAGGAATCATCGTGGAAGTGCTATTATTGAGACGCCTGTACCATACACCTGAACTTTTTATACTGTTCGCAACATTTGGAGTTGTCTTGATCATTCAGGACCTGTCACGTTGGCTCTTTGGAACAGAAGATTTGCTCGGCCCCAGAGCTCCGGGTCTTGATGGCAGCGTGAATATCATGGGGACCTTACTACCCCAATACGATCTTGCTTTAATTATTATAGCACCCTTGATCCTTGGTGCGATCTGGCTTTTGCTGAATCGCACACGTTGGGGAATTTTGGTGCGTGCGGCCACCGAAGATCGGGAAATGTCGGATGCTTTAGGTGTTAACCAAACAAGGCTGTTTACCGGTGTTTTTTTCTTGGGCTCTTTTCTGGCCGGATTAGGCGGCGCCATCCAGTTGCCAAAAGGAGGGGCGGACCTCCTCATGGATTTAAATGTCATTGCAGCCGCATTTGTGGTTGTTGTTGTCGGTGGCATGGGCAGCATCCCCGGTGCATATTTAGCAGCAGTTATCTTTGGAGAACTGAGTTCTTTTGGTGTTCTGGTTTTCCCGGAAAGTACTCTTGTTTTGATGTTTGTAGTGATGGCTGTAGTCCTGGTTATTCGTCCCTATGGCCTATTGGGTAAAGCAGAAATAGGAGAACACGGTTCTGCAGAAGTGGATGTCTCCCTCCTCAGGCCTGCACCGAAAAAATTAAGACTTCTTGGGCTTGCATTATTAATTCTAATTATAATCGTGCCCCTGCTCGTGGATACTTTCCAACTTGTACTGATGACTGAAATTGCGATTTTTGCGCTGGCAAGTATGAGCTTGTATTTCATGATGGGTCCGGGAGGTATGGTTTCCTTCGGACACGCTGCATTTTTTGGCGGTGGGGCTTACGCCGCAGCGTTAATTGTACATTACTTTCAAACTCCAATGGAGCTTGCGATATGTTTGGCGCCGCTGCTGGTGGGTCTCCTGGCGCTAATTATTGGATGGTTTTGTGTTCGTTTGTCCGGTGTGTATTTGGCCATGCTGACACTGGCCTTCGCCCAAATCTGTTGGTCAATTGTATTCCAGTGGGGAGCTTTCACAGGGGGTGATGATGGTATTTTGAGCATTTGGCCCTCTGAGTGGGCAGGCAATAAAATTGTCTTTTACTATTTAACAATGGTTTTATGTATCGGCGGGATCCTGTTGCTGCGTCATTTTGTATTTACTCCCTTTGGCTATACAATGAGAGCCTGTCGCGATTCTCCTCTAAGGGTAGATTCAATAGGGATCAATTTGAGAAGACATCAATGGTTTGCATTTACCACGGCAGGAATTTTTGCTGGGCTTGCAGGCGGAATTTACGTGTTTTCAAAAGGCAGCGTATTCCCGGATGAAATGGCCATCCCTCGGTCATTTGATTTTTTATTTATGGTTTTGCTTGGCGGGGTTGAGACTTTATTTGGGCCAATTGCAGGATCCGCTGCATTTACCTGGTTGCACGATGAAATATCGCGAATTGATTTTTGGCAGCTTATTTTGGGATGTATATTTGTTGTGCTGGTAGTGGTGTTTCCCCAGGGAATTGCCGGCTATTTTAATGATCGTTTGGGAAGATATTTCGCTGAAAAAACCAATTGAAGAGGTTTAGATAATATAATGTCAAAAGTGTTGGAAGTACATAACCTTGCCATATCCTTTGGTGGAGTTCAAGCAGTAAACAATGTAAGTTTCGAACTGGAAGAAAGCAGGTTGCTTGCCATGATTGGGCCAAACGGCGCAGGGAAATCAACCTGCTTCAATTTAATAAATGGACAATTGCGCCCGGATCGAGGCAGCATAATAATAATGAATAAGAAGATCAGCGGATATAAACCAAGGCATGTATGGCAATTAGGTGTTGGCAGAACTTTTCAGATCACATCGACCTTTGCATCGATGACAGTTTTGGAAAACATCCAGATGGCAATGCTGTCTTATCACAAGCAGACAAGGTCTCTATTTAAAAAGGTCAGCAATCTTTATGTAGAAGAATCCATGGAGTTGCTCAAATTGGTGGGAATTGAAAATCAAAATAACCGTGCATGCGGTGTTCTTGCGTATGGTGATCTCAAGCGAGTTGAATTGGCAGTGGCTTTGGCAAACAAACCAAAATTATTGTTGATGGATGAACCGACTGCCGGTATGGGACCTGCGGAACGCCAAACTTTGATGGAGCTGACATCCAATATAGTTCGAACCCAAAACATTGGCGTTTTATTTACCGAGCATGACATGGACGTGGTTTTCACTCATGCCGACCGTATTATTGTTCTCAACCGTGGTGAATTGGTTGCTGAAGGCACACCTGCAGAGGTTCGAAAAAATGATAAAGTCCAGGAAATTTATCTTGGCAAGAAAGATACATCAAGTCGTTAAACCTTTCAAAAAGTCATTTTTTTTATTTTCTATGTAATGACTCAGCCACAAAGACACTAAGACACAAAGATTATAATTTAATTCTTTTAATACCAATTAATATTAATATCTTTTCTTTGTGCCTTAGTGGCTGAACTATTACCTTTTTGCGAAATTATTAATAATGGAAAACAAAAATAGAGAAAAAATGCTTCAAGTGGATTCCCTCAACACTTTTTACGGAAAGGCTCAAATTTTATTTGACATGAAACTTGAGGTCGGTCGAGGGGAAGTCGTTGTGCTTTTAGGTCGGAATGGAGCCGGTAAAACAACAACCTTTAAAAGTATTATGGGTATTGTTTCACCAAAAAGTGGGAAAATCAGTTTCAAAGGGCAGGCTATCCAGAACTTGCCCCCATTTAAAACTTGTGCTCTTGGCTTAGGATATGTGCCGGAAGATCGTAGAATTTTTTCCAGACTTACAATTATGGAAAATCTGGAAGTGGGTAAACAACCAGCCCGTGAAGGTTTTAAGCCGTGGACTTCCGAACGTTTGTTTGAACTTTTTCCAAATCTGAAAGAAAGACACGATCAAGACGGCGGAACTCTCAGTGGTGGAGAACAACAAATGTTAACCATTGCCCGAACCTTGATGGGCAATCCTGAAATGATCATCCTTGATGAACCTTCTGAAGGATTAGCGCCTGTAATCGTAGATCAATTAGGTAAAACAATACATCAACTTAAAAATGAGGGCGTTTCAATCCTTTTGGCCGAGCAAAATTTAACCTTTGCAAAATTCGTTTGCGATAGAGCGTATATAATTTATCAGGGAAGTGTTCGCCACGAAAGCGAAATCGAAAATCTCTCAAATGAAGCTTACGAAAAGTATTGTGCCGTATAATAAAAGAATCCGGGTCCAGAGGACCAGGCTTTGATTGCCCCCGCCCCCAGCTGGGGAAAAACCTACTTAAACAAAAAGACATTAACTATTCACAATTAGCAATTGATTATTAATTATTAGTCAAGTTTTGCAGCCTCATGCAACAGGCGCTGCTTGGTTCTGAAAAGAAGAGGACTGAGGCTTACATGATAAGTATGGGGATTGTGGAACCTTTTGTATGCAGCATCTAATTCTTTAAGATTTTTCATGGTATATTTCCGTATCTTGTGAGCATCGGGAGAGTCATAGACGAGTTTTCCCTTTTTAAAGATGGAGACCATGAGTTCTCGCATTTTAAAGTGTCTGGGATAGGTCTTGAACACATGCGGAAATATGGGATGGTGTACTTTAAATGATTGCTTCCCGGGAATTTCCTCATCATCAAGAAAAAGAACGTCGCCTCTCATCTGTCCCTTCTTGTCATACATTCTCACAGCCTTTTTAACCCCCGGATTCGTTATTTTTTCAGGGTTGTCTGACCTTTTTATCTTGGGTGTCATCACTTTGCCGTCTTCATCCAGGGCCGTCAATTTATAGACTCCTCCGAGGGCAGGGCATGAGAAGGAAGTCACCAGGCGTGTGCCAACTCCCCACGTATTTATCCTGGCGCCCTGTCTCTTGAGGCTTTGTATGAGCCATTCATCAAGATCACTGGATGCAACGATGGAGGCATCCGGGAATCCCCCTTCATCCAGCATGCGTCTTGCCTGCTTGCTCAAATAGGAAAGATCGCCGCTGTCCAGGCGAATGCCCTGGAGTTCATGGCCTTTTTTTCTCAGCTCATGTCCAACCTGAATGGCATTGGGCACCCCACTGTTTAGTGTATCATAGGTATCTGCCAGTAGGAGACAGGCATCCGGGTAAACTCTGGCGTATGAGCGGAATGCTTCCAATTCTTTGGTAAAGCTCTCTACCCATGAATGGGCATGGGTTCCCCGCACCGGTATTCCATAAAAACGTCCTGCAAGCACATTAGAAGTTCCATCCACACCACCTATATAAGCGGCACGGGATGCCATCAAAGCGCCGTCCGGACCATGGGCTCTCCGCAGTCCGAAATCTATCACACTATCTCCCTGCGCCGCCCAAACAACCCGTGCCGCTTTGGTTGCAATGAGGGTCTGAAAATTCATGATATTAAGGAGCGTGGTCTCTATCAACTGGGCTTCGGGCAATGGGGCAGTCACCCGGATCAAGGGTTCATGGGGGAAGACCACTGTTCCCTCCGGAATGGCCCGGATATCCCCGGTAAATTTAAAATTCTCAAAGTATGCCAGGGAATCCTTTGAAAAAATGCCTAATCCTTTGAGATAGGAAAGATCTTCCTGGTTGAAGCGGAGTGTTTGTAAATATTTGATCACATCCTCAAGACCGGCCAGTATGCAGTAACCTCCATTATCAGGGTTGCGCCTGAAAAAATAGTTGAAATTAGCCCACTGGTGTGTCTTCCCTTCCTGGACATATCCACCCACCATGGTGAGTTGATAAAGATCGGTCAGCAAAGCCCGTTTTAGCCACATATGCAAAACCTCCTGGGGATCATTCTATGAGACCTTTGCAAAACGCCCCCTTTTGTCCAATTTCGGTGTTAGGCTAAAATTTTAATCCTCGAAATACTCAATGTATGCCTGTGGTTAAAATTTTCGCCTGTCTTGAACTAGAACAAAATTGAACACTTTTCAAAGGTCTCTCTATTTGAGATCCCTTTTAATCAATACTAATTAAATAAAGTATAAACTATATTTCTATATTTCAAGGAAAATTTGTAATATTTTAAATATCTGAAAAACATATTGCTTTTAAGGTATTTATTTAATAACTCATGACATTCTGAAACTTTTGCTATCAGTTAGGTTACCATGAAAACTATAAAGCATAAACCCATATATCGATTTCTGATGCTACTCACCATCAGTTCTACAATTGGACTCCAGGCATGGCGAACTTTGTTCAACAATTTTGCCGTAGAAGTAGTCAATCTAGAAGGGCATCATATCGGAATGATTCAATCCGTGCGTGAGGTACCCGGCTTCCTGGCACTTCTTGCAGTATATTTGATAATAATTATTAAAGAGCACCGTCTTTCTGCCCTATCTGTCTTGTTGTTAGGATTGGGCGTTGCAGTAACAGGTTTATTTCCTTCCTACCTCGGACTTATTTTAACTACCCTGGTTATGAGTTTTGGATTCCATTATTATGAGACAACAAATCAGTCGTTAACACTTCAATATTTTGACAAAAATACATCACCATGGGTGTTTGGCAAACAGAGGAGTTATGCTGCGGCGTCCAATATAGGTGTTGGTATTTTCATTTATTTTTTAGCATCGATATTTAACTACACCACGCTCTATCTAATAATTGGAGGTTTTATTATTGCAGCGGGCATCTGGGGGTTTTCTCAAAATCCTACCGATCAGAATATTATTCCTCAGCGCAAGAAAATGATTATAAGAAGAAAGTATTGGCTATTTTACTTCCTAACTTTTATGGCTGGTGCACGGCGTCAAATATTTATTGCGTTTGCGGTTTTTCTTATGGTTAAAAAATTTCAATTCACTGTTCAGGAAATTACTGTTCTTTTTATGATTAATAATCTTATAAACTATTTTCTAAGCCCTCTTATCGGAAAAAGCATTATCCGGTTTGGAGAAAGAAAGGTACTTTCTCTGGAATATTTCAGTCTAATATTCATTTTTTTAGCCTATGCCTTTGTTCAGTCTAAAATGCTTGTGGCTGTTCTTTATATTTTGGATCATATATTTTTTAATTTTGCCATTGCGATTCGCACCTATTTTCAAAAGACGGGGGATCCCAGGGATATTGCTTCGAGTATGGCGGTGGGTTTCACTATAAATCACATTGCAGCAGTTTCTCTTCCTGCCGTCGGAGGGCTTTTATGGATGCTTGATTATCGGATTCCGTTTGTAGCAGGTGCGGTTTTTAGCATGGTTTCTTTTATTGCAGTACAGAAAATCAGACTAAAAAGAGATAACAGCATATCACATGGCTACGAATAAAGAATCCCCCGCAAAGCGGAAGTTTTTCATGACTAAATAAATTACAGATCTCGTTAAGTTGTTAAGTTGTTGAGTAGTTGAGTAGTTGTAATTATAAGAATAATATCCGTTTTGCAAAACAATTGGACGACCACCCGTTTGAAAATATTAACATATTAATTTAATTATATTTTTTTCCTACTCAACCACTTAACCACTCAACTATTTGACGATGTATGAATTAGCCGGGTGTTCGTACTATTTTAGAGGCGGGTACAAGCTTAACTTCTTTTTTCAATTCCGGGAGTACTTCTCGAAAAACTTCATATGTCTCTCTATATGGATGTGCTATTCCTACGGCTCTACCTTTCTTTTTCGCAATACGAATTAAGTCTTTTATTTGTTTCCGAATAAATTCATGCTCTGGGATATGATCAATGAACACGTCCCTTTGAGCAAAAGGTATTTGCAATAATCGAGAGGAGGGTTTGCAAAGGCTTTTTGATGTCGTGCGGCTATCAATAAAAAAGAGCCCTCTTTGTTTCAGAATGGAAAAGATTTGATACATTTGATCGGAATTCGCGGTCATTTTTGAACCCATATGATTATTGACGCCTTTTATATAAGGAACAGCATCCAGATCATTTATTAATTGATTGAGAAGCTGGTCCGGAGACATTGACGAAAGGAGCGCACCAGGTCCCGGCTTGATCCTAGGATATTCTCTGGGTTCCATAGGCAGATGAAGCATGGTTTCAAACCCTTTTAAATGGGCGGCTTTGCTTATCTTTTTTTGAAAGGGGCTGTGAGGAAGTATAGAAAATGTAATCTTCGCATCAAGCTCAAAGAATTTGTTAGCTAATATTCTATCATAACCCATATCATCAATGATAATAGCTATTTGAGGCATTTCTTCAGGGAAAGGAGTTTTTGGTTTAATTATGGGTTTATCGGGAGGTACTTCGTTTGTTGGAAATACTTCAAAAGCAGGTGCTTTAAAAACTTTTGTTTTTAATGGTGGTTGAGTGATTTCTGTCGTCTGTTTTTGCATCATGAAATAATGCAAAAGAAATCCCACCGCTATAACAAGGAAAATAAGAATAGATAATCCTGCTATAACCTTTAGCAGGTGCGTTTTAAGGGTACCTGCCTTTCTTGGTTTGATTTTTTTTCGTTTTTTTGATTTACTCGTTTTTTTTTTAGTCATTTAATAAAAACACATTAACTATTTACAATTAGCAATTGATTTTTAATTTTTATCCTTGCATATCCTTAAAAATATCATAACTCATAAGAATCTGAAGAGCCCGTACAACCTGGTTGTCTGACTCCAGGCCTTCGAGTTTTAAAAGGTCATGGTTAAATTCATCATCATTCTCTTTTTTATCAGATTCTACGTCTTTTTCTTTACTATCCTTTGGTACTGCTTTTAGATGGTTTTTTAGATCCTTTTCCTTTAATAGCCCATCAGAACTTTCATCAGTTCCCTTGTCATCAATAGTTTTCATTTTTACGATTATATTTGGGATAATACCCTGTGCCTGAATAGTTCGGCCACTGGGGGTGTAATATCTGGCGATTGTAAATTTTATACCATAACCATCTCTTAAAGTCTCAACGGTCTGGACCGAACCCTTTCCAAAAGAGTTGGTTCCTAGTATGAGAGCCCTTTTGTTATCCTGCAATGCTCCTGCAACGATTTCCGATGCGCTTGCACTCCCCCCGTTAATTAGAACAATCATTGGATAGCTATTAGGAATAACATCACGAACTAATTTAAAATCAATCGGTTCCTGTAAGCCTTCTCGTAATATTGTTACAATAACGGTGGTACCCTTTGGCCCTTTCATTCTATTTACGGCATCACTTAAATTTTTGGTCTTTTCACCATCTACCTTAATGATTTTATCTCTGGCTTTTATTCCAGCTTTATAAGCAGGTGTCCCTTCGATTAGTGAAATCACAGTAACGAATCCATTTCGCATGGCTAGTTGAATTTCGTTGGCATGTGCCTTATAAACTTTAGTATGACTTTTAAGCCGTCCTTTAATTGAAACAATTATTCCATTTTCAAGGAAGAGATCTGATACTTCAATGGATTGGATAAGAAGCCCGCCGGGATTGCTTCGAAGATCCAGGATAAGACCTTTTAACGCAACATCCCCGGATTCCAGCTTTGCTAAAGCCGCTTTTAATTCCAGAGGTGTATTTTCTCTGAAATTTGTAATACGAATGTATCCATACCCTGGTTTCAATTCTGTAGATTTTACGCTGATATTAGGAATAACATCCCGAACTAGCTTAAAATCAATCGGTTCTTGCAAGCCTTCTCTTATTATTGTTACAATAACAGTTGTACCCTTTGGACCTCTCATTCTTTTTACGGCATCTCTAAAGTCATTGGTTGGCTCACCATCTACTTTAATGATTTTATCTTTGGCTTTTATTCCGGCTTTATAAGCAGGCGTACCCTCGATTGGTGAAATTACGGTAACGAATCCTTTTCGCATGGTTATTTGAATGCCAATGCCGGTAAATTTGCCCTGGGTATCGATCTGCAGATCATTAAGAGAGTCAGGTGGAAGAAATTGAGAGTGAGGATCAAGACTATTTACCATTCCATGAATAGCCTTCATGATAAGTTCTTTAGAATCAACCGGATCAACATAATTTTTTTCAACCAGTTCAATTACGTCGGAAAATAACTTAAGCCCTTTATATGTTTCTTCATTGTTTGCTGAAAGTTTACGATAAGAGCCCGCCCCTATAGTCCAGAAAACAATGGCGATTATCACCACCAGCCACAGTTTGATATGCCGGTTTTTCTTAATAGTCATATTAATACTCCTTTTACCCTTTTTTAATCCAAAGAAGTGGGTTTATTGATTTCCCGTGGTGTCGCACCTCAAAATAAAGTCCCGGACCGGTTATTGAACCCGTATCGCCAACTGTAGCTATAACCTCTCCTATTTCCACAGTATTGCCTTTTTCCTTAAATATCTCTTCAGCATTTGCATAAACTGTATAGTAATTATTACCATGGTCGATGATGACCATGTTTCCATAACCTTTAAACCAGTCTGAGTAAAGTATCGTCCCTGCAGATACGGCATGTATAGGTTCACCTCTGTCTGTTTTTATATTAATACCGTTTCTGAAAGATGTAATGTTTAATTTTTTATTTTTATATTGTCCAAAATGAGTAGCTATCTTACCTTGAACAGGCATTTTAAGCAACCCTTTATAATCGGCAAAGTTATTTGCTAATTTTTTCTTGACCTGTTTTGATTGATTCAGGTTGATACTTGAAGATTTTATTGTATGGTTTAAAGAGTTTGCCGCTTCTTTTAAGGATTCAATAAGAGCCATTTCCAGAGATTTTTTATTACGTATATCAGCAAGAATTTTTGATCGTTTTTTTTCTTCTTGAGACATAACCCTGATTTGTTTATTGTAATTTTCTTCAAGATTAAGCTTTTCTTTTTTTTGGGTATTCAGCCTTTTGAGCAGCGTATGGAGACTATTGTTATTATTCTCAAGGGTTTCTAACGTCCTTTTGTCATAGGCAAGAATCTGTTTAAAGGCTTTTCTACGTAGAGAAAGCTCGTACATGGATTCAGCTGAAAACAGATAACTCATGCTTCCCAACCAGGAAAGTTTGTAAAGTGCAACCAGACGTTTGGATGTATAAATTTCACTGGTCTGAATCATTTCCAAGAGTTTTTTAGATGCAATTTCGGTTTTTCTTGCCGCATCATCAAGTTCGGACAGGTCGGACTTAATAGCGGCAACATGCTTCTTTGCTATATTTAAAGCCAAATCAATCTCGTTTAACTCATTTATAACGGACGCCTCTTTTTTGGAAAATGCCCGCACTTCCGACTTGTGATGTTCGATCTTGCGACTGATATCTTCCGCTTCTTCATCGCGATCTTTATTTTTCTTGTCAAGATCACTTCTTTTGCTCTCTTTTATATCGGGTTCCCGTATAATTTGTACATATTGCTTTTTATTTATAATATAACCGATCTGACCTTTGTATTCAATTTTTAGCCACCCATTTACTTTCTCAAGGATTTTAATCTTCGTCCCTTTTTTAAGTGATTTTAATGATGTAAATCTTTTTCCCGGTTTTGACCGCATGTTGAGTTTGTTTGCGGTAACAATTCCGTTTTTATTTGATTGGGTAGCAAAAGTTTCAGATGGATATCCAATATAAATGCTGCAGGCAATGACTAATAATAGTAGTATTGCTTGAAGGAACCCCAATCTTTTTAAAGAGAAGAACCCGAAAAATTGATTTATACCTTTAAATATTGTTTTAAAGAAAGATAACACCCAAACCATCCCACAAACATGCTGCCTATTATTATTAAAAAGATAATCCCGGGCGAAAGAAACCTGATATTTAAAAGATTGAAAGAGAAATCCTGTTCAACACTCGAAGAGACATAAATGAAAGTGAAAAACAGTACAACAAGACCGATAAACCCACCGAGTGCTCCTTGGATAAGACCTTCGATGTAAAATGGCCCCTTAATAAATCTATCAGCAGCTCCGACCAGCTGCATTATTTCAACCTCTTCACGCCTTGAATAGAGTACAAGGCGTATTGTATTTGCTACAATAAATACAGTTGCCATAAAGAAGAGGCATCCCATTGCATATCCCGCTAACCTAAACAGGTTAAATATACCTGTAAATCGCCCAAGCCATAACTGCCCGTACTCTACTTCTTCTATATAAGGAAGTGTTTCAATTTGAGAAGCGAGTAGCTCAATCTTTTCACTGTTTTGAGATGATGCCGCCATGTGGATCTCAAAGGCATCCGGCAAAGGGTTTTGCTTTAAATTTAATAACAGTGATGATTGGCGTTTCATTTGTTTTTTAAAACGTTCTAAAGCCTCATCTTTTGATATGAACCTGGCATCTCTCACTCCATCCATGTTTTGAATTTTATACTTTATTTCCAACCTGTTATCTTCTTGAACACCCGACTTAAGATATACCATTAATCTTATACCCTCTTTCCAGGAATTCATTAAGTCACTGGTATTTACAAAAAAAAGAATAAAAGCACTGATAATAAGGACTGATAAGGCAATCGTAATAATTGTTACAGCGTTCAGGAATCGATTATTGATTATATCCTTTAAGGCTCGTTTAAAATATAAGAATATCATATTAAATTTCGGAATCATTAAATGCAAAATGTGTGTATAGACGCATTAAGCATTCTTTACTAGTCGCCCTTTTTTGAGATAAATTGCTCTGCTACCGGTTTTATGAATAAATTCCTTGTTATGAGATGCGATAATAACAGTCGCACCACGTTTATGAAATATTTTTAAAAGATTATGTATAATATCTGCTGCCTCGGAATCAAGGCTGCCGGTTGGTTCATCAGCTAATATAATTTTGGGATCACCCACAACGGCTCTTGCAACTGCCACTCTCTGCTGTTCGCCACCTGACAGGCCCGGAGGAAGAGAATTTGATCGATCCTCCATTCCAACTATTCTTAGGATACTGTTTACTTTCTTTTGGACTAGACGCTTTTTTATACCCTTTGCCTCAAGAACAAGCGCAACATTTTCAAATACACTTTTAGAAGGAATCAGTTTATAATCCTGGAATATTATGCCGAACTTTCGCCTTAACAAAGGTATCCGTTTTCGAGGAATCCTTGACAGATTTATGCCGTCTATCAACACCTGTCCTTCAGATACGAAATCTCCAAGATAAAGAATTTGCAACAGGGTGGTTTTGCCTGCCCCGCTGGGGCCACTAATAAACAGAAATTCGTTTGGGAAAATATCCAGTGTTATGTCAATAAGGGCTTTTTTTGAACCGTAAAACTTATGAACATTAAAGGTTCTTATAATTGGTTTTTTGCTGTTTATATTATTCATTCCATGGCTTCCAGGCCCATTGCCTTGTAAAGAGAGGCCTTTGCAATCTTATAATCATAAAGTGTATGATAATAATTTGTCATGGTTCTGGAAAGTAAAGTTTGTGCATCCAGTACATCCGTTGATGTGGACACCTGTTCTTTATAGCGCTCTTTACTTATCCTGAAGTTTTCTTTTGCCTGTTCTATGGCTTTTTCTACTGTAGTAATTTTCTTCTCAGCTTCTTTAGTTTTAAGATAGGCATGTTTAACTTCTAAGCCAATACTATCAAAAATTTGAGCTTTTTGATATCGTACCCGAGAAACACGGCTTAGTTTTTCCTTAACACCGTATCTGGTTTTCCCCCACTCCCAGAAATTCCATGATGCTGTAGCAGCAATACTCCATCCTTCAGGGTCGTTAACACCCTCCCCACCGTCTACATCCCAGTCGGTTCCAAGCCTGTAATAATTGCCCTTAAGACTTATGGACGGGTAATAATCTTTTTTTTCAAACTCTAGTTTCTTTTCTGCAATTTTAATCTCTATATCGGCGATTTTAATTTCGAGGCGATTTTTCTTAGCCGCTTCCAGACAGTAAGCGCTACTCTTTTCAAAAGGTGAATAGTCAAGAATGTCCTTAATTTCAACAGGTGAATTAATAGGTCGACGAAGAAGAGTATTAAAATTAGATTTGGTAATATCAAGGCTGTTTTGGGCTGAAATATAATCCTGTTTAGTATTAGCCAGCTCAACTTGTGCCTTCAGTAAATCATTTAAAGGGGTCATGCCGACCTGATAAAAATTGTTTGCCACATCTTTGTGAGCTTCAAGTTGTTTAACCGCTTCTTTGGATATTGACAGAAGCTTTTGGGCTTTTAAAAGCATAAAGAAAACTTTATTTGCTTCAAAAATAACTTCTTGCCGTATAAGCTTTTCATTGATTTCCGAAACATCAAGGCCGAGATCTGCGATCTTATACAGGTTTAGAAGTGAGAAACCTATAAAAATGGGTTGAGTGACTGAAACAGCAAACGCATATTCGTCTTGTGGATTTGTTACTGAAGATTGAAAAGGGGGCGGTAATTCAAGCCGACTTTCTTCGTCGTTATGTTTATATTGATAGGTTGTATTCAGAGTTGGGAAAAAATATGTTCCTTGCTTTTTTTTTGCAAAAAGTGCAGCCTTTGTTCCTTCTCTGGATGCCTTTAGTCTGATATTGGCTTTTATTGCATTTTCGATAGTGCGTTCAAGGGTAAAGATTTCTGAAGGCTCTTTCGCCTTGTCTGAAGCCTTATGATCCGACTCAGTTTCGTCTGACATTGCAATATTTAAATTTGGAGGTTCTTTAGCCATAGAAAAAGCAGGAAAGTAAAGAAAAAATCCAGTAGCAAAGATGAAAATTAGAACAAGAAGGTATTTTCTTCCATTCACTCCGCCGGGAAATCCGTGCGTCTTATCTTTAATCTTATTAGTAGTATGTTGTTTATAAAATCGCATCTGATTTTAATTTTGCTTTGAGGTTTTAGATTGACCTGTTTTTTTTTTATTGATATGGATTTGTTTGAGCCTAAGGAGTGCTGTCACCAGTTTTCCTTGCTCACAGCCTCCACTGAATTCCATTTAAAGGCTTCTTCCATTTCAGTGGAGGCTTTTTTATATGATCATCAACATAAAATCAAGAATTTATTGTTTTTAGGCAGGATTTACGGAATAAACATGATAACCGTTCACGGGTTCAGAGGTTCAGGGTTCAGAAATTGTAGAGATTTTCGTCAAACCCATAACCTTTGAACACTAAACCCCGCATGCCATGAATGAAAAGAATTTACCCGGCAAAATCTTCAGCCTACGCGACTATCAGAAAAAATGCCTGGAATCAATCCTTGAGCGTTACCGGGCCGGTGTGCGGCGTCAACTCACATGTCTTCCTACCGGGTCCGGAAAAACTGTAATCTTCGCTGAATTCCCCCTTTATTTCAAAATGAAAAAGCAGATGCTGGTGCTGGCCCACCGCAAGGAACTTCTCGATCAAGCCCATGATAAAATCAGGATGGCGAACCCCAGTCTGAAAGTGTCGGTGGAACAGGCCGGACGAAGCGCTGAACCCGACTGTGATGTTGTAGTGGCGAGCGTTCCCACCATAGGCCGTAAGGGGTCAAAACGTTTGCAACGCCTTGACCCTGACCGTTTCTTTTTAATTGTGGTTGATGAAGCACATCACGCCATAGCGAGAACCTATATTCGAGTTCTCGAATACTTCGGCGTGTTTGCTCCCGACACCCGAAAATTGCTGGTCGGCTTTACCGCTACACCCAAGAGAGGCGATGGTGTGGGGTTGGATGCTGTTTTTCAGGAGATCGTTTTTTCCAGGTCTCTGCCGGAGATGATCCAGGCCGGTTTTCTTTCGCCTGTTGCCGGTTACAGGGTGGAGACTGAAATTGACCTATCCAGGGTAAAAATCCGTATGGGCGATTTTGTTGCATCACAGTTATCCCTGGCGGTAAATGTTGTTGAACGAAATGACATGATTGTGAAGATATTCCGTTCCCGTCTCGAAGGTCGACAGACCCTGTGTTTCTGCGTAGATGTTGCACATGCACACAGCCTTGCAGATGCCTTCAACAAAGAGGACATAAGGGCTGCGGCGGTTACTGGCGATATGGACAGTTCTGAGCGTGCAAAGAAGCTGGAAGACTTTAGCTCAGGCAAGATTCAAGTTCTGGCAAACTGTATGGTGCTCACTGAAGGCTATGACGAACCCGCAGTGGAGGGCATAATACTTGCCCGCCCGACTAAATCAACCCTTTTGTATACCCAGATGATCGGAAGGGGCACACGTCTGCATCCCGGAAAGGAAAACGTTACAATTGTGGATATTGTGGATGTTACCCGCGAACACAGCCTCACCACTCTCTCAGGTCTTTTTGGCCTTTCTGAAAAATTCGATCTCGAGGGGCGCACAACAGATGAGGCGGAAAAGGCTATTCGATGGGCAGAGTCAAACCGTCCCTGGGTTCCCGTTAACCTGGCAACATCTTTTAGTGATTTGCGTTATCGCTGTATGAAGATCGATCTATTTGATCTGGAAACACCCTCGGAGCTTTTAAACTATGCCAATTATGCATGGGTAAGCATGGGAAAGGGGGACTATCGATTGGGCCTGACAGAGGGCAACGCTATTGTAGTTGTGCCTACCATTCTGGATAAATGGGAAGTGCAACTTCGTCAAAGGGGCAAAGAGAAGACGATAATGATTAAAACCGACCTGAATTCCGCCATTTTGGAGGCCGAAAACTTTGTTAAGGTTCGGTTCAGCGATTTACTGCCTCTGGTCAAACTCCACACGCGCTGGCGGAGTGCACCGGCCACCGAAAAGCAGATTAATGTGCTTCGCACCAGGAAAATAAATGTGCCTGATGGGCTGACAAAGGGTCAGTCCAGCCATTTGATAGGGATGCTCTCCTGAGACCGGTTTACTCCTTGTATTTCGTTGTGCCCGTTATGAAGCCATTCTTTTGCCGGAATCCCTCCATCTACTACAGTAAAAACCACTTCCACCATCGCACAGATGCTCAAGCTTGTACTGCTTAGATTTTATAAATTATCATTTCAGGGCTATTATTGGTTTGAGTTATATACAAAATAAAGCAATTTCTGCCTTGACTTTATGAATTAAATATAGCATTATTGATTTGTTTTTTATGCCTCATAATCTTGAATTCGTTTTAAAAAAGAAGGGGGTGTTACGTGAAAAGAGCGATTGATGCTGAATTATTGCAGTGGAAGAAAAACAAAAATAGAAAAATTTTACTCGTTCGCGGCGCCAGGCAGGTCGGAAAAACATATTCCGTAAGAACACTTGGCAAAGAGTTCGATTACTTTCTTGAAATCAATTTTGAAGAAGATCCGAAGCTGGCTTCCTTTTTTTCCGGATCATTAAATCCTTTTGAAATATGTGAGAAACTGTCTATATTTTCAGGCGTCGATATTGTACCGCGTAAAACACTCCTATTTTTCGATGAAATACAGGCTTGCCCTAATGCCCTGAAAGCGTTGCGGTTTTTTTACGAAAAAATGCCGGATCTCCATGTCGTTGCAGCGGGTTCATTACTCGAATTTATTATTTCGGAGATTCCATCCTTTGGTGTAGGAAGGATCGAATCTCTATTTATGTATCCCATGACATTTAGTGAATATTTAACTGCATCCGGCAATGAAAAGCTGAACAAATTGATAATGTCATCATCTTTAAATTACCCCGTTGATCCGGTAATCCATGAAAAAATCCTTGAAAAAGTAAAGATTTTTCAGATCATTGGGGGGATGCCGGAAGTTGTGAAAACATATATAAAAGATTATAATTTTAAATCATGCCAAATGGTCATAGATAATTTGCTGACTTCCCTTGTAGACGACTTTGCAAAATACAAAAAAAGATCACCGGTCGTCCACCTGCAGGAAGTATTTACATCTATCGTTCATCAGGCCGGAAAGAAATTCAAATATTCAAATATTGCGTCTTCAGGATCTCAGAGAAGCTTTAAGAATGCCCTGGAGTTATTGATTAAAGCGGGTCTTGCCTATAAAGTTCATCATACTTCCGCGAGAGGCATACCGCTGGCGGCCCAGATTAATCATAATAAATTCAAAGTAATTATTTTTGATTCCGGAATCTATCAAAGAATACTGGGACTTGATCTGGCAAAACAAATGGTTTCAGATTTTTCAACACTAATAAACAGGGGCAATTTATCGGAGATTTTTGTCGGCCTTGAATTGATCGCCGGTTTTTCACCGTATTCCAGGCCGGAATTATTTTACTGGCACAGGGAAGCGCGCTCGAGCAATGCCGAAATTGACTATTTGATTTCCAGAAATACTGAAATAATTCCAATGGAAGTAAAAGCCGGCACTAAAGGGCAAATGCAAAGCTTGCATTTGTTTTTAAAGGAGCGAAATTTAAAAAAGGGGTTAAGAATCTCTCATGAAAATTTTGCAAAATACGGCAAAATACAAACCGTTCCTATATATGCGGTAAGAAATATACTTCATAGATAACTGATCCGTGAATGCTGCGGTCACCCTATGCTTTGGACATTTTGTTAAATATTGAAATAGATTGTGGATGATGGGCCACACATCTATTAGAAAAAGGATATGATATCAGAATGATGCGAGACCTTTGAAAAATGCTCAATTTTGTTCAAGTTCAAGGCAGGTGAAAATTTTAACCACAGGCATACATTGAGTATTTCGAGGATTAAAATTTGAGCCTAACACAGAAATTGGACAAAAGGGGGCGTTTTGCAAATGTCTCGATACAGGATCTTCCGGGCACTCGGACCTCAGAACAACAATGATCTACACACAAAATATTGACTTTCTTATCGTTTTTTAATACTTTTAATAAAACTGTCTCAAATACTGATAATCAAAAAACCTGTAACCGTATAATATATAATGTCAGCCAATAACATGGAAAGCAAAAGATATGGATAAAGAATTAATTAATGTAAAGATAGACAAAAGATTCTTTTCAGTAGTGTCATTATCTGATCAATCAGATGATAAGGATTACTGGTTTGGTAGGGATCCAATTGAGAGGATGCGACATATCGAAGTATTAAGAAGGATTAATTATGGACATCGTGCTGCCTCCAGACTTCAAAGAGTTCTTGAGTTTACTGAGGGATAAAAACATCCGATATTTATTGATTGGCGGATATGCGGTTGGTTATCATGGATATCCACGATCAACAAATGATATGGATATTTGGATAGCAATAGATCCCAAAACGGCAGAACAAATGGTTTTAGCTTTAAAGGAGTTTGGTTTTGATACTCCCCAATTATCAAA
>CAZLRK010000013.1:0-42207 GCA_964561845.1 uncultured Desulfobacterales bacterium | reverse complement strand
TTCTTATTGTTTTCCGTCCTCTCAACGGAAAACAATAAAACAAATGACCTCTGCGTTCTCTGCGTCTCGAATGAGCGAAGCGAATGGGCGGTGAGTTATCGTGCTAAAACGGAGGCGATTTCAAGTCGATCCCGCTCAAAAACAACCATATTCTTTATGTTTCCTATGTGTTATAAGATTATTAAAAATTTTTATTGGACAGCAGTGCTTCCTCATAACATTTCATTATGTAAAAATTATACAATACTTCTGTACAGTTTAACACCCCCTTTGCATAAAGAGCACCTTGTATTGTCCATCTTCCACTTAACTTACAGGGGATTCCAAAGAAGATGTCGATTCAAGAGCAGCAGTCGGACAAATGGTCACACATTCACCGCATGAGGTACATTTTTTTTCTACCAGCCCGGTATCGGAAGACATCGTTAGCTTTGTTTCATACCCCCGGTAGGAAAAGTCTAAAAGCGATTCTCCATTTTTATTATTACATACCCATACACACTTTCCGCAAATGATACATCTATTGGGGTCATAAGTAACATATGGATTAGTTCTATCCAAAGGGAGAAATTCTGTGGGTAGTCCCCTGAAGTCCTGGGGCCTCTTTAGCTTAACCTTCACCTTGGCGGCCATCTTTTGAAGACCACATTTTTTATTCTTCCAGCAGGCGCGGCAATCGAGGTTATGATAGCCGATCAGTAATTTATAGGCGGTGCGTCGAACCTTCATAACTTCCGGTGTTTTTGTATGTACCACCATTTTATCCCTTACTGGCAGAGTGCAAGCTGTCACCAATCCCCTCCCCTCGACCTCCACGTAGCAGAGGCGGCATCCTCCGAAAGGAAGATCAGCCTCAGGGATGTAACAAAGGTTGGGGATGTAAATCTCCGCTTCTAATGCTGCATCTAATATCTTTGTTCCTTCTTTTGCTTTGACCAGTTTATCATCAATCGTTAATTCAATTAAACCCATTATTTTTCATCCTTACTGATAGGTATTTCATCGGGTGGTAATTCGCTGATAGGTGAAAGCTTGACCACAGCGTCATACTCCGGAGGGCAGACCTCCAGACAGTTCCCGCATTTGACGCATTTTTCCTGATCAACGACTTTATATCTCTTGGGGTGCTCTATGACAGCTTCGGAAGGACAAACCACCACACAATGTTCACAGCCCTTATAGCATTTATCCGGAAGAATATAGTAGGCAATAAGATCACTACACACAAGCGCAGGACATCGTTTTTCCTGTATATGCGCTTCGTACTCTTCCTTAAAATACTTGATAGTCGTAAGCACCGGGTTTGGGGCTGATTTGCCAAGCCCGCACAAAGACCCGCCTATGATATCTTTGCCTAAATCGGCAAGCTGTTCGATATCTTCGGGTTTCCCTTCGCCACTTACGATATCGTCAAGGATACTCAGCATTTGTTTGGTTCCCAGACGACATAAGACACACTTGCCACAGGATTCTTTCACCGTAAAGTCAAGAAAAAAACGGGCCGCGTCAACCATACAATTATCTTCGTCCATAACAATCATGCCGCCGGAACCCATCATGGCGCCTGCCTGGAGAAGTGAGTCAAAGTCGATTGGGGTATTTAGAAATGATTCGGGCAAACATCCGCCGGATGGCCCTCCTGTCTGCACTCCTTTAAATTTTTTGTCATTCGTTACCCCTCCGCCAATATCATACACAACCGTTTGAAGGGTTGTACCCATTGGCACCTCTACAAGACCAACGTTTTCCACCTTGCCTGCAAGGGCAAAAACTGCAGTTCCCTTGCTTCCCTCAGTGCCGATGTCGGAGAAATATTCGCTCCCGCGATCGATGATCACAGGGATATAGGCGAAGGTTTTTACGTTGTTTAGCTGGGTGGGTTTTTGTCGAAACCCGGATTCGATTGACTGAGGAGGTCTGACCCTGGGAAATCCTCTTTTTCCTTCAATGGAATACATCAGGGCGCTGGATTCTCCACAGATGAAGGCGCCTGCGCCTTGAAATACTTCGATATTGAAACTAAATCCTGTCCCCAGTATATTTTCGCCCAAAAGCCCAAGTTGCTTTGCCTGTTCAATAGCCGTTTTTAACCTCTCCACGGCAAGGGGATATTCCATCCTGGTATAAATATATCCCTGGGAAGAATTAAGTGTGAATGCGCTTATTATCATTCCCTCCAATACGGCATGGGGGTCACTCTCTAAGACGACCCTGTCCATGAAAGCGCCGGGGTCGCCTTCATCAGCGTTACAAATCACATACTTGGGCGTCGTGGAAGACCTCATACAGGATTCCAGCTTTCGACCCGTGGGAAAACCAGCGCCTCCTCTTCCCCTGATTCCCGACTTCTTGATCTCGTCCACGATCTCATCAGGGGTCATCTTCAGGGCTTTGACCAGAGCTTCATAGCCGCCTAATGCAATATAGTGATTAATTTTTTCAGGGTCCAAGAAACCGCAGTTTCTGAGAAGCAGCCTTAACTCATGCTCAGTTCGGGGCAACTCGGGAATATGAGGAGGGGTTCCATCGCCTCCTTCCATAGTTCCCAGTGCAAATTCCATACAGGGATCGTCTTCAATAAGAAATCCTTCAACCAGACGTGGAACCATATCAGGGGTTACATTTTGATAACAGATGCGTGGATAATCAGGTTTGCTGATAATCACTATAGGTTCGTAATTGCCATACCCCACTGAACCCGTTTGGACAATCCTGGCCTTAACATTTAGCCTTGCAAGCTCTTTCTCAAATTCCTTTACAACATCCAGAGCGCCTGCAGCCCTGTCGCTTGTTGCAGTGCCAATTCTAACAACCGGGATATCATCCTTTTCTAAAGATTCCCATTCCGCTATTG
Organism: uncultured Desulfobacterales bacterium; assembly: GCA_964561845.1. Lineage (GTDB taxonomy): Bacteria > Desulfobacterota > Desulfobacteria > Desulfobacterales > JAUVVS01 > JAUVVS01. The sequence goes on along the minus strand of CAZLRK010000013.1, from coordinate 39,353 downwards.
CTTTTTCTTTTATTTCCTCAAATCTCATTTTGACCATTTATTCTGCTCCAGTTGACGCTTTATCATCGGCCTCTGCTTTGGCTGCTTCCTCTTCCTCCAGCTTGAGATTCACCAGTGCTTCGTCCACTTTGGTTGGTGTCATTTTTGGATAGATTTGTTCATCAATCACCATCACCGGAGCCAACCCACAGCATCCAATACAGGCCACCCTATCCAGGCTAAACTTTTTATCTTCCGTAATACCACCCACTTCAATATCCAGCGATCTTTCCAGGGCTTCCAGTACCAGCCCTCCTCCTACCATATGACAGGCAGTTCCCATACACATCTGAACAGGATTTTTTCCAAGGGGAGTGAACCTAAAATGGTTATAAAATGAGGCAACTCCATATATCTGAACGTCGGTCATTCCCAAATGTGAAGCCACCTCAAGAATTGCCATCCCGGGAAGATAACCAAATGCTTCCTGGATCTTCTGGAGAATGGGAATTAGCTGACTTCTTTCTTGCTCACATTGAGATAGTATCTCAGCTATTCCTTCCTTAATCTGTTTTTCCTCTGCTAATTCTTGATCTTCCATTACTTCTTCCACTCCTCTGATAAAAATTTCGGAATATCACTTCCCTCCAAAGGACCAAGTATGATTTCCCATCCGGGTAGTTCCTCTTCCAGTTCGGCTACGAGTTTTTTTGCCACACCCGGAATGATAAGCTTTTTGTGTTTTACTTTATCTTCCATGCCGTATTTCTCGAAAAACTCAGCAATGGCTTCTCCGTTGAATTTGCCTGACGTCCAGGAAGCCATTACTCCTAATCCTTCTGTGTCTTTTATACATAAATATGCCGGCATGTTGGCCTCTTCTATTGCCGCAGACACAATAAAGTAGTCCAGAGCATAGTTTGTGGAAATCAGAATTGGTGAATCTTCATCGGTATTTCCTATCTCGTAGACCTTTTCGTCAACCGTCATAGGTCTTCTTGGATCAGTGTAAATGTTGAACCTGTGAACCACCAGGGGAAGAAGAAACCACGGGTCAATATGGGATACTACGACGATGCCTGCATACTTGGTCATAAGGGCGGCAGCAGCCAGGGCCTCTTTAAAACTATCCTGGTACATGAGATAAGGAAAAGCAATGGTGGGATATCCAAGAGGCCTTATACCCTTTTTCAAGGATGACCTTCTAATGAGAGTTTGATCTGTAATACCCGCCAGCATATCTTTTGAACCTGGATCCAGAACCATCTCTTCGACTCCGGCAGCTCTCAATTCAGATGTCACGGAAATGACCTCTTCTATGCTCCCCCCTTTAATCCCTGCCGGAACACCAAGTTCTTTGAGTTTCGGAATGGCAGAACTCATATTCTCTTTTGTTATGGGATATACAAGGGGTTTTTTGTCAGCACACAGGGAAGCAGCGGAAAACAAGACATCAGTATCCTCGGAGATCAGAATCAGTGCAAGATCAACTGTTTCATGGGCTTTCTTAACCAGCGCCTCAAATTTGGCTTTATCGCCGGATTCAAAGGAAAGCGCCAATAAATTTATTTTGAGTTTTTGCCCGATCCTTTCAAAATCAAGTTTTTTTATATTCTTTAGCTTTTCTTCAATATCCGATTCACTTTCTTTGTCAGATATCAAAATGGCAATGCCCGTCTCATGAAAAAAAGTCTTTTCGTGCCGAAACATGACCTCTTCTTCGCCAATAGCCAGGGCATTCGAGCCTCTCCCTATGGTTACAAGCTTTATTGGAGGAGCCAGTGCGGCATCCAGTTCAGCCTTGACTTCCACAGAGAGGTGGGGGCAGTCATCGAGTTTAACGCCCCCTGTAGCCAATTTCATTGCAAAGGCAAAACAGGTTGCAAGACCGCAATCTTTGCAATTAGTCTTGGGTAACTTCTTCATAATTTCCGCCCCTTTAAGAGCCATAATGAACCTCCTATTTTACTTTCTTTACACTCACTTATGCGCGAGTTTTACACGGTCGGTTAAATTTTCAAACAATTAAGGTGTTACAATTTATAAAATTTTATCGATTAAGAAATCATTTCATCAATCAATTTGCACGTGTCCGGATGCCTTAATATAAGGAGATTAGCCCCCGCCAAAAGAAAGGTGAGACCGGTGATTGCCTCCCAAAGGATACCCTGCTCTTTACTTTCTCTGGCTTCTTTGGTTCTCCAGCAATCCCCTCCGAAATCAGCAAGCATAGGCATCTGCATCATTTTGTCTTTATCGATAAGAGCAAACTGCTTAATCTCTTCCATGATGGAAAAGGTATATTCGAATCCGTAACCCAAAGCCGAAGACGTAGGATCAATAATTATCCTTTCAGGAGGGAAAAACTTACAAAGCCCGATGTTTAATTCCTTTGTCAAATTGGCATCCATCGAAGCCTGGGCAACTATTGAATGGTCATATTCTAAAGCGGCTTTGCCGATTTTCACATAATTTCCCTTTGCCACAGGGCCTAGAGTTATATTTTTTCCCGCGCAAGCCCTGGCCACTTCCGTTAGAACCTCGGCGTCCTTATCGTCCATTTCCGTACCCCATATAATAAAAGGAACGTCTACGGCATTCACTACTTTTTTAGCAATCTCGGCGGCTTCCTTTGCCGGTGCGTCATTGCCCATCGGATCGGTGCTCAAGAGACGAAGACAAAGCATTTTCATCCCAAAAACCTCCACGCATTTTTTTGCCCAATCCACCGGATCGGAAACCACATCTTTAACAGGCTCCAATGCCCATGGCGACCAATTTACAGGTGGTGTATCGAGAATTTCCAAAGCAAATCCCGGAGGATTAGGAAGAGACCCCTCAAAAGAATGGAACGGAAACGTATTTTCTCCACCTATCTTTACGGCCTTTTCCCCCTGCCCCAAAACAGTCTCCCTGATGTTCACAGAAATTTTTTCCAAGGGTGGTTCATACTTCATGATAAATGCCTCCTTTTAGACTTCTAACCAGGAATGGGAATACAAACTCTTTCCCATAAGGACATGAGTCGTCTTTACATATTCCACCTCTTGCTGAGAGAGGGAAGAAATATCTATATCATCTTCATCCATGGCTCTATGTATAAGTTTGATGACTTCCGGCCTTTTCCCTTTCATCAGAGCAATGAGTTCCTTATCAAAACCGCTCACGATGGCTGAATCCTGGCCATATCTTTCAATAATTACCAGGAATATGCGATTGAGCAGGCTTTTCAGTTCAGCAGGGGCGCCATATGATAAATTAGATACGCCGCATGTGGATTTTGTCCCTGGCGCCAGATCCGGAAGCATTTGAATAAACTCCAAATATGACGTTACCTGGCGTTGATCAACCCCTATCGGCAGCATTACAGGGTCAACCCATATATCTTCATTGGGAATTTCCAGTTCATTTGCCACCTCAATCGATTCCAATATACTGACTGCCCTTTCATCTGCATCAGAGGGCAACCCCGCGTCATTTATTACGGATAGCACCACACCGGACGAATATTTACCTGCCAGGGGCAGCAAGGTTTCCCTGCTTTCGGTAGCGCCAGATGCGGAATTAAGCAAGGCTTTTTTCTTACAGAACTTAAGTCCCGCTTCCATGGCAACCGGGTTGGTGGTATCCAGAGACAATGGAAGGTCTGAAACCTCCTGAACGGTGTTAATGACCCATTCCATTGTTCCTTCCGGATCTTTTTTCACAGGCCCCACATTCAGGTCCAGATAGTCCATGCCATTTTCCGTTTGTGCCACTACACATTCACGTATCAGCTCGGGCTCCCGATTTTTTATGACCTGAGATATCTTTCCAGACATAACGTTTAAGTCTTCACCAATGAGAATCATAATAAATCTCCTCCTTTTTGTTATTATTTAAACGGTTCATACAGACAGGCTCTCGTATCGAGACCTTGATCTTTAATTTTCGAATAGACGACGGTATCAGGTTCAGGGCAATAATAGGCAAAGGCAGAATATATTGCAATAGTCCATCGGATGAATTTTATAATTATGCAAGACTATTTTGGGTTCAACTGATGGTTAAATAAGATGGTATATAAACCAATCAGTTTTTGAACAAGATGTTACAGGCAAAAAGAAGGCGGAAACCTAACTTCGACCAGGTCCCGCCTTCTTTTTATCTACAATAGAGCAATGCCTCGATGCTTAACCTCCTGCGGGAGGATCAAAGGCGGTTACTTTCGGCGCCGTGCCTGTAAACTTCTCGACCTGTACTAATGCCGTGTGGGCGATATTGGCCTGAGCAAGCTTGGAACTGCCTTTGTCTATAGTCAACACATTGACATGACCGTATTTGCAAAGTGAACCGGCTTTTCCCGGCTCCTTTGGATCGTACCAACCGCCTTCGCGTAAACGCACTACGCCCGGACGAAGCCGATCCGTTACGTAGGCGCCGGCCAGCACCTGTCCGCGATCATTGAAGACTCTCACAAGATCTCCATGCTTGATGCCTCGTGCGCCTGCATCCTTGTTGCTCATCCAGATGGGTTCTCGATCCTGGATAGCGTATTTCTTGCGGAGCGATGCCACATGGTTTGCCTGTGAGTGCAACCTGTTCTTGGGATGAGGACTGAGCAGATGCAGCGGGTACTGCTTTGCCTTTTTGCTTCCCAACCATTCTATCGGCTCGATCCAGCTCGCATGGGGTGGACAGTCGTCATATCCCATCTTTTCGATAGCCTTACAGTAGAGTTCGATTTTACCTGTAGCAGTGCCCAGGGGTTCCAGCAGGGGATCTTCGCGGAAGTCAGCATGCCGAACCCATTTTTTGGCACTCTCCGGCACAGGAAATTCCACATAGGAACCACCCTCCCAAAATGTTTTAAAATCAGGAATCTCGATCTTTTTTGTCTTGGCTTGCTTCAAGGCGGCATTGTAAAAGCTCTCTATCCAATCCATATTGCTTTTACCCTCTGTGAATTTCAGACCATATCCGAGGCGTTCAGCAATGGCGGCAAAAATATCAAAAGTAGGTCTGGATTCAAAAAGAGGATCAATGACCTTGTGTATCGGGTAAATGAACCGGGCTGAATAGTCTCCAAGACCCTCTATGTCGTCCTGCTCAAAGGTGGTTGCCGTCGGCAGGACGATATCGGCAAACTTGGCCGTAGAGGTCCAGAACATCTCGTGAATGATAACGGTCTCGGGTTTCCGCCAGGCCTTAACAAGTTTATTTCGATCCTGTTGGTGATGAAACGGATTGCCGCCGGCCCAGTAGATCAGTTTGATGTCCGGAAAGGTGACCTTGCCTCCGTTGTAATCGATTGTCTGTCCCGGGTTGAGCAGCGCATCGCTGATGCGGGCCACGGGAATAGTTGGAGGCATCTCTTTGGGAGCGCTTCCTGCCGATAATCCTCCCAAACCGGATCCGTATGACGGCATGGCTGATTGCGGCGAACCGGCGCCATCATAATGGTATGCCAACCCGAAACCACCGCCCGGCAGACCAATCTGACCCAGCATGCTGGCTAAGGTGACGATCATAAAATAGGCCTGCTCACCATGGTCGGCACGCTGTATGCTCCATCCGCCCATGATCATGGTGCGGCCATAGGCCATTTCTCTGGCAAGATCCTTGATAACCCCTGCATCCACGCCGCAGAGCGCTGACGCCCATTCCGGGGTCTTGGCCTGGCCGTCGGATTCACCCATAAGATAGGCCTTGAATTTATCAAATCCCGCGGTGTACTCATCAAGGAATGCTTTGTTATGTAGTTTTTTCGTATACAATGTATGCGCGATACCAAGCATCATGGCAACGTCCGAACCGGGACGCGGCATAATGACTTTGGCATCGAGATATTCCGCCGTATCAGTACGACACGGGTCAATGACGATGACTTTCTTGCCGCTCTTCTTCAGGGCTTCAAGACCTGCTTGACCGCCATGGTCCGGCATACCCCATCCCATCCCATCTGTTGTTTTCAGATCCGCGCCCCATATAACGACCAGGTCTGAGCTTTCTATGACAACCGGCCAGACAGTCTGCTGAGCGTAGACTTCAGAATTGCCAATGACATACGGCAACACGACCTGGCCTGCGCCGGTGCTGTAGTCACCTGATCCGCGCGTGCAACCGCCATGGAGATTAAATAGGCGTCCCAGCGCTGCCGAGCTGTTGTGGAGTTTTCCCACTTTCCGCCAGCCCGGATTACCGGCGTAAATACTTGCCGCACCATATTGCTCCTTGACACGTTTTAGTTCCCCTGCGACAAGATCAATGGCTTTATCCCAACTGACTCGCACAAACTTGCCTGTACCTCGTTCGGTTGTATCGCTCTTGTGTCCGTTTTTTAGAAATCCCGCGCGTACCATTGGATACTTTACCCGGCTCGGTGAGTTCACGTATTCGGGCGTGGCCTTAACGAGTGATGTCGGGAAAGGATCTTTTTCAAAGGGAATTGCTTTAACAAATTGCCCGTTCTTGACTATAGCGCGCAATCCTCCCCAGTGTTCCCCTGCCAGAACTTCATAGTTGCCTCCTGAGGCGGCAAAGGACTTAGTAAGAAGGGACGGCCCGATCAGAGCCGCCGTGCCCGCTGCCAGTGTTCCCCCAAGAAATTGGCGCCTGGTAAGTTCCCATTTCAGTTTGTCTTCGATTGACTGTGACATAACTACCTCCTTTCGTTTGTAGGTTATTGCAAATGCTGTTTTAAAGTGTCATTTCATATACCCTCTTTCTTAATTTGAAATGACAACACCCTCTCCCTTTTGACAATGATTCTATTCGTTACAGCAAAATAATATATGTAAACCGTTATAGTTACCGGGTTTTCGAAACGCTCCTCTTAAGGTAAGCGTGGTCTTCTTCAAGCACGGTGACCGCAAGCTGAGCAAGAGCGCCATAGAAACCGTTCGGGTCATGTTCCACGCAGTATGCTGAAAATGCAGGAACCCAGTTCAACAGGTGATCTTCAAGAAATGTTTTCTGTTGCATTATTAGAACGCCTGCACGTTCAGCATCTGTTGACTCTGTTTCAGCGAATATTTCCGCAAATCGCGCCATCAGTTCCAGCTGAATTGCAATATGATCGGCCGGTTCACGAACATCCTTAGAAATGCTTAATCCGTGTTCTTCAAGGATCTCCCTGGTTTGCCGCTCAGCTTCCTGGAACATGGATCCGCTTTCACTTGTATAGACGGATTCGTATGGAGGGACCGATTGTGGCCCGCCCGCGCCAAGAAAAAGAAAACCGTATGCGCCGGCAAGCTCCAGGGCGTAGTCGTTCGTATCGTTTATTTCCCCCAGCAGACGCTGCAGCGCCCTTACTTCAGGCTCCAACGCCGGAAAAGTCGAAAGTTCTTTTAAAAATTGCTCTCCTGGCCCTTGCCTGTATAGTTCTAACGTTTTCCGGTCAATCTCTTTTGAAAACAGGGTGGATAGCCATCGATAGAGTCGAATTCTGATAGTGGACATATCAAGTAATTCCAAGATTTCGGTTATATCTTCACAGCAGGCATTCCTTTACATGTAAAGGAATTAATGTTGAATGCCGCCAGTATCCTTGGCATGGAACTGTAAATATTTAAGGAAGAATCGATATTCTCTCTTATCGAAATTGATATTACGTGCCATAGCCTTGAGGCTGCCCATCCATTGATTGGCCAGGAAGTGGTTTGCCGGAGTAGCTGAATGACAGCGGCTGCAATTGGAGCTGTGCATTTCAGCCCCATAGTCCCAGAGTTTCTCCTGGTCGGAAATCAGACCATCTTTGGTAACCCAGCAGGTAAAATTTACTTCGTGCCAGGTCAAATCCGTATCGGGATCAATCATAGTCTTGACTACCTTGACTTCTGGCTGTGCCTCCTTTTTAAGGGCGGCAGAGAAAATGCGCTTTCCCTGGAGGGCATAAATCAAGGGGGCTACGCCATCCTGCTGCCAACCGTCAATTCGGACCTTCAGCCGATCCCCTCTACGTTCCAGCACGGACAATTCCGTGGCAGGCAACAGCTTGCCCTGGCCTTTGCCGGACGGTTCCACATCATTTTTTGCAAGGAAAAGAGCTTTCATTGCAAGGGTATAGAGCTTGTCGGCCTTGGCGTTTTCCTTCCTGGAAAGTGTCTCCAGTTCCTCAAATAAGGCTTTATAACCTGACGTCATGTCAGGCAGTTTATGGGCAGTGGATTTATGACAATTAATGCATGTTTTACCTTCCTTAAGCGCTGTTTCCATCCGCTTTGCCGCATCTTTATTCTTATGCTTGTTGAAAATCATGGCATCAACAGAGTGGCAGTGGCGGCATTGGCGAGAGTCGTTTGCTTCCATCGATGCCCAAACTTTCTTCGCCAGTTCGAAGCGCCTGGTCTCAAACTTATCCGGGGTGTTGATGGTGCCAAGAAAATGATGCAGCAACTCTTTGCCGGCATCTATCTTGCGGACAAGCTTGGGTCCCCACGCCCTGGGGACATGACAATCAGCACATGTCGTGCGCACGCCTGAGGTATTGATGTAATGAACCGATTTTTTGTATTCCTGGTAAACCGTCTGTTCCATCTCGTGGCAGGAAATGCAAAATTCCAGCGTGTTCTGGTATTCACTGAAGGTGGAAAGTCCACCCAAAAGAACCACACCAGCGATACCGCCGGTAAAAAGGATTACACCTCGTCCCCATATAGAACTCGGCTTCCAAAACCAGTTCCATATCCGCTTTACCATTTTTTCTTCCTTGCATCCCTACTTCCCAAAAGGACATTTTGGGAATGTACATGCCTTACAATTCAGACAGAATCCGCCTTCGGCCATATTCGCCAAGTCAAGCCTCGTAATGTCAAGTCCGGCAAGAAGTCTTGGCAAGAGCAAATCAAGGCTCGTTGTCTTGAAGTAAAGTGCACACGCAGGAACACCCATCACCTGCACTCCATTTATCTTTCCGAGCAAAGTCATGGCCCCGGGCAGAACCGGCGCGCCGTAAAGTACATCCATAAGTCCGGCCTGAAGAAGCCCCAGGCGAGTGACGTCTTCCGGGTCAACGGAAAGCCCGGCCGTGGAAATGACAAGATCCGCCCCGGCATCAATCAGCCTGGTCACACTCGTGGCGATGACATCTTTATCGTCTTGTACGATATCCGTTCCCACAATGCTGCAGCCGAGATCATCCAATTTGCTCTTAATCACAGGGATAAATTTATCATCAATAAGCCCCTTGAATATCTCGGTCCCAGTAACCAACACTCCTGCTTTGGCTGCCCTCATGGGGATTACTTTGAAAAGAGATCCTTCTTGAAGCACAGTCAAGGCCTTGCTAAAATTCTCTTGAGACAGATAGAGCGGGATGGCACGGCATCCTGCAAGAGGTCTTCCCTGTTTCACGACAAGATAGTTCTGTCGAGTGGCGCACATTACGTCAGGGACCAGGTTGAACCGTTCAAGCGTTTTCCGGTCCAGCATGAATAGACCGTCTTTTTCAGCATAGAAGTTTATTTTCCCCTCTTCAGGGGGCTCACTAAAAGATACCCCCTCGCCGGACATGCTTTGGGCAAAGGAGAGGACCGCCTTGTTCTCATGCACCCAATTACCACCTGTATCGTTCTCTTCCTCGACGTATACCAGGTTTCGACCCATCTGCTGTAAACGGCAGGCATCTCCCGCGGTTATCTCCTGTCCGCTTTTGTAGGCGGGTTCCTTGCTTTTACAAGGTTCGATTTGAGTCATATCATGGAGGGCGTGCTTACCCATGGCCTCTTCAACAGGCACGGCCTTTAATTGCGGCCCTTCGTCCCATACTTGGGGCATGGTTGAGGAAAGATTTGGCGCTTCACCCTGGCACCCTCTGCATATGCCGCCGTCCAATGCCGGATATGCCTCCTTGCAAATCGGGCAGACAGCGATACGTCCCATGCTTTTCTTCTTCAAGAAACTCTCTTGGATCTTTACCGGGCGCATCGCGCAAATGCTCGGCCCGGATCGCCGTATTTCATCGAATAGACGTTCTTTATCCTGCTCCTTCTTTGGTTTGAGTTTTAAGAGCCAACCCTTGATCTCAGGCCACATCTCCAATTTGGCCGGGTCCAGATAGATTCTAATGCCTTCGCCGGAATATTTGTCATAAAGAGACAACGCATAGCGACCCAGATTAAGGATCTTCATCCAACCGTTGCCGAAGCTACATGGAGTTAACAATTGAACCGCATCAGGAAGGCATTTGGGTGTTTCAACAATTGCGTCAAAGAAAATTCCCCCGGGCAGTTGTTGTTTGGCCAATTCAACCATGTAGCCGCCGATGATAATCCCCGGAGCCGGATTTCCATGAAAGGCAGCGGCCTTTTTTAAAAACTCTTCAAATGTGTAAGCGCCTATGTTCATATCCTATAGTTCATTTGAGACCTTTGAAAAACGCCCCCTTTCGTCCATAATCCGCTTTTACTCATAGACAGGAAAACGGGATGCTGCAGCAACGGCGTATTTCAACACCCAGAAAGTAGATATTTATTCTGGTAATGTTTATAAATTACTTGTAGTGATTGCAATAGTCCATTGGATGATTTTTTTGAGGAATGAAGACTATTTTTATACTTTTTTGTCCTGCTTCCCTGTTTTTCTTTCATATCTTAATAGTAGCCTTTTTTAGATTAAGAAAATCGGTTGAAATAATCAATTAATAGCTTGTCCCTGTCCTATGATCGAACAATGCATTTTCTGAGTTTGCTGATCGTTTCTTCGCCGCTGACTTTCCATCCTACAAAGGCAAGGCGCGTCTCTTCCGTGCCGGCCCAGTCCGCCCATTCACATTTGCCGCCCACATAGTTTACCAACACCGTACGATCATAAAAGCACACAGGCCCCTTCATGCGAAACACTTCCCACGGCAACTTCTCTGTAAATTGTTTGAAACAATTTTCGTCCAGGTGTGCAGAATCTGTAAATGAAAAAGCTATGTAATGTATTTTCTCATCCTTAACAACGCTATGGGATGCCCCGTTCGATCCTTGATAAGCTTGGCGATAAAAATCAGTCTCTTCATCATGTGCGTCATTTGGCGGAACTACGTTAAAAAATTGATCCGGCCTAAATCCGAAATCTTTGCGGCGACCAGCCGTCCACAGGGACTCAGGATCTACCCTGCACCGGATGGTAGGTATTACCCTGGAGTTCGGCATGGTCTCATGGATTTCTTTTAAAAACTGCGGGATCTTATTATTGTCTATCGTGTCAATCTTATTCAAAAGAATTAAATCCGCCTCCCGCAACTGACTGAAAAAGAGTGTTCCGAAACCTTCACGCACTTCCCAGAAATCGGCGTCCAGAACTGTGATAATCTTGTCCACTTCCATGTGTTCATTTAATTCCTCATCCTGAAACACCTGAATAATCGCAACCGGGTCGGCGACCCCTGTAGCTTCAATAAAAATTCGGCTGGGATTGAACTGTTCCCGGATTCTTTTCAGAGTCAGGTTCAAATCCGCTTTCAGGGTGCAACAGACGCATCCGCTCGTGAGTTCCACCACATCCGAACCGACGTCCTCAAGCAGCGTCCCGTCTATTCCCACCTCACCGAATTCGTTTACAATGACTACTGTTCCCGACAGGTCAGTCTCCCAGGATAATATCCTCTTCAAAAGTGTGGTCTTTCCTGCCCCAAGGAACCCCGACAGAATAATGACCCTTGCCTTTACTTTTTCTGGAAAAACAGATGATTTCTCCATGTATCTTCTCCTTAAAATCCTTTATTGTTTGTAGTGAAATACTGCCAAAATGGCTTTTTTACAACTTATATCTCAAGTTTCGTACTTCTAAAACTATGCTGGTTAACTGCCAAATACGATTTATAGGTATAATTTAAAGTAAATTTTAGCTTGAATTCCCAGAAACGTGTTTTTGCAAGAGGCGATAGCAATTGCAAACTGATCGGTTTTACAACCCTTGAAATAATATTTGACCGAGTAATAATTTTTTGCTATGAATTTATGGAGAATATTAAATAACCGGACAGGAGATAAATACAGGTATGAGCTCAGACAGCCCATTAAAAGATAAGGTAATCCTGGTGGTTGACGATGAACCTGACGTGATAGAAGCAATAGAGGATGAACTGGATATGTGCATTGTGCATAAAGCACAAGATTATAAAACCGCCCTTCAATCCCTCACTATGTATACATATGATGTTGTCATTCTTGATATTATGGGGGTTGACGGTTTTAAACTCCTGAAAAAGGCCGTAGACAGGGGGTTTCCAGCTATAATGCTTACTGCTCATGCGCTTACACCGGAAGCACTGAAAAAATCCATAAAACTTGGTGCAGTCTCTTTTCTGCCCAAAGAAAAAATGGCAGAGCTTGGAGATTTTCTTGAACATGTGGTACTGGAAAAAGGGAAAACAATCTGGAGGAAACTTTTTGACAGTTTTGGTGATTATTTTAACAAACGCTTTGGTCCGGACTGGAAAGAAAAAGACAAATTTTTTAAAGAATTTGAAGAATCTTTTTTTGAAAAATAATAGCATAATATCAATGGAGAATTATTACAATGCACAATATTTATAAGTATTTACAATGTGCGCTTGAGGGTGAAGAAAAAACTGAAATGAAGCATGATTTAGCCATTTTCAAAAAATGTAAGGAGCTCACATCGAAATATAATATTAAGTATGACAAAGAAAGCTTCGTCCCTGACGACGAGAAACTTGCGGATTCAGTGTTTGAGGCAGGATTAGAACTTTTGCTTTCTGTAGGGATATATTGCATAAACACTGGAAGGACGATAAAAATTGATGAGGAAGACATACTAAAGTCTCTAAATACATCAAAATCACTGGAAATTGGCAGATTCAAAGAGCAGGTTTCTGTTCCCGCTAGACAACCTATGGATCCAAGACCTCCCATAATTATAGGCGGACCAATGGGCGGAACTGTTTCAGAGGAAAACTTCCTTTTAGTCCATCTAAGTTCCGCAAAGGAGCCCATTGTCCAGGGAATCTATGGCGGGGCTATTAAAAAAATGGGAGGGAAGTTCATACAGGGTAAAAGCCCCTTCGAGTTGCTGGCCAGCCTAAAGGAAGCAAGACTTGAAAGACTTGCCACCAGGCTTGCCGGAAGAGAAGGACTTGCATTAATGGGCCCAAGCACTCCTACAATTTCCCCCGCATATTTACTTGTATCCTGTGAAGATCTTTACTCGAATGCAGACCCTCAGGAGGTCTACCAGTTGGATGAGCTTAAGACAGACTACGAGACATTTTATAAATCTATTTATCATCAGAAACACGGAAATCACTATCTCTCCGGACAGTGTCCCGTATTCGGAGGCGCCAGCATAGGTTCTGCCGAAGGTCTGGCTATAGTTGATGTGGCGGAAACCATCCAGTCAAAGATATTAACAGGTTCAAGCATCCATGTATCAGGAGCCGTACATATAAAGACAAACTCTTCTTCAGCCAGGGAGATCCTCTGGGCTTCCAATGTGTCATCTTTTGCCACCTCGCGTAACATGAACTTCTACACAGGCAGGTACTACTGGAACTTAGCCGGCTGTTGCACAGATATGATGTTCTACGAGACAGCCGCCCAGGCAATAGGCGATACGGTCAGTGGAAGAGACTTGCTGGCAGGGCCTGTCGGGGCTCGTGGCGCCGGGGCTGACCACTCATCCGGTCTTGAATCAAGATTTATGGGAGAGATCGCGTATATGGCAAAAAACCTGACACTTTCAAAAGCAAATGAGGTGGTTGCCAATATATATTCAAAGTTCGCAGATAGATTCTCAGATCCGCCTGCCGGAAAGCCTTTCAATGAGTGTTACATTGTGGACTCTGAATACGAAATGAGACCAAATGATGAATATCTGTCCCTCTACAGAAGAGTATTCTCTGAAATAGAAGAGTATTGTTCTTAAAATTGGGTTTTTTCTGCAAGACATCTTTGAATCTTAAAAGCAAAATTTAGTCTTACTGCACGTCCACATCGCCAGTCTTGTCTCAAAAAATCTGCGTCATCGTAAAGGTAAATTGCGCGGCTGCAATTAAATAAGATAGAAAAGCAGGTTGAGGTTTCACAAAAAATACGCAAATAGTCCTGCATCCGTTTAAAAATCATCCGATGGACTATTGAAATGTAATAATTCACTATCTATATGTACATAGGGAGTACTATATTATTTCGATCTGCTCGCCCATGTCTATTTGGGCAAAGCGCTTCAAGCAGTAAGGCAAGAGCAAAAAGATGCCTTAATACAGGCTTGGTAATAGCAGGCGGGCATTCAGGTTTTACCTTAATAATAGGACTTTTTGTTTATGCACTATATATATGTGTGTGTATAGTTATGGCGATTTTTTTGTAGACAGGGGTGGGCAATAATTAAAAAAAATATGACTATGAATATACGCCCTCTGTTTTCAATATTATATTCAATCAAAGAAAGGAGGTGAAATAAATGTCTGAAAAAGAAATTTTAGAACGTCTTAAAAAGAGTGTTGTTGAGTTGGATGAGGATGGCGCCAAAGCTGCAGCCAATGATGCGATTGCGCAAGGGTTTGATCCCCTTACCTGCATTGAGAAAGGACTGGCTGAAGGAATGAAGGTGATCAGCGATAAGTTTGACAATGCTGAAATTTATGTGCCGCAGATTATTATTTCGGCAGAGGCCTTTACCAGTGCCGTAGAAATTCTGTCGTCCCATATTGAGGGGGGATACTCTGCCAAGGGTAAAATCATCCTTCACACTGTTGAAGGAGACATCCATGACATTGGTAAGAATATAGTATCGATATTGTTGCAGGCGAACGGTTTTGAGGTTATTGACCTGGGTCGGGACGTGCTTATAGATGATGTAATTGATGCGGCCGTAGAAAAAGATGTTGACTGCATTGCCGGTTCGGCGCTCATGACAACCACTATGCCTGCTCAACGAGAGATTATAAATGAGCTGAAAGATCGCGGTATCCGGGACAAGTTCAAGTGTCTCTTCGGTGGAGCGCCCACAAGCCAGGAATGGGTAGACCAGATAGGCGCTGATGGATGGGCTGAAAATGCTGCAGAAGCAACGATTGTTGTAAGTGAATTAATAGACTAATCCATTATATGAAAGGAGGAAACATGGCTTTCAAAGAGAAAGTGGGCGTGTTCGAGACCTATGATCGAGCACGCACCGGTCCCAGGGTAGATGAAAAGGAATGGGATCGTAAGATCACTTTTCAAACAGCAAACAAATTAAAAGAAAAGTACAAATTAAAATTTGATAGATCCAGAATTATACCCACAGATACAGATATGATAGATCGGTTGTTCCATGCCGGTCTTGAGATGCTCGTGGAAATGGGTGTTTATTGTATGGATACCGGTCGTGTCATAAAATATACGGAGGACGAGGTGCTGATGGCTGTTGCCGGCGCGCCTCGAGAACTCACCTTGGGTGAAGGCCGTGATGCACGACAATTGGCAGGTAGAAGTTTTGATGATTCCCGTCCACCCCTCTGTCAAGGTGGTCCTACGGGGGCTCCAGTGTCAGAAAATATATTTATTGCTATGCATGAGGCATACGCACGAGAGCCTTTAGTAGATGCCATTGTTAACGGGGTCTTGTCCACCATCAACGGGAGAGAGCCCAAGCCCGGGTCTCCATGGGAGATCGCAGCCGTCAAAGGAGAAGTTTCGATGATCCGGATGGCGATGACGCGGGCCGGCCGTCCCGGCATGGCCATGTAGGGAAGCGAAACTTCATTAACTGCTGCCGGAGTAATAGCCGCTGATTTTCCTGAGGGAATGAGGCCGTGCGACAGCCATGAGGTGAGTCAACTTAATGAACTCAAGATTGACATTAATGCGCTCACCTTTACCGCACATTACAAACTGGCAGGTGATATCATCATGAGCGAGCAGATGCCTATTATAGGTGGCTGGGCCGGAGGGGTCGAGGAGACCTCTATCGTAAACGTAGCCACCCATTTGGCCGCTTTCATCATGGTGGGGGCTGACTGGCATCTGGACGGACCTATTCACGTACGCTGGGGAAATACAACGGCCAGGGAGCCGTTGATGGTCGCAGGCCACGCGTGTCGGGCCGTGGATCGCAATACCCACCTTTTGCTGGGAAATCAGTACTATACTTCCGCTGGTCCTTGCACCGAAATGTGTCTGCTTGAGGCAGCTGCCCAGGCCATTACCGATACGGCCAGCGGTCGTGAGATTATGAGTGGAAATGCTTCAGCCAAGGGGGTGGCGCTTGATTATACCACCGCCATGGAGGCCCGCTTTATGGCCTATGCGGCTGCTGCAGTAGCAGGAGTAGAAACTGAAAAGGTCAATGTTATGCTGGATAAGCTGGTGAGCCTGTACGAAAAGGACTTTAAAACAGCGCCAAAGGGAAAGACCTTTCAAGAATGCTACGATGTGACCACACTGAGCCCCACGGATGAGTACCATGAAGTGTTTGACAAAGCGATAAAAACAATGGAGGGAATCGGGTTCGAGTTTAAAGTGTAAGGTAGCTGATAGAACGGACCATTGCAACTTTAATCCTTTATTATTAACCAATTACCAATTTAAAAAGAGCTCACGATCTTTATTTGGGACCTTTCCTGTATACAAGGGGGAGCAATGACTAAAGATATTGGATCCTGTATGTAAACACTCTTTATTATATTGCTCTATTTTTAATATTAACTCAAAAAGAGAAGGAGGTAAGAAGATGAAGATCACAAGAAGAGATTTTTTAAAGGCCACTGCTGCAGGTACTGTTTTAACTGGCATTGGGCTTCCAGGTATTGCATTCGGTGCCAATAAAAAGTTAAAGATCGGTTTTTTGGCGCCGCTCACAGGCGAGGTTGCAGGATGGGGCCTACCCGGGCTGTATGGATGCCAGATCTGGGGAGAATGGATCAATGCCGCCGGTGGAATTAAGATAGGCGGTGACAGGTACATGGTGGAATTCGTTTCATATGACAATGAATATCTCCCGGACAAAGCCCTGCAGGGCGCCAAGAAACTGGTAGCGCAAGAGGATGTCAAATTCGTCATGATGCTCGGGGGGTCTACCTGGCCGGGAGTGCAAAAATTTTTCACCCGGAAAAAAATTCTTACCAGCACCCTGCTACCGAGCGATATCAACCCCGAATCCCCTTATCACCTTGCGCCATGTGAGGTGCATCCCATCTATAACGTAACAGGAGTGGAATGGCTGTCAGAGAATTTTCCGAAACTGAAAAGGGCAGTCATCTGCGCCCAGGACGATGAGTTGGGGATTCCGTCGGTTGCGACTTACCGGGCAGCATTTGAAGTGGCCGGGATTAGTGTGGTCGGAGAAAACATTTTCGATATAGCAACAACCGACTTTGCCCCTATTGTGACGTCACTATTGGCAAAGAAACCGGATATCGTGTGCTTTGACACGTCTTATCCTGATTATGTCAACCTGATTTGTGAGCAACTCTATCAACAGGGATACAAAGGCAAGATGATATCCTGTACTCTTGACAACTATCCGGCGATTCTCGAAAAAACGAGCAAGAACTTCCTGGAAGGCTTCATCTACCAGTTTCCGGATTTCGACGACCCCGCATTGAACGCGCCGCACATCAGCTTCAAGGACCCTGCTAAATTTTTTACTGAGTACAATAAGCGGTGGCCGGCTTCATGGACTGCTGTTTCATATGAGTATGCCTCCATCATGGATCTGTGGAAGACAGGAGCCCAGAAGGCAGGCAGTGTGGAACCTATGGCCGTATACAAGGCGATGAAGAGCATGCAAACATTGCCTCATATATTCGGTCCTGCAGAATGGTGGGGCGAAGAGCTTTGGGGCATGAAAAACGCCCTTGTTGGCAATTGGCCTGTGGTTACCATTCAGAACGGCAGAGGAAGGATCGTGGAATACAAGAATATTCCCAAGTGGTGGGCAAAACACAAAGATGTCTATATTAAGCACATGGAAGCGCTGAACCAGATGTGGTACCAGCAGCAGTAATAAGACATCATAAATCCTGGCATTATATAGCCAGTAAATGACCGTTAGGGCCGGGGCGCTCAACGCCCTGGTCCTAAACTATTGCCCATCCGGATGGGCGCTAACAATTGAAGAAGGAGGAAGACAAGGTGGAAGTCGTACTCCAGACCTGCATAAATGCCCTTGTCGCCAGCAGCTTTTTTGCACTCACAGCCGTAGGGCTCGTGTTGATTTTCGGTGTAATGGGGGTCGTGAATTTCGCCCATGGAGAGTTTTTCATGGCCGGGGCTTACTCTGTGTGGTTTTTTTACTCAAAACTTGGATGGCCATTTTTCATGGCAGTGCTTGCTGCCCTCATGATTGTCACGTTGATCGGCTTGCTGATGGAACGGTGGCTTTTCAGGCCCATGCGCGATAATCCTCTTGGCGGGCTTATTAATTCCATTGGCGTATTATTTATTCTCCAGGTACTGGCCGTGAAGATCGGGGGGTTGGGATTGATGAAACATGTTCCGTCGGCATTCCCTGGCGTTTTGCAGGTTGTTGAGGGTGTCGTTCTCTCAAAACAACGATTGGTGGCCCTCATCGTGGCTGCAGTGCTATTGCTTTTTATCTGGTTATTCCTTACCCGTACAAAACTCGGATGGGCGCTCCGCGCCACTGCTCAGGATAGTGAGGCAGCGGCGCTGCAAGGGATTAGCATAAATAAAATTTCAGTGCTTGCAATGGCGTTAGGCGCCGGCGCTGCAGGTGTAGCAGGAGCGCTCATAGCCCCCCTGACCAGAGTGCAGCCCTATATGGGACATTCCGTTATCATTACCGCATTTATTGTGACTATCGTAGGAGGCCTTGGGAGCCTCTCAGGCGCGATACTGGCGGCTGTCCTTTATGCGTTTTTTCATACCTTTGTAACCACGTATTATGGGGGTATCATTGCCACTATTCTAGGACTCATCATCATGCTGGTCGTCCTTATTATTAAACCCACGGGACTGATGGGAACCCGAACAACTGAGTAATTCCTGGTGAACCTGAGCAATGGCTAATAAAAAAATATATAAAGTATTGTGCTTGGTTGCACTGTTTGCTTTTCTTTGTGTGCTTCCCTTCACTCTAAAGTTCCACCAACAGGATTTTATGATTTTTTTGCTTATAAATGTCCTGGTGGTGGTCAGTTACCGCCTTATGACCCTTACAGGTGAATGGTCGCTTATACATGTGGTCGTGATGGGTGTTGGCGCCTATTCCAGCGCGCTATTGGCAAAAAAACTAGGGCTGTCTTTTTGGCTCACCATGCCTTTATCCGGAATAATATGTGCGGCGGTCGCTTTTATTCTCAGCTTTCCCCTCTTTCGTATGAAGCAGTTCTATTTCCTCATTGGCTCCTTTGCGGCAGGTGAAGCCATCCGTCTTGGCTGGATTTATTTCAAAGTGCCCTTCGGGGGACCGAAAGGGATGAAGAACGTCCCTTCGCCGAAGCTTTGGATTCCTGGCCTCGAGACAATCGAGATATGGGAGCCTATTCCTTACTATTTCCTCACACTTGTTATAGTGACCATCTGTTTGTGGATCCTTTATCGCCTGGAAAACTCGCGTATTGGACTGACGCTGCATTCTATCCATTGGCGTGATGTTTTAGCAGAGTCCGTTGGGGTTAACACATGGCGATACAGAACCCTGGCCTTTGGAATCGCTTCCTTTTTCGTGGGCATCGCCGGAGCGCTATTGGCACACTATTTGGGTTCAATAAATCCAAACCAGTTTGCAGTTGGCATAATGGTCTATGTGCTTATATGGGTAATTGTCGGGGGCACCGCAACGTTCTACGGCCCTATCATCGGTGTAACGATCTTGTCACTGTTCAATGAATGGTTCCGGGCTTTTGAAATATATCGCCCGCTCATTTATGGCTGTATCCTGATTGCTTCCATAATGTTCCTGCCGGATGGATTGGAGAGTCTTCCCACCAAGTTAGGCGGTGTTATCAACCGGTTGCGTGGCAAAGAAGAAATGGAAGGTAAAGTGGACGCGGGTGATAAGGAGGATAGTTTGAAAAAATCCTGGTGGCTGTTCCGCAGGCCGTAGTATGGTATGCGCTCTAAGTTATTTGTTATTCGTTAATGGAATGATGGCAATCGATCTCCAATAACCGATCTTAAACGAATAACCAATAACAAATAACGAATAATCTTTCCGGCTTGTCCGGGATAGAAGTTTGTAACGCGTTGCGTCTTGATTGGCGCCAGGCAATGTAAGAATTATACACAGGAGGACTGAAGGAGATCACCAATGGCGCTACTTGAAGTAAAAAAGATAACCAAAAGGTTCGGTGGCCTTGTTGCCCTCGACGACGTAAGCTTCTCTGTTGAAGAGGGAGAGATTCGCGGACTCATCGGGCCAAACGGCGCCGGCAAAAGTGTTATGTTTAAGACCGTTACAGGCTTTTATCAGCCGACTCAAGGTCAGATAGTTTACCATGGGGAAGAGATTACAGGTCGAGGTGCAAGCGCTATTGCGGGCCGCGGATTGGTCCGCACTTTTCAGGAGACAACTCTTTTCCAGGAATTCACTGTGTATGAGAACGTACTGGTGGGGTGCCATCTACGCGCCCGGTCCAATCTGTTTGCCGCACTTTTTCGCACTGATCGCAACAGGCAAAAAAAGGCAACGGTAAAAACATTAAAGGTTCTTGAGTTCATGGGTTTAATGGATCGTAAGGATCAGTTGGCCCTCAACCTGCCTCTTGGATCACAGAGAGCTTTGGCCGTAGCCATTGCATTGGCCGCCGAACCCAAACTTTTGTTATTGGACGAACCTTTCGCCGGAATGAATCCGGAAGAAACCACTCAAATGATGGAACTGGTGAGAAAGGTACGAGAGTCTGGCATTACAATTATACTCGTGGAACACGACATGAAGGCGGTTATGGGACTTTGCGAACGAATTATGGTGTTGAATTTTGGCCAGCTCCTTGCGGAGGGATCGCCGGAAGAAATACGATCCAATGATGTGGTAATTGAAGCTTATCTGGGGTCTGCATAAAATGTTATTAAATTTAACCGATATTGTTATCCATTATCAAAAAGTAGCTGCAATTCAGGGAATTTCGCTTGAGATTCAAGAAGGACAACTTGTCACAATTATCGGATCCAACGGCGCCGGAAAGAGCACAACTTTGCGTGCGATTTCCGGACTCGTCTGTCCCAGCGCCGGAGAGATCCGATTTGACGGGCAGCGTATAGACGGCCTTTCCCCTGACAAAGTTCTCAAGATGGGCATCGCCCATGTCCCTGAAGGCAGGCGGGTGTTCCCGGGACTCACGGTCTTGGAAAATCTTTATACCGGAGCATTTGTCCGTTCAGACAAGCAAGAAATCAAAAGGGATTTAAATAATGTTTTTGATCGCTTTCCTGTTCTTAGGGCACGAACCAAACAAGTGGCAAAGACCATGAGCGGCGGCGAGCAGCAGATGCTGGCAATCGGACGAGCCCTGATGTCTAATCCCCGGCTCCTAATGCTGGACGAACCATCTCTGGGACTTGCCCCAATGGTAGTTCAGGAAATCGCTCAAATTCTAAAGGAAATTAATAGCAAAGGTGTTTCCGTAATACTGGTTGAACAAAACGCGGAACTCGCCCTGGACCTTGCTCATTATGGTTATGTTTTGGAAACCGGACGGATTGCACTGCATGGAGAAGCCGACAACCTAATGGGTAATGAACATGTACGTAAGGCCTACCTTGGAATTTGATGGCTTATCAATAAAATAGTTGCAGAATTATGAGATGGCTCTCATCAACAACAAAAACATAAGCGCTATTACATTTAAGTGATGGAGGAAATATCCGAGAAGCATTGGGCTGCCCAGGAGTATTTATGGGTGCAACTCAGTGAAGCAGCCGCATCAGAATTTGACAGCGGGCGTTTTGCCGCAGCAGCCGAAGGGTGGAAAAATGCCTATATTGTTGCTAAAAAGTTCGATGAACGTGATCCGCGGCTTGCCGGAAGCCTGAACAATTTTGCGATTTTCTTTCGGATCAATCAAAATTTCGATAAGGCCGAAGGATTTTATAGGCGCGCTATAGAAGTTTGGAAGGCGGCATCACAATGGGTTGATAAGATGCGACTTGGGCAGCGCGCACGGAGTTCACTGTTTCATCTCAGAATGGAGCAAAAGCATCGAGAACAATACGACCGTGTTTTGCGAATGAAATATCATAAGCTGCTCACCGGAGGTTACGCAGGCACTCTAAATAATCTTGCGGAACTATTTCATAGCACTAACAGGCTTGAAGATGCAAAACGGCTGTATGATCAAGCGCTTCAGAAACGCCAGAGCTCTATGGGCGATAAAGAGTCGGGGGCAAGGATAATACGCAATAATATGACGTCCATGTCTGATATGGACGTGCAAAAGCCATACACGGCGGTGAATTTTCCTCACCACTCGACTGCTAACGGTTCATTTATTTCACGGGCAAAAAGACATGGCTGGATTGTGGATCACCCCGCTGAATTTACAGATGAGGGCAGACTCATGTCGGCGATATTTTTAACATACATTGTCGATCATTCCAGCATGTGCACATCAACTTCATGAAAACAGGCATTACCTTTTCCAACTTTGGACGCTTATGGAAAAAAGTCGTAACTTTATAACGTTATTAAAATTTAATTACCTTTGAAGTGACCAAGTTTTCAAATAGCTAAAATATTACAAAATTTATTATGTTGAAGGCCAATAACATAGAAAGGAGGTGAATCAATAAATGAGGCGGATCGGACTAAGCAAACCTTTCGGTCCATAAAAGTTATAAATCAGGAAACAGTTTAAAAATCCCGAGATGCGTTATTAGAAAGCTGAAAATCGCTTTACATGGACTGAAAAAATAAAATGAAGTCAACAAATAACGCATTGATGGTGTATGAGAAACAAAAAAATAAGGAAAGGAGGTGATCGAATGAGCAAGGAAGACCTGTTAAAACAGGCCAAACAGGCTGTTATTGATGGAGACGAGGAAGCTGCCGAAGCCATGGCCAAACAAGTCATTGCAGAAGGAATCAATGCGGTGGATATCATTAATGAAGGCTTAACACCGGCAATGACCGAGGTAGGTGACGGTTTCGCAAACGAAGAAATTCCTCTTCCCGGCGTTCTTGTAGCTGCCGAGGCAATGACAAAGGCAATTGAAATAATGGAGCCTTCCATTCCAAAGAAAGACGTTGCAGAAAAGCTGGCAACCATAGTGCTTGGAACCGTTGAAGGTGATATACATGATATCGGCAAGCGGATTGTTGCAACGATGCTTAAGGTTTACGGTTTTGAAGTTCATGATCTGGGCAGAGATGTGCCGATAGACACTTTCGTTGAGAAGGCTAAGGAGTTGAATGCTGATATTGTAGGTTCATCTTCCCTGATGACCACCACCATGGCCGGGCAAAAAATTCTTGAGGAACGTTTGACCAAGGCAGGAATCAGGGATAAACTCAAAACCATGGTCGGTGGAGCAGCAACCACCCAGGATTGGGCGGATAGAATCGGTTGTGATTGTTATGCCGAGGATGCGAACGATACTGTAATCAAAGTCAAAGAATTACTTAAATAAAGGAAAGGAGGTGATTATATGATTAGAGGACTTCAACCCGGCATCAGCACCATGGAAGGCTGGGGGTTAAACATGTTCACCGATGATGAATTATACGAAATTCATATGGCCACTCTCGACGTACTGCAAAACTACGGCGTCGGGGTCTATTGTGACGAAGCCCTGGATATATTCGAGAATGGCGGGGCTAATGTGGATCGTGAAAACAATCATGTAAGAATACCCCCGTACCTGGTGGAAGATGCCATTAACTCAGCTCCCAGCACCATCCTGCTGGCCGGACGAACCCCTGAATATGATGTGACGCTTCAGGGTGGAAGAGTTGGGTTCACCAGCTTTGGCGCGGGAGTTATGGTAGTGGATCCGTTTACCGGAGAGTTCCGGGAATCAAACAAACAGGATGTAGGGCATACCGCTCTTGTCTGTGACGCCATGGATAATGTAGATGTCTACTCCAGTGCGGTAGTAGCCAGAGATGTAGAGCGGGCCACAGATTTAAACGAAGCCGAGGCGTTTTTATCCAACACTTCCAAGCACTGTCAACACATTGATTTGACAGGCGGGGAAGGAGCGGTAAAATTCTTTGAAATGGCTGCCGTCATTGTCGGCGGTATGGATAAACTAAGGGAGCGGCCTCTGGTTTCGGCGCTGGTGTGTCCCACCAGTCCATTGGAGTTGCACACCCATACTGCCGAAATCATTATTGAGTGCTCAAAGGCAGGCATTCCTGTAAATGTTCTTTCCATGGCCATGTCAGGGGCTTCCGCACCTGTTACCGTTAGCGGTACCCTGGTAACCCATAATGCCGAAGTGCTGGCCGGAATTGTTTTGAGCCAGATAACCGCTAAAGGCGCTCCGGTAATTTACGGCAGTTCCACCACCACATTTGATTTAACCTATGCCACTGCTCCGGTGGGGGCGCCTGAACTTGGAATGATCAGCGCAGGTGTCACGGCTTTGGCTCGTAAGTACCTATTACCCAGCTATGTAGCTGGTGCGTAGGCTGACAGTAAAATTTCCGATGTCCAGGCAGGACATGAAAAGACTATTACATCCCTGCTGCCGGCATTGGCGGGCGCAAATCTCATTTACGGAATGGGTATGCTGGAGTTAGGTGTGACTTTCAGCTTTGCCCAACTCGTCATTGACAATGAGATCGCCCGGATGTGCAAAAGAGTGGTTCAAGGCGTTCCGGTCAACGATGACTCAATGGCCGTAGAACTCATCAAGAAGGTCGGCTCCGGTAAGGACTTTCTGGCTCAGAAACATACTAGACAGTATATGGGGCCGGAACAATCCAAAGTGAAACTAATCGACCGACGGATGAGAGGGGCCTGGCAAAAACGTGGGGGCAAAGATATGGCCGAGGCGGCTGCAGATGAAGCCCGACACATTTTGGAAACTCATAAACCGGTTCCGCTGCCAGACGACGTCTTGTCACAATTAAGATCCATTGTAGAAGATCAAGAGGCTTTGGAAGCGGAAGAAGCCTAGAAATAATAATCATTGCTTCTTACCGAAGCGAATTGACAGGAAGTAGAGAAGTAATTTTTATAAAAGTGGGGGTAGATTCCTGACCAAGGAGGTCGGTGAAAATGCCAGACACATTTTTTAAGAATTCACACACCTTTCTCCACTGCCGAGTGATATTGACTTAATAGGAGACTTGAAGGGGTTATATCAGATTTTCCTTCAAGTCTCCTGATTTTTAGGGTATAGTACCTGCAAGATTCAGAAAGTAAAACACAATAACTGCGTGGCTTTGCAAAAATTTCTGCTTACAAGATTTACGAATCTTGATTGTCAAATACATAGGAGGACATCAAATGAATGCTAAAGAACGTGTAATGGCGGTGCTCAACCATCAAAAGCCTGACCGAATGCCTTGTTTTGGGGCCAATTGCATGGTAACTTACGAACAAATGGAGGAGGTGCAGGCCTTCTGGCCGAAAGCGCATGAAGACGGGGAAACCATGGCCAAACTGGCGCTGGCTTCCCATACCGTCCTTGGTTTTGACGCAGTCAGAGTCCCTTTCTGCCAAACGTTTGAAGCACGCGCCCTTGGATGTAATATAAAACCAGGAAAGGTTCCGGGCGGCCTTGAAGGAATTCCCGGAATCGATCATCCGCCCCCTTTCAAACTTGACGACACACCTGTATTCCCTGATGACTTTCTTTCTATGGGTTTTATTCCGGAACTGCTCAAAGCCGTCGGTATTTTAAAAAAGGAATTGGGTGATAAAGTGCCGGTGGTGGCGGGAATTATCGGACCTTTTACCATTGCCGGGTCTCTCATTGATACGGTTCCCCTTCTCAAGGCTTCCTTCAAAACACCCGAAAAAATGCGACCCTGGCTGGAATTAGGAGAAAAGGCCGGCACTGCTTTGGCGAAGGCTCTCATAGATGCCGGGGCGGATATCATTTCATGTGAAGACATGACCGCCTCGCCGGAACTGATTGCTCCTAAAACATACGGAGATTATGAATTGGAATATCAGAGCAAACAGTTTGAAGCCATTTCTGTTCCGACGCTTCTGCATATCTGTGGCAAGGTGGACTCCATTGTGGAATGGATGGGGCAAACCGGGGCTGACGTTCTAAGCCTTGACCCTAAAACAGCTCCCCAGATTGCCAGGGAAAAATGCGGACCGGATGTTGTTTTGTTGGGTGGAGTAGATGTGGCTACCACTCTCTTTTTGCATGGACCTGACGAGATTAAACAGGAATCAGAGAAGGCCATTGCCGATGGCATCCAGATCCTGGCGCCGGGCTGTGCCGTAGGGCCGGGGACGGATACAAAGAACCTTATGGCCATGCTGGAAGCGGCCAAGGCGCATTGATCGAAAATTGTCGATTGTCGATTGAATATTTAAAGAATTTTGCCAATTTTAGCATGACAATCCCAATCGAAACAGGAGATTTGAAATAGTATGGCAAGACTGGGTGTTGCATTAGACCTTGGTACCAGTGGTTTTCGCGGGCAGGCCCTCGATCTGGATCAAAATGGAAGAATTTTGTCCACCGCCGTTACCACACGTCACCCCCTTCCCGGCGCCAATGTCATGGATCATCTTCATTTCGCAGTTGCAATTGGGCCGGATCGGGCTCATGAGGTGTTGGTTAATGCCGTTAATAAACTGATTGCCCATCTGAGTATCCGGAAAAATGAAGTGGTGCGACTGGCGGTCTGTGGTAATCCCATCCAGCTTTCCCTTTTCCAGGATATCGAAATCAGGGACCTTGCATATGCAGGAAAGCGGAAACTGGAAGCTCTTGGAGTAGTTGCTCCTGAAAGAGATGCCCAAATCGTAAAGGCCCGGGATATTTGCGGACTCAATCTGCCGGCTGAAACGGATATTCTGATTCCTCCTGCTGTTCGTCATGAAATTGGCGCCGATGCCCTGGCCATGATGATCCAGACCGGTATGCTGGAAAAGGATGAAATCGCCATTACCACGGACTACGGTACGAATGCTGAGATGGCGCTCATAGTAGACGGTACTGTCTATACCGGTTCAACGGCAGCCGGGCCTGCCTTGGAAGGACAACATATCAAGGATGGCCTGTTGGCGCTTCCCGGCGCCATAAGCGATGTCGAATTTAGACCTGAAAATTGTACAAACTCCGGCTCTGCTGATGTGCCTGTGGAAAATCAACCCATCAGCGGAAGGCTGAAAACATATATTCTCAATAATGATATGGCAACTCAACCGGGCGACACTGTAGACCCAACTACTGGAAATTTGCTTAAAAAGGGGGTAGAAAAAGCCGTAGGCATAACAGGAACCGGAGTGGTTGCCCTGATCAGCCAGGGTTTCAAAGCAAATATCATCCGTCTTCCGCGAATAATTACTTCGGATGCAGAAATCCATTTGCCCAACGGAATCAAATTTATTCAGAAAGATCTTGAGGAAGCAGGCAAAGCTATCGGCGCAGTCAGGGCCGGTCACTTATCCCTATGCAGGGAGGCTGAAATCAGGCTGGAGGATATTGAAACCGCATACATGTCAGGAGCTTCAGGCACTTATGTAGATGCTCTCAAGGCCCAGGAAATTGGCATGATACCCACAGGAGTTAAGAAAATCTACCAGGTGGGAAACACTTCCCTGGCCATGGCCGTGGATATGGTCAGGAACGTGGACGAACTCTGGCGAATGAAGCAGATTGCAAATGATCTAAGACAACATCACTGCATGTTTGCTGACTCCAAAGTTTTCGAAAATGTATATATTCTTGAGCTTTCTTATTGGACTCAGGGAATGCCCTTGAATCAATACCAGATGTTTTTGAAAAAATTTGGTCTTCCTCCCTTAAAAGAGGCAACAGCTGTTCCTGAGGTTGTTAAAACAGTGGAAAAGGATATTCCGGAATTTGGGCGTCTGGGGCTGAGGATTATCCCCGAAATCGGCGAGCAAAAAACAATTGTCTTCGAGGATTGCAGCGGCTGCGGGAGCTGTATTGATGAATGCCCCGAGGGCGCTCTATACATGGAAGAGGAGAAAGATAATTTTTCAATCACCGTTAACCTGGCCTTATGTAACGGGCTCGCGTGCAGGAGATGTGAAAAAGCTTGTAACGAAAAGGTCTTTTTACAAAAAGAACTGTTTGCTTCCAGAGGTGAGACACATACGGAAATAAAGGTACGGTGTCATGGATAGAAAATAACGCAATACATAATTTATATTTATCCAACAAAACGAAAGGAGGCCATGATGGCAGTTAAAGCTTTAATCAAAAGACGAATTAAAGAGGGAAAATCCAAGGATGTTTTTGCATTGCTTCACAAGTTCCGTTCAGAAGCCATGCAGCAGACAGGATATATCAGTGGTGAGACACTGATTGGCCATGACGATCCTCAGACTTTGCTGGTGATCAGCATGTGGCAGGATATAGAAAACTGGCTCAATTGGAAAAAGAATAAAGATAGAAAAACCAACGAATCTCTTATGGAGCAGTACCTGGATGGACCAACCGAATACGAGGTGTTCGTTTTAGGAACGCCAGTGACTAAAAGGTAAATGAGCAGATAGGCTTTAAAACAAATTATTTGATGAATTCGTAAAAAGTCGAATTCATCAAGTGTTTGGTGTGTAGCATTTTGTATTTTGTTTTAAAATATGCTTATATACCAATTTGTTACATCACCAAACACTAAACACCAAATACAAAACACTCTCGTAAAATGGTATTTTTTTTGACTTTTTACGAGACCATCAAGATTTAAAATAACCAAAAAAGGAGGTGAAAATAATGACAAAAGAAGAGTTGATTGAAAAAGCTGGGCAATGCATTGTTGATGCAGATGAAGAAGCAGTTGTGGAATTGGCTAACAAGTATTTGGAAGGGGGTCACGACCCGGTTGAAATGATTGAGAATGGTCTTTCCGAAGGAATCAAAAAGCTGGGAGACCTCTTTGACCGTGGTGAAGTATTTTTAGCGCACCTGATTATTGCTTCCGAAGCGATGACCGCAGGCGTAAAGATTCTCGAGAAAGCCATGCCGCAGGACAAGGTCGGCAAGAAACTTGCTAAAATTGTGCTGGGAACCATTGAAGGCGACGTGCATGATATTGGTAAAGGTATTGTGACCACAATGTTAAGGGTTTATGGTTTTGAAGTTTTTGATCTGGGCAGGGATGTACCGATAGCTGATTTTGTTAACAAGGCTAAAGAATTTAATGCGGATGTTGTCGGTTCATCAGCGCTGATGACGACCACCCAGGCAGGTCAGAAAAAATTGGAACAAGCTTTGAAAGACGCCGGGGTGCGGGAGAAAATCAAGACCATGGTTGGTGGAGCGGCAACTACCGAATATTGGGCTGAGAAGATCGGTGCGGATCTTCACGGGGAAAGCGCCGCTGAAACCGTTATTAAGCTCAAGGAAATATTTACCTGATAGGAGGTGAAAATAATGAAAAAATACCTGACTCGCAGGGGAGATGGAGCCCTTATAGAAATGACCGCTGACGAGATGAAACAGGATTTTGAACTTGGCACTGAGGACGCTGCCGATCGGGGTAAGATACCACCTTTATCCAGTGAAGATCTGGAAAGGTTACTGGATATTTTCACCGATCCCAACAGAATCGTCAGTGTGGAACCGGGTAACGAAGTGGTCTTAACCCATGATATCGGAACTTTGCGGTTGATGGGAGATCAGGGCAATAGCGGTGTAGGCATACCGCTGTCCAGGGTGCAGGGCATTCAGGTCCACGAAAGAGCCCTTTGCGCCGACACGATGGAGCTGGGACATATCGATTACAGCTTTAAGCCGATAAAACCTGTTATTGCCATGGAACAGCAAGAGCTTGAAAATGCTCTTATTAGCACTATCTTACCGCTTTTTTACGGTGCCATGCCGAACCTTGGTTTGTATTACAACCCGGACGGTCCCTTTGGAAATCCTTCGGATTTGATGCCTCTGGGAAAAATCAAGGAAGCCATGGAAGCCCAGGAAGGCGCCATTGAACATGCTATCCGAGATATGATTTTTATTTGCGAAGCTCTGGCCGAGGTTGGCTGCGACGGTATCAACTTCGACACCACCGGAGCTGCGGGAGATACCGATTTCAAGGCGACTTTACATGCAGTTGAACATCTTAAAAAGAACACTAACCTGAGCGTTGAAGTCGGAATGGCAGGAGAACATGTCCTTGGAATGCATGGCAAACTGGAATACGATGGGCAGACACTTTTTGGTTTGTACCCTCATCAACAGGTTAAACTTGTTGAAAAAGCCGGAGGAGATATTTTCGGGCCCGTTGTTAATACGAAACCAAGTAAATCCATGGCCTGGAACCTCGCCAGGGGTGTGACATTTGTTAAAGCCTGTGTTAAGGCGTCTAACATCCCGATCCATGTAAACATGGGAATGGGTGTTGGAGGTTCACCGATTTTTGAAACACCGCCAATCGACTCTGTCTGCAGAGCTTCCAAAGCCATGGTTGAAATTGGCAAGGCGGACGGATTGTAGATAGGCGTAGGAGACCCTATGGGGATGTCCATAGCTCATGTTGTAGCATCTGGAATGGGCGGAATAAGGACTGCCGGAGATCTGGTGGCCCGTATGCAGATGGCCCGCAAGATGCGAATCAATGATGCTAAAGCCTATGTTGCAGAGAAGCTTAAGGTTTCCCCTGCCGATTTATGGGATGTACACGTAATGAGAGAGGTCCGCGAGGAGCTGGATATCGGAATCATTACGTCCGTCCCCGGTTGCGCCAAAGGAATTGAAGCAAAAGCGCGAATAGCTGAATTACTTGATATAGAAATTAATAGTGTAACGCGTTTGAAAAAGAAAATGAAGTTCTAGGTTTCAGATGTACCAGGCTCCGCTTACTATATCACGGAGCCTGGATTTAATCTTGGAGTACTATAATAATAACATGAGCAAGCCGAACACGAATGGTTTCGAGGCTTTAGAAAAGTCCTTTGAAGCTGTGGCGCAAAAGTATGGCGTCAACATTTACCCTCTGGAAATAAAAAAAATTTACCCAACTCAGAGTATTCGTTTAAAATGTCAGGTTCCTTTATGTGAATATTATGAGGTTTGCAAAGTCTGCCCGCCACATATTCCGGGCATAGCAAAATTTAGGGAAGCCTTGCTAAGCTACAACAGGGCTTTTTTAGTAGTATTACGGGAAAAAATAAAAAATATTGACGTGTACCGCAAGGATTTCAGCGCCGAACTAATGCTGGGTGAAATCGTGTCCAACCTGGAACTATCTGCTTTTCAACAGGGATTCTACAAGGCTTTAGGGTTAAACGTGGGAGGCTGCAAATTGTGAGACGAATGCGCTCCCATGGGAGAACCATGCCGCCACCCGTTTAAAGCTCGCCCCAGCCCGGAAGGTTTCGGCATCGATATAACCGAACTGGCCCGGGATGCCGGTGTACAAGTGGAATGGCCGCCAAAGGAATATGTCAATTTCATAGGGCTTATGCTCGTCTAAGAAAATGCTGTGAATTACCCGGAGACCTTTAAAAAATGCTTGGAAGATGAAACATGGAACAGAAAATCAATATTCGTGAAATTTATAATAAAGTCATCGAATCTGTTGTCGGCAGACAAATCGAAATAAAATCGATTCTGACAGCCATGGATGCTGGAAAACATATTCTTTTAGAAGGACCTCCAGGCACATCCAAGTCAACTTTACTGAGAATTATAGCCCAGGAGACCGGTATCCCATTTTACATTATAGAAGGAAATATAGATCTTACCCCGGCAAAAATGGTTGGGCATTTCAATCCGGCAAAAGTGATGGCAGACAGTTATCAACCCGAACATTTTGAAAAAGGGCCACTTGCAAGAGCCATGGAAGAAGGCGGTATCCTTTACATAGAGGAGTTCAATCGTATGCCGGCTGATGTTTCCAATGTACTGATTTCTCCCATGGAGGAGGGAGAAATATCCATCCCAAGGTACGGATCGGTAAAAGCTGTTCGCCCGTTTACCGTGATTGCGGCCCAAAATCCATACGATGATGTAGGCACCGTCAGGGTCAGCAGAGCCTTTATGGACCGCATTTGTTTGATTAAAATGAATTACCAGAACGAAGAAGAAGAGCAGGATATTGTTCGACTTCGGACAGGTTTGGATGATCATAAGCTCATTGAATTAGCGGTCAAGTTAGTGAGGGAAACAAGAAAACACCCGGATATCAAACTGGGAGCATCCATTCGAGGCGGTATAGACCTGGTTGACTTATTTGTGGGTATGCAAAAACTATCCGATCAACCGGATCTAAATTGTTTAACGGCAGCCTACATGGCCATATCCAATAAGATTTGGCTAAATGAAATGGCGTCTAAATCAGCCGATGAAATCATAAAAGATATTTGGGATAATTTTAAAGGCAAAAAAAAATATTCTTTAGAAAACAAAGACAACCGGAAAACAGATTCATTTAAAGATCATGAGGTTGAAGATAATAATTCGGATGAAATTCAGAAGGCAAAAAAAAAAATGACCGCCATGTAGGAGACTGGTTTCTAAGCGAAGAAATGGACCATTACTCTTATTTCTACCGTGTGGCCCGCTATCTTAATGCCAATCCTGATGAGCTTGAGCTTTTTTTTGAAAAACAGGATTCCCTACAAGTATTCGCTAATATTATAGGTATGTTGAAAAAAAATGTGCGATCACTTGCTGTAAAAATAGCCAGCCGATTAATCATTAAAATAGCAAAACAGATTGCTGATACAGGGTGCCGTTCCGGAAAACTGAAATTAGTACAAGGATTTTCTGAAGGCGCTGAAATCGAACTGGACTGCAGCCTGGAAAAATATACTGAACAACCGGAACTGGGGATTTTAGATAATCTTGTATCATACGTCAGGCAAAAAGAAAAAAGGGCCTTTGTCATGATGTTTGACCACAGTTATTCCATGAAAGGAATGAAAATAATCCTGGCCGCAATTACCGCTGCCTCTATTGCCCAACACTTCAAAAAAGATTATGCTGTGCTGGCTTTCAGTAACCAGGTTACAATTTTAAAAGACATATATGAAGCCACGGGCCCGGAAGAGGTTCTTGAAAGGCTGTTTGCCTTAGAATTGTATGGCGATACGGATATCAACCTGGCTTTAGAAACAGGATTAGGTCAAGTAGGCAAGTTTGAACTGAAAACGGGGCTTCTCTTGACGGACGGGGCCTGGAACCGGGGTGGAAATCCTTTGGAAACAGCAGTCCGGTTCAACAAACTAAGCGCCATCGGTTTTCCTCCAGCAAGGAGTGAGGCAATTCGTCAATTGGCCACCAAAGGAAGAGGAAATTTTTCATTCGTGGAAGACGAGAAGGAAATTGCCTCTGCTATTTTAGAATGTTTGTAACCGTAATCAATTCAAGAGGAATACAATGAATCGACGTCATTTAACCGATATTTTACATAGGGCAATCAATGGCTTCTCTCCATCGCGTGAAGAAGCCATCCTATTATTATCTCTTCAAGACTCCGAATCGATTAAACTCGTGATGTCTGCCGCACAAAAGGTGCGGGGGCAATATTTTGGAAACAAGCTTTTCTTATACGGATTTATATACTTATCTACATTCTGCCGAAATCATTGCGCTTTTTGCTTTTACAGAAAAACGAATAAAAAAAGCCCCCGCTACCGGAAGAGTTTGGAGCAAGTCGTAGAAATTGCAGGCGGACTGGTTGATTCCGGGGTGCATCTGATAGACTTAACCCTGGGTGAAGATCCTTTGCTTCACGATACGGGCAATTTTAGTATTCTTTTCGGAATGATTGAACAGATAAAGAAAAAAACAGGTATCCCCGTAATGGTTTCACCGGGTGTGGTTTCCACGGAAACCCTGGAAATTTTTGCTGAAATTAAGACTGAATGGTATGCTCTATATCAAGAGACCCATAATCCTGTTCTTTATAAAAGCTTAAGAGTCGGTCAAAGCTTTGAAGAACGAAACGATAAAAGGAATGCCGCTCGTCAAGCCGGGATGCTGGTTGAAGACGGAATATTGCTCGGAGTGGGTGAAACCATTTTTGATCGGGTTGATTCCATTATAGCCATGAAGCAAAATAATGTTGATCAGGCCCGGGTAATGAGCCTTGTGCCCCAGCCGCAAACACCCTTCGCAGAGATTCCCGGTCCGCCGAGAATGATGGAATGTTTATGCATTGCAGTAATGCGCCTTACCATGCCGGACCGGCTGATTCCAGCTTCTCTGGATGTTGACGGAATCAAAGGACTGAAGATGCGGCTTGAAGCCGGAGCCAATGTGGTCACATCTATTATACCTCCTAAAAGCATGTTAGCAGGGGTTTCCCAAAGCTCTCTGGATATTGAGCAGGGACTGCGCACCGTGGCTGAAGTTGATAAGGTTTTGGCCGATATGGGATTGAAAATCGCTGATGCTAAAGCTTATGAGTCATGGATTGAAGCCCGGAAGAAAATAACAACCCATTTTTTTCTTTCAGAAGCTGTCGGGATTTAAGACGTTTTAATTTTATCAGGGTTCTGTAAAGGATGATCGATATCAACGATCCCTAAACGTATAGCAAATTGAATCAATTGGGAAATGTTTGCGAACTGTAGCTTTTCCATTATGTTAGCCCGGTGGGTTTTAGCTGTACTTGGGCTAATGTAAAGAATGTTGGAAATCTCTTTAGTTGAACGTCCTTCGGCAATCATCTGGAATATCTCCCGTTCCCGGTTGGAAAGTTTGCTATAAAGATTTTCATAAGACGATTCTTTTTTTAAAGATACATAATCTTCAATGACCTGTCGTGAAACAGAGGGACTTAAGTAAGTATCCCCGTTAACGGCGGCAAAAATGGCTTTGACAATGTCCGAGCCGGTGGAATCCTTTAGCGCATAGCCGGAGGCGCCATAGTGAAAAAGTTTACGAATATACCAATTATGAGAGTGCATGCTAAGAATGATGACCTTAGTTTCAGGAGATATTTTCTTAATCTGCCTTGTGGCTTCAATACCATTTAATAACGGCATGGAGATGTCCATTAAAACGATATTCGGTCTTAACTTTTCTACTTTATTAACTGCTTCACGTCCGTTTTTCGCCTCACCTACAACTATTAGATCGGGTTCTCCTTCCAACAATTTGGCCAACCCCTGTCTAACAATGGTGTGGTCGTCCGCCAAAAAAACTGTGATACTTTTGTTAGTCATAAACGCGTTCCTTGATAGGAATTTCGATTCGTATAATCGTTCCATTTCCATTCGATGTTTTAAGAGAGAATTTGCCGCCCAGCATGGCTGCTCTCTCCCGCATGGACAACAGGCCTAATGCCTGTTTTTTTCTTGTGTATTTTTCGGCATCAAATCCGATTCCGTCGTCTTTAGACAAAAAAATAATGTTGGGATAACCTTTGATGATAGAAAGACTAAAATGCTTAGCACATGCGTGCTTCAGGGTATTGGTTAGCGCTTCCTGGGAGAGCCGGTACAGAACATTCTCAATATCGGAATTTACCCTGTCTACAAATCCTACCATTTTAAAGTCGATCTCAAGATCACTATGTTCGGAAATATTTTTTAAATAGGTATCCAAAGCCGGTTCCAGACCAAAATCGCTTAAAAGAGCAGGGTGCAGTTTGTAAGAGATACGACTCATTTCCTGATATGTGAGATTAATCTGTTTCTTGATGTCGGCGATATGCTCCTTCAAGTGATCTAATTCCGGTGGCACACCTTTTGCAATAGTTTCCAGTGTGAAATTGATCCCGGTAAGGGCCTGACCCGCCTCATCATGTAGTTCACGGGCAATTCGTCTACGCTCGGTTTCCTGAGAGTGAAACAACCTTGCAGTCAGTCTTTTAAGCTCTTCTCGATGCTGATCAATAGTTTCAAGTAAGTGGGTGTTTTCAATAGCGCCGCCTAAAAAATTTGCAAGTGAACCTAACAAGTGAAAATCCTGACCTGACGCAAGATCTTTGTCCGGCGGAGCATCCAATGCAAGAAATCCGGAAGCCTTTTCTTTTGCCGTAATTAAAAAGCAAGTAAGATGTATCCAATTATTTTTCTCTTTTTTTATTTTAGCTTTGAAAAGGGGAAAAATGGGTTCGGGAGTCAGGATAAGGGTTTTTTTGAGTAATGATCGCATCAGGGGTTTATCATAAAACTGTATTTTATTAGTTTTCCCTGTATTATTATTTGCAAGCCCTTTCTGAGCCCTGGGTGTAAAGGTGGAATTATCGTGATCGACCAGAAAAATGCCACCGGAGCCGAGATCTAACACCTCCAAAACTTTTTCCAGGGCAGTCATGAGGATGACATCCAGATCCTTGGTTTTGTTCATGGCAAACGCCACCGAGTTTAATACCCACAATTCCCGATGCCGTTGTAGGAAATTTTTAATAGCATCCATCCGAGCCGTGATATCCTTAGCAATGCCTTGATAACCGATAGCTTCTTCGCTGCTTCCCCGCACTACATTGCCACTGAGCAGGCAGTGCATTTGGCTTCCGTCCTTTTTTTTGAAAAGCGCCTCGAAATCCTTTACAAACCCTTCACGGTCGATCTGTCTCTTAAATACCTTCCAGTGCATGGTTTTATCGTAAACCTTTTCCACTGAACCCAACGACAACAATTCTTCCTTACTGCCGTATCCCAGAAGTTTTGCGCCGGCCAGGTTAACATTTTTAAACCTGCCATCTTTGTTGGTAATAAAAATTAAGTCTTTTGAATCTTCGAAAAGACGTCGATATTTTTGCTCGGAAAGTTTTAGATCGTCTACCAGTTTTTGAAACGTCTTCCCATCGAAATTGTCTTTAAGAAATTGCTTGAATTCATTAGAAATAAAATGATACCAACCGTAGGGATCTAATTGGGCATGGGTTTTAAATACCGGGCAGATAATGCATTTCTCGAATTTATGAATAACAGCAGTTTCCATATATTCTATACATAAGGTTCCGGGCACATGCCAGCAGGGAGTATGCTGACTGCCGTAAGCCGGACAGAAAACCTTGTCACATTTCATTATTTCCCAGCATAGTGTCAAGACATTTTCCACCAATTGATGTGTAAAAGATTTGGCGTCTTTTTTGGGAGGTGAATGCATAGTTATTGTCTCCTTGATCTGTGTTCTAAATTCTGAAGACAATGAAAAAAAGTTAAAAAGAGAATTAATGTATATTACACTCTAAAATTAATAATAGCAATATATAAACATGAAGGTCTTGTAAATAGATGAATTCATCAATTTTAACGCTACTTTTGATGGAGTATTTCATCAGGTACAATACCTTTTAAATGAGGAAATTCATCTGTCGCATGTGGCAACTCTAAAGCTTCCATAAATTCATCCTGGAAGTTTGGCTCCACCGTAAGTTCTATATATTCCACATTACGAGAAATCCAATCGGCCTCTTTGCGCTTTTCTCGGTTTAAAAGCGCCGCTCTGCATCCATCTCCAGCAGCATTTCCCACGGAGGATATTTTTTCGATCTTACAGTCCGGGAACAGTCCCATGACCAGAGCTTTCTCACGATCCACGTGGGTTCCAAACGCCCCGGCAATCTTCAGCTTGTCCACCTTGTCTATACCCATTCGGAGCATCATAAGCTTGCATCCGGCATAAAGGGCGCCCTTGGCAAGTTGAATTTGACGGACGTCTCTCTGGGTAATTACGATGTCCTTATCAATACTGGACTCCCCGGCCCATGCAAGAACGAATTCCGGCTGATTGGTTTCAGGATTTTTACGAAAACGGTTGGATTTCTGGTTATCTCTGAACGCGCCACTCTTTGAGATTATTCCTGCACGGTAAAGCCCTGAAAACACATCTAAAATCCCAGAACCACAGATGCCTTTGACCTTCATGTCCCTGGGTTCGGAATATTTTTTCCAGGCATCCCGGCCGATGATTTTATAATCCACATCGTGTGTCTTGGGGTCGATTTTAATCCTTTCTATGGCCCCGGGCGTCGCCCGCATGCCAAATTCTATTTGTGCCCCCTCTAAGGCCGGACCTGTAGCACAGGACGAGGACATCAACTTATGTTTATTTCCCAACACCAGCTCGCCATTGGTTCCGATATCGATAATAAGTTGAATTTCTTCTTTTTTGTAAGGTTCTTCAGCAATCAAAACACCAACATTGTCTGCGCCAACAAATCCAGCTTCGTTGGGAAGTACGAACACATATGACGAAGGATTAATATTAATGCCCAAATCACGTGCCTTGATGTCCATGCTGTGGTGGATTACCGGAGGGAAGGGAGAGAGACCCACATGCTCCGGATTAAGCTGAAGCAATATATGATGCATAGCAGTATTGCCACAAAGAGTTATATCCTCGATGTCTTCCCTGGTGAGACGAAGGTAGGTTTTTCCCTCCTCCGGTACTTCCACAAATTCTTCGGGTATGTTCTCACCCTTTTTCTTTGGCGGATATGTTCCCTCTATAGCCTGATCAATCAACCAGTTGAGTCCCTCAATAATGTCATCACTCATCCGCTTTAGGCCGTCTGCGTTTGCCATATGGTAGGTGATGCGAGACATCACGTCTTCGCCATACTTGCATTGGGGGTTCATTATAGATACAGTGTCCACGATCTCCATGGTGGTAAGATTACAAAGATATCCGGCCACTGTTGTTGTGCCGACATCAAACGCAAGACCATAATGGTTTTCAACTTTGCCGGGTCTTACACGGATAACCTCCTGGTCCATCCATACACTAACGGTTACCTTCCAATCCCCGTCACGTAATGCCGTGGGTAGTTGTCTTAAGGCTTGTATATCGATTCTCAGATTCGTTAGATTAAATTCTTTCTCTAATTTCATGCTGATCCGCTCAAAGTCCCCCGTAGGTTCTTCAAATGTTGGCTTATCCACTTCCACATAATATATTTTCACTGCCGGGTTATATTCTATATGGATATCCCGCGCAGCCTTGCTTACTATCTGTTTACCTGCTCTCGACTCTTCCGGCACAAAGACCAAAAGATCTCCCTCTACTTTGGATGCACAGGCCAGCCGGTATCCGATCTCCTTTTCTTTAGCTTTAATAAACTTATCCTCTAGTTCCTGCCAGGGACTCACATTAGACTTTTTAGACTCTATGCCATCTTTTTGGAAACGCCCTTCCTCAATTCGAACCTTGCACTTTCCACAAACTTGTTTCTCTCCACACAAGGTTTCAATGTCCACACCGAGCAATCTAGACGCTTCAATCAGACTGATCCCTTTTGGAACTTCTCCCCTTCGGCCGGAAGGTTGAAATATTACCATAGCCTTATTATTTTCCATTAGCTTATTTTCTCCTTGATAATATGTTTTTAAAAATTAAAACTAGGTCTTGTAAAGCCAAATTATAATATGATAAGATTTATAGCAAGTATACTGACAGCATGCTTGGGCTTTTAGAAAAAGACACCCA
>CAZLRK010000012.1:0-43038 GCA_964561845.1 uncultured Desulfobacterales bacterium | reverse complement strand
TGGCGGGGTAAACTATTGCGGGATTTTCGGGGTCATTTATTCTGGGACGTAGCAGAAGTTGAATTACAATAGAGTATATCTATGGACTTTCGAGGGGCTAAATGCCGCCCGTCATTTATATGAAAAGTTTGGGTTCAAACTTGTACATCAACACGAAGGAACGCAGTGGGGAACAAAGGTTAAAGAACAGAAATTTCTTCTCGAATTGACAAAATGAGACCTTTGCAAAACGCCCCCTTAGTTAGCGTCTGAACGAAAACCATAAAAATCTCCCCCCTTTTGAAAAGGGAGGCTGGGGGGGATTTTACCAACCTATTGAAATCCCCCTAAATCCCCCTTTATGAAAGGGGGATCTGTGAGGAAATATGACACTTTTCGTTCAGGCACTAGTTAATCATTCCGATATACTACTGAGAGAAATTTCCACGAAGAGTTCGTCAGCTATTTCTTTCAAATCATTACGAAACTCTTTTCCGTCCACATCTTTAGGCAGTACAAGTTTCGCACTCATTGTAAAAATAGGACTTCCACTCTCAGAAGCTGGATCGATGCGAGTTTCCAGATCCACGATATTTATGTTTCGCGATGTCAATAGCTGAGTTGTGCGAAATACAATACCGGCCCGATCAAGCCCCACAACGCGTATCTCGTAATTAGGTTCGGGTGTTTCTTCCGGCGGCTCATAGCCTTTCGTTTTTATGGGAAATAGAAATACAGACAGATCTTTTTCTTCCTGGAGACGTGAACATCCTTTATTGAGCGCTTTAGAAACCCCCTGATTTTTTCCTGAAAGTAGAATTAACAATGCGAAGTGATTTCCAAGCAGTGTCATACGGGAATCTTCAAGATTGCAACCGGACTTGTAAATGAGTTCCGATACCTCTGCAACGATTCCCGGTCTGTCGAAACCCACTGCCGTAAGTACAAAGTATTTTTTCATTTTGAGTTACCCCTTTTGTTACAAAATTTGATAGAGTATTCCTTCTACCGAAGTATAGCCTTCCAGATAAGCACCGATTACCACGTCATTTAAGCGAAACTAAAACGCATGGTCCGCAGAGCTTACCATAACTTTTTGAAAAATTACTATCTCCTAATATCACCTCATTAAAAATTGTTCAAATAAAAATCGGTTCGCAAAGTTTTTTCAGGTCCCAGGCTTTTATTTTGAACGATTTGTCGTGGACGCCGGGATTAAAATAGACGAATTTTTTCTTTGTCAGATCCTTATCCATATAAATAGGGATGGGGGTTATATGCCCAAAAGGAGGAACACATCCCACTTCACACCCTACTGTTGCACTTACATCCTCAGCTTTTGCAAATGCGACCTTTTTTGTTTTTGCCCCGGCAGCCGCTTGTTTCCAATCTACTCTCTTATTCCCGGGGAGTACCAAAACTATCATTTTTTGCTCTTTCGTCATTAAGACAAGTGATTTTACTGTTTCCGATTCGTTTACGTTCAGAGCCTCCGCCATTGCGGGGTTTGTATATACCGGCTCATGATTAAAAACTTCGTATGAAATTTTCTTTTCCTCCAGAATTTTAAGAATCTTTTCTTCAAGGGTCATAGTTTCCTCCAACAATTAGTTCCTTATAACAGATATCGTCAAATAGTTAAGTGGAAAATGGTGGAGTAGGAAAATAAACATCGAAATTACAGAAGGTTATAATCATCCAAACAATGAACGTCCAATTTTCATGCAAATGGTAAATATTGCCATAAAAATAACAACTTAACCACTCAACCACTTAACTACTTAACGAGGTCTTTATAAATAAATGTTGACAATATTTAAATATAACGGTTTTGTAAAAAAATTGTAACATTTTAGCCTTATGAAGAAAATTAGAGTTAGCAAGCTTCAAAGGTTGTTTAATTTTAATCGTGTAACTGTCTGAGCGTATTAGTGAACGTTAAGAAAGAACAGGGGTTTGCATAATTTGTTTTAATGGCTAATCGCCATTTATAACTTAGCTGTTTATTTAAAAGACATGCACTGTTCTTTCTTTACACTCACTTATGCGCGAGTTTTACACGGTTTAAAATTTAATTACCTTTGAAGCTGCTTTATTTTCAAACAGCTAAAATGTTACAATAGATTTAACTGCTGAAAATTGCAGTAGCAATATATCTTTTAGGTGTCAAGACCAAACCATGGAACCTTAATTTTTAATAAAGGAACTCATAATGTTTAACTTTCATAAAATTGCTTTAGAATGTGTAAATCAAGAGGAACTCTTCAAGATTCATGAAGCCTCTATTTACATTCTAGAAAACAAGGGAGTCATAGTACACCACGAAGAACTTCGGAAAATTGCAAAGAACAATGGAGCTAAAGTTGAAAATGAAATAGTCTATTTTTCTAAACCACTCATAGAAAATGCCGTTAAAAAAGTTCCGAAATATTTTGAACTCCATTCAAGAAATCAAGACAGAAAAATAACCATT
This sequence comes from uncultured Desulfobacterales bacterium, assembly GCA_964561845.1. Classification (GTDB taxonomy): domain Bacteria; phylum Desulfobacterota; class Desulfobacteria; order Desulfobacterales; family JAUVVS01; genus JAUVVS01. The sequence goes on along the minus strand of CAZLRK010000012.1, from coordinate 40,586 downwards.
GGGCAAGACCTGGTCTTTAGCCCCGCACATGGCGCTCCTTTTATTATTGATGAAAATGGGAGACGTGCCGGAACACTTGAAGATTACATCAATCTCATCAAACTTTCTCACCAGTTGGACACTTTGAATTTACCCGGCGGCATCATGGTTGAGCCAAATGATCTTTCCAGAAAAACCAGGCATGTTGAATTACTGTTTAATCTATTTAAATATACGGATAAGCCTTTTATATTTATGGCAACCGGCGGAGAAAATGCAAAAGATGTTATTGAGATGACTTCAATTGTAGCCGGAGGGAAGGATCAGATATTAAACAACCCTGCCATTATCTTGTCAGTGTCCCCTGTCTCTCCTCTTAGATGGGATGATGTGATGGCGGGTACAATTGTTGAATTTGCCAGAAACCGGCAGCCTATGGTTTTGGGTACGGCAATAATTATGGGCCTAACAGGACCGGTTACTCCAATAGGTACATGTATTCTTCAAAACGCTGAATTATTATCAGGCATAACGTTTGCCCAAATGATCAGTGAAGGTACTCCTGTCGTTTATTGTCCCGCCTCTGCTGCTGCCAATATGAAGAGCGCAAGTTTTGTTAACGGTTCACCTGAAGCTATTTTGCTGAATTTGGCGGCAATACAGATGACTAAATTTTATAAAATTCCTGTGCGGGTTCAAGGTGCATTAACGGATGCAAAATCGCTAAATTGTCAAGCAGGATATGAAAGTTCCTTCAGCATTTTATTACAAGCCCTTGCCATTGGTAAAGGGGCTTATTTCTCCCAGGCAGCCGGTATATTGGATTCTTACATGTCAACATCCTTTGAAAAATTTATTGCTGATGACGAAATTTGCAAGAGATTGATCCGAATTTTTGAAGGATTGGACACTTCAAAAGAAAGTTATGCAGTAGATGTAATAATGGAAATGGGGCATGAGGCAAATTATCTGACCCATCAACACACTTTTGATCACTTCAAAGAAAGATGGACACCAACAGTTGCCGACTGGGATATATACTCAGATTGGGAAGAAAAAGGACGGGTTGATTTCTTCAAGCGATGTCAAGAGAAAGTTAAAGAATTACTCGATAGTTATGTCCCTCCCGCATTAGATAAGGAAGTGGAAAAAGATCTGATAAAGTATGTGGAGAAATTTAAAAAGGCCTTATAAATACACGGCAAAGTAATAAAAATAAGACCTGAATATTTGGGAGTGTAAAAATGCTAAAAAAAGTCGGTTTTATCGGATTGGGCCAGATGGGCAAATGGATGGCGCTGAATTTGTTGAAATCTGAATTTGAGCTTACGGTTTTTGACAGGGACGTTCAATCGATGGCCTCGCTGTCTGATCACGGTGCACAGAGAGCGGCTTCGCCTGCCGAGTTGGCCCGAAACGTCGACCTTGTTATCCTTTGTCTTCCCGGCCCGGCGGCCATTGAACAAGTCGTTTGGGAGAAAGACGGTGTTGTTGCCGGATTGCCGGCAGGTCGTATTGTGGTCGATTGTGGCACTTCTGATTATAATTGGACACTGAACTTCGCCGCAGCGTTGCAGAAACAGAGCATTCGATTTGCAGACGCGCCCGTAACCGGCATGGAAGCAAGAGCCCGGCAAGCTATATTGACCATCATGTACGGGGGAAACACCGACGTTTTGGTTGAAATCAATCCGGCACTGGAAGCCATGGGAAATCATATCGTTTGTATGGGAGGCGTCGGTGCCGGACAGTTGGCCAAACTGATCAATCAGTTGCTTTTCAATGCCAATCTGGCTACACTTGCCGAAGTACTGTCCATGGCAGTGAAACTCGGCCTTGAACCGGCAAAAATTGCACAGGTTGTCAACACCGGTTCCGGGCGGAGTTTTGCTTCTGAGGTATTTTTGCCCAATATTCTGGAAGATCGATTCGATCAGGGGTATAGCTTACAAAATGGTTATAAGGATATGATCAGTGCGTCAAATCTTGCCGCAGTTCGCCAGATTCCTTTACCCATGGTGAACACAGCCATGACAACATATCAAATGGCACTGCAGACGGGATTAGGTGATGAAGACAAGGGGGCTATGATTAAAGTGTTCGAACGGCTGCTTAAAGTAAAATTTCGCCAACCTAAAGAGACGGTTAGCACCGATGACCTGACTTCGTGAGACCTTTGAAGCTGCTTTGTTTTCAAGTAGCTAAAATACTAAGGAGAAACCATGAACTATTTTACTTTACTTCAACAAAGGGCTCAGAAAAATGATCCAGTTAAAGTTGGTATTATCGGCGCCGGCAAGTTCAGCACCATGTATATCTCCCAAGCCCGGTTTACACCCGGGATAAAGATCGTCGGCGTTGCCGATCTCGACCCTGAAAAAGCGCGTCAGGCATGTATGAAGACTGGATGGACTGAGGATACTCTATGCTTTGAAAATTCTACCGGTGCCATAAACGACGCTGCCCGTGCGGGAAGGACTGCAATAACCGAGGATGCAACGGCCTTGATTGCTGCCGATCTTGACGTCGTAATAGAAATCACTGGAATTCCAGAAGCAGGCACTGTTCACGCGTGGAAGGCCCTGGAATCTGGAAAGCATGTTGTAATGGTCAATGTTGAGGCCGACTGCCTGTTGGGGCCCATTTTAAAAAAAAAGGCGGATGAGGCCGACCTTGTCTATTCCATGGCGTACGGTGACCAGCCCGCTCTTATTGCCGAACAAATTGACTGGGCCCGCTCTGTTGGGCTGGAGGTTGTCTGCGCGGGAAAAGGAACCCGCTATCAACCTGAATATCATTATTCCACTCCGGAAACAGTTTGGAAGCATTATGGATTTTCCGAAAAGCAGGTGGCCTCAGGAGACTACAACGCCCAGATGTTCAATTCCTTTTTAGACGGAACTAAATCGGCCATTGAAATGTGCGCGGTTTCTAATGATTCAGGGCTTGTTCCACAAAAATGTGGTTTGCAGTTTCCACCTGTAGGAAAAGAAAATCTTCCCGACGTCCTCAAACCCTTATCAGCCGGGGGCATACTTGAACACAGCGGCACAGTAGAGGTAGTTGCCAGTGAAAACAGGGACGGATCTCCTATAGAAGATGACATGAGATGGGGAGTCTACGTGGTGTTTAAGGCGCCAACCGCTTATGTCCAACGATGTTTTGCTGAATACGGATTAAACACGGACTCTTCCGGGAAATATGCAGCGCTTTACCGCCCATACCACCTCATCGGATTGGAACTCGGAATCAGCGTGGCATCGGCTGTATTGTGCACCGAGCCTACCGGATCATCAAAAGAATTTATTGCAAATGTCGCCGCAACTGCCAAAAAGGATCTTAACAAAGGAGAGGTTTTGGATGGTGAAGGAGGCTTTACGGTGTTCGGGCGGTTGATCCGGGCGGAAGATAGTCTGAAGGATTCCTGTTTGCCAATCGGGTTGTCAGGAAACGCCCGAGTTGTTAGACCTGTTGCAAAAGATTCCATTCTAACCTATGATGATGTAGAATTGGATGAAAATCTCTTTTCCCTCAAACTTCGGAAATCCATGGAAAAAACTTAGTAAAGAAAATAAAAAAACATTATGAAGAATCAGTGATTAAAATACATGGAAAAGTGCAATAAGGATAAGTCCTGTTCATGTATTCGGATCGATAACCACCTTAATCGCTGTGGGATCGCTTGCCGCCGTTTCAAATGCCTCCTGGATTTGGTCAAGGGAATAACGATGGGTAACAAGCGCATCCACATCTAGCTGTTTCTGGGTCACAGGCCGTAAGGCCGGTGGTATCCAGAGCGAGCGCTGTTTAATCCCGTGATGAACCAGACCGGTGTTGATTACCGTAAGACTGTTATTGTGCCAGCGTGAAATATTTAGATTAATGTCCTGGGTAATCCAACTGTAAAAAACCATAACTCTGTTATGCTTTACTGCGGCCGTGCACATGTTTACGGACTTTTCTGTTCCCGCCATTTCGACAACAACATCCGCGCCCTGTCCATTGGTAAGATCAAGGATGGCTTCCACAGGATTTTCCTTCTTAGCATTGATGGGATAGTCCAACCCCAGATCTCTGGCAAGATCGAGTTTGCCCTCCACTACGTCAACCCCGATAACCTTGTAAGCCCCCTTTCCCCTTGCCACCTGTGCCATGATCTGGCCCGCGAATCCCATCCCGAAGATAGCAACCACATCACCCATCTGGATTTGAGACATAAGACCGGAAAAGACTGCGCAGGCAATTGGTTCGCCAAGGCACGCCAGATCCATGCTCATCCCTTCGGGAACCTTTTCAAGGTCTTTCTCTCCGGCTATAAAATAATCGGAAAAGGTTTCAACCCAGGCAAAGGCCATAACCCTGTCACCTGGTTCAAATTCAAGCACATTTTCACCCACAGCCTCCACAATCCCGCCACCCTCGTGACCAAAGAAATAGGGATACGAAAAGACTCTGCGCATTTCCGTATTAAGACCGCCCGACGGTGGAACAATACCATGATACAAGTTCTTGTCCGATCCGCAGATGCCTGCCAAATGGGTCTTTACTATCACCTCTTCCGGACCTGGCTCAAGGTCTCTTTCCTGAATCTCAATCTTTTCGATGCCAACAAGGCAGGCACTTTTGCTTTTCATATTGTCACCCCTAACCCGGACAAGCCGAAGTTAATCGTTATTTGTTATTAGTTATTTCTCAAGTTTCGCACCCTATATTTGCAGTCAACAGAGATTAATATAGTGCATAGCTTGTAATTTGAATGAGGAAATATGTTTTTGCGAGAGGTGATATCTTATTTGTATGCTTGAAATGCTGGTAGTGGTCCAAAATATTTGGGATTATTACTAAAATGCCTTCATCAATTCCCATGCGCTAGTCAAATTCCAAATATTGGGCCACCCGGTACGCCGTAATTGATACCGCCTTTCGCAATAATATATTTCCGGAATTCACCTTAAATTATACCTATAAATCGTATTTGGCTCTTACCCCACATAGTTTTAGGGGTGCGAAACTTGAGTTATTAGTTTAAGATCGGTTTTCATCATTCAATTAACGAATAACAAATAACCTATAACCTATAACCTAACCCGGATAAACATGAAGCGTTAAAAGTGAGCCCCGCCCGGGATTAATGCGTCACTTCGCACTTTTTTTAACGACACCCGCTTCCACAAGATATTCTTCGATAATTTCCTCTACTTCCTTTTTAATATCTTCCGATACCGGCATTGGTACGTGGGTTTTAAGTCGTTGTTTTGCCGCTGCATAGGCCCTTTCGTTCAGATCTTTAACTTCCAGTTCATTCCAGGTATCACGCGTATTGCGGTCAAATAATGACGGTTGAAAATATTCTCGCATATGCTTAAGGGTATGATCCGTACTGAGAAAATCCCCTCCAGGCCCCACTTCCCGTGTAACTTCAAGCGCCATTTGTTCATTATTTACCGGAATTCCACCCAGAATATGGGTAATCATTCTGGACATCTCCACATCCAGCATGAACTTGGCATAGTCAAACATCATGGCGTCCTCAAGGGTCCCCAATCCATATACAAAATTGGCGCCTGCCAGGGCGCTCAGTAAAGCTCCGATGGCAGATTCGTATCCGATTTGCGGGTCCAAAACCTTGCTGTCCGAATGGGAGCCCGGGACAATACATGGCAGGCCGTAGTATTGCGCCATTTTCACAGCGGCAGAACTCAGCATTCCCATTTCCGGTGCACCGAAGGGGGTTGTCATGGTACGCATATCCATTATTGTACTGACAGTCCCGAACATGGTTCGGGTTCCTTTTCGGACCAATTGAGCCAAAATCAGTGCGGTAAGCGCCTCGACATTTTGGTTAACTACCATCCCTGCCAGGGTGATCGGATTGTTGGCTCCTGCTAAGGGAACGGGATGGGCGATAATTCCGCCTCCATCCATTTGGGCTGATTCAATCACCATGTCGGCCGCCTATTTTTCCAACCGCAGCGGACTGGACGGACATATTATGGTCGTAAAAATAGATCGTTCGACAAATTTTTCTTTTCCTCCCACATGGGCTGCTGCAATCCTGGCAATTGTCCGCAGGTTAAGTTCATTGATAGGCCCAATATTAATGTGTTTACCGGTATTGTCGAACAAAGCTTCCGCATTATAGACCGGATGGGTTCCTGCGGGTTTATCCAGGGAAGCGGCAGGACGATGGATAATTTTTATGTCAGCGATGCTGTCGCACAGGCGTGCAATGTCAGCCAAATCTTTTTGTGCGGTCTGCCGGATATTTCTGGTGTCTATATCTATGATTTTGGTAACTTCTCCAAAAGTGGTAAAACTAACGCTCTTTGGGTCTACGGAATAGTCGTAAGCCGGAGTTTTCCCCTTCAGGACAACATGGCGTGGAGCAAATCTGATACTATCCTCCACAATATAGGGAGGAATTTTAACTATCCAGTAATTTTCCTTTTTTTCCACTTTGCAGCCTGAGCTAAAGTAGATTTCAGCGGCTTTTTTGTTTTCAATTTTAACTCCGACATCCTGGAAAAGTTCCAATGATGCATGGTGAATGGTATCGAGATCATCGTCAGTAAAGGCACGAAGCCCCCATCCATTATTTGTAAAGACACCGGCCTTCTGACTTCTTTTTAACATAATACCCATTCTCCCTTAGAAATTTTGTAATACTTTAGTTGTTTGAAAACAAAGCCACTTCAAAGGCAATTAAATTTTGTGCATTTTATAGCAAATTTTTTTCACCACAAAGTACACGAAGAAACACGAAGATTATTATATTATTATCCTTCGTGGTCTTCGTGGTTAGATAAAACATAACTTCTTGATTTCAGCATGTCCGGCTAAGATTTAGAGTTTGAATTGAATGGCAATCAATCCGGGCTAACTGTCAATCAACTCTTTAAGATCGAGCTTCTCAAGCGTTTGCGGCAAAGGTTTGCCCGTCTGGGGATCCCATCCCATTTGAGTATAATATTGTTCTTTCATTAGATCCCATTTTTCCATGATGCTCTTACCTTTTGCAGGGCCATCTACCGGTGTTGACCCGTACCGCACGGAAGGATGTTCATCCTCTTTTTTCAATCCGTGCCTGAAATTAAACATTCTGAGCATGTTGATAACCCGCCGGCCGATTGTAAAGGCATCCTCAAGTGTTAAATTCCACCCGGTAACGGCATTTACACAGGCAAGCTGGTGCTTCAAATCCGGAGAGGCTATCCTGCATGTTCCCAAACAGTCATCAAACTGGCGAATTCCGCTGAATTTGACATTTGATTCAACTATCTCTTCATGTGACAGGGGATCTTTTACTTCAGGCTGGTCGACCAATTGGGGGTGGACACCCGCCCACGTCGATTCGATTGTACTGGTGTTGGTTACACAGGTATCAAGCAATTCAGCCCTTCTAGGGCCGCGATGATCATGGCTTCTGGGGCTGGCGCCCTTGCGCGTGTAAATTGCCCAGTCAGTACTCTCACCACCAATTTGCTGCGAAGCGCGCATAACGCCTTCTGCCAACATATCGCCAATCCCATCACGTTTTGCAATTTTCTGAAGCATGGCGCGAACCGCCTCAACATTGCCCCAATTCATATCCATACCATCCAGATCTTCTTTGGGAAAAACGCCCTTTTCATAACATTCCATTATCCACCCGATAGTCCATGAGGCTTCATTGCAGTCCATGCCCAGGCGATCAACCTCCCTGGTCAGCATCACTACTGCACCAAGATCGGTATTTCCGATTTGAGGGCCCCAGGCCGCAATCTGTTCGAATTCAGGTTCCTCTCCAACAAAATCTTTATAAGGGCCCTCTGTTACTGTGACTTCTTTTACATGTGAAATATGACATTTATAGCAGGGTTGAGATCGAATTTTATAATGGGTCCTCATGTACTGCCCATTCATCTTTTCGTGCTCCGGGAATATGTTAGTTGTATAGTTTTTTACCGGGACAGCACCTATGGAACATAGTGTTGAAAAGCCGCCCCCCGTACCCCATTCGTAATAGGGTGGTCCGAAACCCTTAGCAAACTCGAACATGGCTTCATTATTCTCTTTCATACTTTCAATATCTTTAATATTGAATTTGATTTTACCACGATAAGCGACAACAGCTTTCAGGTTTTTTGATCCCATAACAGCACCCAGCCCGTTATGTGCCGCAAAATGCCCGTAGTCGCCGCCAATGGTGGCATGGCGAACGAGATTTTCACCCGCTGGACCAATACCATATATACTTACCTGTTTACCCTTAACGTCTAGTTCCGATCTAAGATTATCTTCCAATTCAAATAGATCCAATCCCGCAAATTTTTCAGCATCCCGGATTTCCACATTCCCGTCTTTTATCCACAGGTAAACCAATTTCGGCGCCTTTCCCTGGAATATTATCCCATCATAACCGGAAAATTTCAGATATGCGCCAAAAAATCCGTTGGCCTGTGAACAACCCGCCAGGTTTGTCATGGGCCCCTTGGCAGCAACATTAAAAGTGGCGGCCCCATAGACCCCGGAACCTGCGAGCGGTCCTGTTGTCCAAATCATACGGTTTTCCGGATCAGACCATTCAATGCCGGCAGGAACCTCATCCCAAAGATATTTAGCGCCAAATCCAACACCGCCGACCCATTTTCTTATGAAATCTTCATTCAATTCTTCGATTGTTATTTCACTTTTAGTAAGATCAATCCTAAGAATTTTTCCTAAATATCCGTCTATGTTCATATTATTTTCTCCTCTTTCATCCTTAAGATCAGGTTAAGGTGTTTAAATTTAATTGCCTTTAAAGCAGCTTTGTTTTCAACCAGCTAAAATGTTACGAATTCACTACTTTTCGATACCGCCAGCCCGGTACTTTCAACCTCCTTATCTCCAATTGATAGGGCTTTATCCAGAATGTGGATACCTTCATCTATTTGATCCTTATTTATAATCAGAGGAGGAGCAATCATGATTGCATCATACCACGACATTATCCATAAACCATTCTTCACACACTCACCGGCTATTTTTGCCGTCATCATAACACCTTTTCCCCCAAATACGTCGGATTTAACATTAAAAGGTTCTTTTGTTTTACGATTTTTTACCAGTTCAAGCCCCCAAAAATGACCAATACCTCTAACATCGCCGATACATTCATGTTTGTCGGCAAGTTGATACAAACTATCCTTAATGTGTTTACCGGCTTTTTCGAGCAGCCCTGATTCAATTATTTTTTGGTATTCGGAAACGGCAGCCGGAATTACCGATAAGACAAGCGGATGATACGCGTAGGTATGGCCATGGTTAAATAGATTCTCTTCAAAATGATCGGCAATTTTGCCTGTTGTTGCCGTAATTCCACAAGGTGTATAAGCCGAGGTTGCCCCCTTTGCCATTGTTAAAATATCAGGAGTAACTCCCCAATGTTCTACGGCAAAAGGCTTTCCCGTCCTGAACCAGCCTGTCATCACTTCATCTGCAATAAGCAAAACATTATTTTCGTCACAAATTTTTCTTAATAGAGGAAAATACTCCGGTGGCGGAACCAGTCGGCCATTGGCGCCGGCAATCGGTTCAACAATCATTGCAGCGACATTTCCTTCTTCTTTAATCATATAATCCAAATATCTTGCACATTGAATGTTACAATCCGGATATTCCAGGCTAAAGGGACATCGATAACAGTAACAATCCGGTGCGAATCGTACCCCTTGTACTGTATTTCTCGCTTTTTCAGCAGGCCATCTTCTGTGATCGCCTGTAAGCGTAATCGATCCAGGCGTGGCACCATGAAATGCGTGATATCTGGAAAATATTTTATATGACGGCTCTTTAAATTGTCTTGCAATCTTCAAAGCCGCTTCATTGGCTTCGGTTCCACTGGTTGAAAAAAAAAGTTTTTTCATTCCCGCAGGTATTACCGATTTTAATGCCTCTATAGCATTAAATGTAGTTTCATGCACAAAAGCAGGTGCAATATATGGTAATTTTTTTGCCTGTTTCACTATTGCTTCAATTAATGCCGTATTTTTATGCCCAAGATTTGAACACATGAATTGGGATGTAAAATCTAGATAAGATTTCCCCTTGTCGTCATAAAAATAAACACCTTCAGCATCAGTTATAAATTTAGGGGATTTCCATGCCTTTTGCTTGCTCCACGTACCAAAAACATGTTTTGTTATTTCATGTGTTACATTATTTACATCTTTCATTTGATCCTCCAGCAATAATTGATCAATTTATTAACCAACAACCTGACACAGACAAGCCAAGAGCAAAAAAATCATATTTGATCTAACCACGAAGATCACGAAGGATAATAATGATAAAAATATTTCGTATTAATTTAGCCTTCTTAAATCAATTAGAGATAGCAGGCTTCAAAGGTTGTTTAATTTTAATCGGGTAACTGTCTGAGCGTATTAGTGAGAGTTAAGAAAGAACAGGGGCTTGCATTATATGTTTTAATGGCTAATCGGTATTTATAGTTTAGCTGTTTTATTAAAAAGACATGAACTGTTCTTTCTTTACACTCACTTATGCGCGAGTTTTACACGGTTTAAAATTTAATTACCTTTGAAGCGGCTTTTTTTAAGTAGCTAAAATATTTGATTTTTTCGTGTTCCTTCGTGTACTTTGTGGTAAAAAAAATTTATCTTATATACAATTTGGCTTAGAGATATCATTTTTTAGCATGAACAAGTTCCGCAGCCAATTTTACTGCTTCCTCTGCTGTTTCCGTATATCCGTCCGCACCTATTTCGCTTGCCCAGTTTTCAGTGACAGGCCCACCGCCTATCATAACAATATATCTCTCCCGAACATTCTTTTCTTTTAAAAAATCTATGACCTCTTTTTGTGCCGGCATTGTTGTTGTTAAAAGAGATGACATTCCTATTATATCGGCATTATATTCTTCTGCCTTGTAAAAAAAGGTCGACATGGGAACATCTTCCCCCAGATTATAAACCTCAAAACCTCTTACTTTCATCAGCATGGCAAGGATATCCTTTCCAATTTTATGGATATCTCCCTTAACCGTCCCCACCACTACAATACCCTGGCTTGTGTGCTTTTGCCCGCGCTTCATAATTTCAGGTTCAATTATAGTCATCGCTTTATTAAAGCTATTTGCGGCACGAATTAATTCCGGGAGAAAACAGTCTCCCCTGTCAAATTTATCGCCTATAATATTCATCCCTGCCGATAAACCCTTTTCAATACCTTCAAGAAGATCAATATCTTTATTAATAATTTCTTTAGCATATTTTTCTGCTTTATCTTCGTCCATCTCAACAACAGAATTCTTCAGCTTATCAAATATTTCGTTTGTTACCATGGTGTTTGCTCCTTTTATTTTTTCAGCGGAATTCCTATATCCGATATTTTCTTTTTAATATTTTCATAAAAATTAACATATTCTTCGTTCGGCACCTTACGTTGAGTATCCCAGCATTCTTCATATTTCTTGCCGACCGGCGGATTTCCGAGCCGGCTTTCATATTTGTCCAGTAGTTTTTTTACAATTTGGTTGGCTTCAGATCTTTTCATCCCGGGAACAGCATGGGCAACTTCAGAACTAAACTTTGGCTCAAAGGGTGTAAAATGATCAACTTTTGTGGCTTTAGCGACACCTGCACTGGTGATGTGTCCACCCGACGCCACGGTTGAAATGTTATCTGCGGCAGCTTCGTAGAAAAACATATCCGTCATAGCTCCTGCGGCAGCATAATGATCAACAAAAACCGGCAAATGACTGTTTCTGGTCATAGCTTGAACGCTTACGCTCTTTGCCCATATAGCCTGTCTTGGTGAAGTGCATCCAAGCTTGAAATGAGTTGGAAACGTCAGTTGTGCATCGGCCCGGCCGGCAATGATGGCACTCAAATGATATGCGGCATTTGCAACGGCGGTTCCCTCGGGACCGCCACAGAAACCACCAAGAATGGGCGCCGTTTCTCCAATAATGATACCCCCCAGTGGCTCAACAAAGGCTATTTCATTAAGACGATGAAATCCTAATTTAAATTCAGCCGTATGTCCCATCACCCATGAATCCGTTGGCCTTAACCCGAACTGACTACCAGCAATCTTTGCAACGTCAGAACCGGCGGTTGCAATGTTATTCATGATAGCTAAACCTGGTCGACCGCTCCTCCGAAGGGCTTCACGCCCCATGGCCGTCACCCGGATTGCTGCCATCACCTCTAACGGCGTTCCTGTCCGCACGGTGCGCCCGTTAATAGTCGTAAGGCTCGGCGCTGTAATTCCATTGGCCAAAGGCAACCAAAGCCCGTAGGCCTCCATAATACTAGCATATAACTCTTCCGTTGACACGGCCGCCCCCAGGGAACCTATCCAGCAGAATGGCGGATCATCGCTCTCGGGCTTACGGCCTCTTAATATTGCTGTATCCTTACCTTCTCCCAGAACAGACCTGGAAGGGGCATCGTTCAATGCGTCCAATAATTCCTGTTTGCTAAATTTCATTATGCGTTCAGTATCCGGGCAATAAAGACCAACTTCCTGATACAGATCAAACCCTGCATTAAAAACCCGATCCGCCAGATCATCATCCGCCGGGATAGGATTATCAGGGTCATATTGAATGCTATACTTACCGACCACCTCCTGGATTTTCGGATATAGCACTTTCATCTCGAAATCCGACTCAGGGCAATGAGGACCTGTCATTGCCCGATCAATCACGTCAAAAAAACTTATCATTTCAACCTCCGTTTTGTTAATACACACCGGTCGACCTCACCAAGGCTGTATTTGATATATAAAATTGGTAATTCGCTTCGCTGTCAGTTGATTGAAATTCGGTTGAAATTCAGTTGAAATTCGCTTCGCTGAAATTCAATTATTTACCGATGGATTTTATCTAACTAAAGTAAATAACCACAGAATACCATCGAATTTCCACCGAATGGCTACTGAATTTCCATTGAATATCCGGCTGTCAGTCTGGCACAGTATAAAAAAACTCAAAATATGACCATTTTAAATATAATTTAAAGCTACTTGGATCCGTTCAAGCCTTTTAGTTTCTTTTCAAATACCATCAGATCATAAAGCACGCTCACCGCAGCGCCCTGCTCATCTTTTTCTTCAATACAGTGATATATTTGACAGTGACGCTCAAAATCTTTCAGCCTTTCATCCAAATCATCATCAAGAACGTAAAGCTGCGCTTTTGTTTCCTCTAACAGCGAGTAAAGTCTATCCATTAAAAGCGAGACCACATTGTTTTTAGCCGCATCAACCACCGCCATATGAAACTCTCTTTCGTTTTTTGTATATTCCTCTATATTTTGTATAGAATCTTTCATGGAATTTATGGCTTTTTGCATAGCAATCAAATCATCTTCGGTCCTTCTCCGGGCCGCAAGCGAGACCAGCCAGCCTTCCATTCCCTTGCGTGCCTCGAAAATATCAAGAATCATTGTCTTATTAATTAAAAAGAGAATATCAAACGCCTCTGAAGGAAATTTATTAGTATTTTCAGTTAGATATGTTCCACTTCCATGTCGATTCTCAACAACCCCCAATAGGCTTAAGGCCTTCAAGGCCTCTCGAATCGAAGGGCGACTAACCTTTATAATACCTGCCAACTCACGTTCAGTCGGCAAACGGCTACCCGGTGGAAAACTGCCGCTTTCTATAAGCAGTTTAATCTGATGAATAACTTTTTCTGCAACGGAACTTTTTTGTATTGGCTTAAGAATTTCTGTGGACTTGTTTTTCATAAAGACACCTTAATAATAAAATTGGCCTTGCCAATTATCCAACAAATAAACCCCGCTACATCCTTTGTCAAGTTTTTTTTAATTTTTAAAAATTTTTGATAATATAATAAATCTTATTGATATTTATATTATTATTTATTTTTATTCTGTTCATTTAAAGTCACATCTATAAAATTTACAAATTTTATATCATTCATAACAAACTGAAGCTGATCAAATAAAATTAGCTTATTGGTCTTACCAAAAGAATATTACGGGAAAAGGAAGTCTATATTAAAATTTTGAAAAAATTGTTGAACGGTCATCTGATGTATGGGAATCTAAAGGGTAGATATGCTATAGAAAGATAAACTCAATATCATAATCTAAAGTCGGGTTTGATCTTGACACACAAGCATGGTTTTCTCTATATTTGTTTTTTAAAAAGCAACATCTTATTACTTTATTTCATTTAATTTATGGAAGTTATTAAGCGCGCAAAACTATTTAGTATGAATCTTAAAGGTTCCGTATGACTTTAGAAATGTGGATAGCTTTTATTTTTGCATCGGAAATAATTTTGGTAATACCAGGTCCTACAATTATTTTAGTTATAAGCCAGGCAATATCACATGGTCGTAGTGCGGTTATACCACTTGTCGTCGGTGTTACAATTGGCGATTTTACTGCAATGACTCTTTCAATTTTGGGGCTTGGTGCAATTTTGAAAACCTCCGCATCTCTTTATTTTTTTTTGAAATGGATTGGGGCAGCTTATCTTATTTACCTTGGAATCAAACTTTGGCGATCAAATTCGGATAAATATGAAATAAGCATTATTCACAAAGAAACATCAAATCACATACTATTTAAAAGGGCATTCATTGTAACCGCACTAAATCCTAAGAGCATAGCTTTCTTCGTTGCATTTTTGCCACAATTCATCCACCCGTATCGTCAAACATTTCCACAACTTCTGATTTTAGGATCAACTTTTCTTTTTTTGGCAACCGTAAATGCAACGATATATGCTATTTTTGCGGGTCAACTTCGAGATACTATGCAGAATGAAAAAGTACGTTGTTGGTTCAACCGTTGTGGCGGAACCGCACTGGTTAGCGCCGGCATTCTCATTTCTACAATTCAGTGAGTCAAGTTTCGCACCCCATATTTGCAGCAAACAGAGATCAATGGTAACCGTTCAGGGATTCAAACCTGCCCTCCGGATGGCAGGCGGGATTCAGCGTTCATAATCTGAAAATGCGGGATAGCTTATATTTTGAATAGGTAGGCAGCACTTTTATATAGTATCCACTCTAAACTATCATGTGTGAGTCCTGATTTTTTTAGCCACTTTAGTTCTCTGTCCCAGGCATATGGAATGTTTGGGAAATCAGATCCATACATTATACGATCTATCCTAAAGGCTTCAAGTTCAATTTTGTCCTCTATTGTGAAGTAATTCGATAGAATCATGGTTGTATCCAGCCAGAGGTTGTCGTATTTCTCAATTAGTTTTCTGTAAGCGGAAAACTCATCAAATCCCAAATGAGGCACGCAAATTTTTAGTTTGGGAAAGTTCTTTAATACCCGTTCTAACTTTTCCGCGTTGCAAAGCTGATAAGGATCACAATTGTAAGCCGTGCTCTTGGGTTCTCGGCCAACATGCATCACAATGGGCTTTTTCTCGGATTCGCATAAATCATAAATTATATCCATTTCCGTTGAATCCATATTAAAGCACTGGACATGGGCATGCAGTTTTACCCCATTTAAACCACAATCAAAGGCTTCTTTAAGAATTCCATCAGCATTCTCTTCACCGGGAAATACTGTGGCCATTCCTGTAACCATATTGGGAAACTCGCTGCATTTTTTCACCATATATCGATTCAACATCTGAGAAATTCCGGGTTTGTGTGCATACTGGAGTGCAATGACATGACTTACGCCACGAGATAGCAGGTAGTCCAACACCTGGGAAGTGGATAGCCTGTATCGGATGGGCCAGGCGTTTTCATTAAACCACTGCCGTATAGCAGAAAATATGTTATGGGGGAAAATGTGGACATGAGCATCCATCACAATCGGAAGGCCTTCCGGTACAATTAAACCTTCTTCATCGTTTATGGCAGGAAGATTCGGTCTTAGCATAATTCACCATTTGGATATCTTTGGAACGAGACCTTTGCAAAATGCTCAATTTTGTTCAAGTTCAAGGCGGGCGAAAATCTTAACCACAGGCATACATTGAGTATTTCGAGGATTAAAATTTGAGCCTAACACAGAAATTGGGCAAAAGGGGGCGTTTTGCAAAGGTCTCGGAACGTTCCGGAGCAGACAGTATTTTTATGGTTGTTTTTAACATCAAAAGCAGTGTATTGTAAACAATCATGTATATGAAACATTTTTTCGTATTAATTTAGCCTTCTGAAAACAATTATAGATAGCAGGATCGTGTAACTGTCTGACCTCACCCTTCTTTCTTTACACTCACTTATGCGCGAGTTTTACACGGTTTAAAATTTAATTACCTTTGAAGTGGCTCAGTTTTCAAACAGCTAAATATTACTTTTTTTCTTTTTTGATTTGCAGATTGAAACCTATGATAGTATTAAATATGTGTAATACCTCAATTGAGCGATCACGCAGAAATTGGACAAAAGGGGATTTTTTGCAAAGGTCTCGGAAGGGAGAACGTGGATGAACTATTTTGAATATCATGACAATATTCTATGTTGCGATGACGTTGATATTCGGCAGATTGCACAAGAGGTGGATACGCCATTTTATCTATACAGCTATCGCACGTTGATCAGGCATTGCCATAGCCTGCACCGGGCGTTCGGGGATATGCCGCATCTGACGTGTTATTCGATGAAGGCAAATGGCAATCTGGCGCTGTTGCATATTCTCGCCCAAGAGGGAATTGGTGTGGATATTGTATCCGGTGGGGAATTGCACCGGGCCCTCCTAGCGGGTTTTCCACCGGAAAGGATAGTATATTCGGGGGTGGGAAAGAAAGATGAAGAGATCCGCTATGCCCTTGAAACCGGGATTTTGGCATTCAACGTGGAATCTGTTCCAGAACTTATGCGGATAAACAACATCGCCGGAGAGATGGTGATGACAGCCAGGATCGCTTTTCGGATCAATCCGAATGTAGACCCGAAAACCCATCCCTATATCGCCACCGGGATGAAAAAAAATAAATTCGGTATCTCACATGATCAGGCGCTGGAAACCTTCAAGTTAGCAGCGGGATTAAACCACGTTAAGGTGGTTGGGATTGATGCGCACATCGGATCTCAAATCACCAGGGTAAAACCTTTTGTGGAGAGCGCTGAACGCTTAGTGAATCTTGCGGAGCAAATCCGGAGTGAAGGGATCCAGTTGGAATACATTGACATCGGTGGTGGATTGGGGATCCGATATTCAGAAGAAGAACCGCCTGAGCCGTCTGAGTTGGTACAGGCAATACTCCCGGTCCTTAAACGTACAGGCTTACGGGTGATTTTCGAGCCCGGACGATCTTTGATGGGTAACGTGGGTATCTTGGTGACGAAAGTATTGTACGTTAAGGAAACGACATATAAGACATTTTTGATTGTGGATGCGTCAATGACGGATATGATTCGGCCCAGTTTGTACGATGCCCATCATCGAATTGAGCCGGTGGTCCGTTCGAAAAAGGATACTATGTTTGCGGATATTGTCGGGCCGGTATGTGAATCCGGGGATTTCTTAGCCCGGGATCGTGAAATAGAGCGGGTGGATCAAGGAGACCTCCTGGCTTTGATGAGCGCTGGCGCCTATGGATTTGTAATGGCTTCCAACTATAATGCGAGACCACGGGCAGCGGAAGTGCTGGTGGTAAATGGCCTTGTTGAGGTGATCCGAGCAAGGGAGACTTACGAAGATCTGGTGCGGGGGGAAAGAATGATATAGTATATTGTGTATTTGAGATCGTGGGTGGTTGAGTATAAAAAAGATCCCGGCCACCTCACTATCTCTTGTTTACCTCTGTTTGAAATGAATCATGCCGCTTCTTGTCTGCCAGAACCACGGAAGTTTCCATTTGACGCTCGGAAATGGACCAATACTTTTTAAGCAGCAAATTCTTTTCTCCTTCTGAAACAAGCCGGAATCCGTGTTTTTCATAAAAGCGAATTGCCCAAACAGCATCTGCCCAAGTGCCGATCAAAATCGGATGTTCAGTTTGTCTGCGAAGTTCTGACAGTAATTTTGCACCAATGCCCTGATTTTGTCTGTCTGTGTGTACATAGGCATGTCTGATTAAAGTCACATCTTGAACTTGTTGGATACCCATTACACCAATCAATTTGCAATTTTCCTCATATCCCCAGAATACCACACCCTGATCGATTTCATGCCTCAACTCTTCTCTCGACATGTAAGGCTCTTTCCAGCGGTCTTCAGGGATAACACCCTTGTAAGCTTTTGCAGCATCATTGACGATAGAGTAAATGCTCTCGAAATCATTATTGTCGCAGGGACGAAGCATGATCTTCCTCAAACCTTTAATTTTCCGTAATTTAGTAAGCGGCTGGTTGTAAACACTAATGATAAAAAGCTACTACCTGAATCAATTATACTTCAATTCCAAGAATCAGTGACTTTTCTACCTGATGATTACGCCCAAAGGTCCCCGACAGTGAAACCATTTGGAAAGGGGTCGGTGGGGTCAACGACATAGTTTGAAAAACTTGTAATCCAGGTCTGACCTCCTAGAGTTGGGACCACTGCCTTATATGGGCCAACCTTCGTCTCTTCAATCAGTCGTCCTGTGAAAATCGTACCAAGGATGCCTTCATGACGAAAATCTTCATTAAGTCTCAATTCACCCCGTGCATGGAGCACTGCCATCCTGGCACAAGTACCTGTTCCACATGGACACCTGTCTATAGCGCCGGTCCAGGTTTCCGGCCTGTCCCAGTCAACAGTTCCGGTTGACATTGTGACTGCGTTTTTAAGGTGTGCTTCCGGGTGATCAGGAGGAGAAGATAGCAAAGAAATACTTACATTACGAAATTCAGGGTTCTCAGGATGCACTACAGGTAGTTGTTCGCTTGCAGCGGCTCGAAGCATTTCACCAATTTTAGCAATTTTTGCACCGTTCTCAGGAACGATTTTAAGATCAAATTGTTTTGCATCGGCAATAACATAGAACATGCCGCCCCATGCGATATCTACCATAACTTCGCCTAAATGAGGCACATCAAGCTTAGCATCAATGTGTATTGCAAAGGCCGGTACATTTTGAAAAGTAACCTGTGTCACTTTTCCATTGTTGCATTTTGCACGAACAGGGATCAACCCGGCAGGGGATTCGAGCATTAGTTCTGTCACGGGCTCTTGCATGGGCAGCATACCCGTCTCCAAAAGAACAGTAGCAACCGCAATAGTGTTTCCTCCTGACATAGGCGGATATTCTGTCTGCTCCATAATGATAAAACCTGCATCAGCATCCGGATGGGTTGGGGGCAGGATTAAGTTACAGCACATAGCCGGATATCCGCAGGGTTCGCGCAACATGCGCTGACGGAGTTCGTCACCGTTGGCTTTCAACCATTTCATCTTCTCAAAAATTGCTTCACCGGGTATATGGACAACACCACCCGTTATAACTCGCATTGGTGTACCTGCGTGAGTGTCAACAGCAGTGATCATATTTCTCAAGCGCATCTTATATTATCTCCTTTTCCAAAATATCCGCCACCCATTTCAGTCCCAGCTTTTCCAGGATTTTTCGCGTCGGCACACCTGATTCCACGTTCCATCCTGACTGGCGGAAATATTCCTCCCGAGCGGTTTCAAATTCAGCCCTGTCTATCTTCAAGCCGTCGGTAGGTCCGCCGCTCAAGGCTCTTTTAAAGAATTTTTCCGGCAATTTGTCCTGACTCGAATCGATTCCTTCCCTGGCATTAAACGCTCTCATCATATTAAGACGCCGCTCTCCGACAGTAAGAAGCTCGTCAATAGTTACATCCCAGCCAGTGACGGTTTTAACGAGGGTAACGATCTCGGCCGGACCATAAAGGTGCCAGGTGGGTCCGTGTACGAACTGGCAAAGGTTGAGGCTGTCAATCATGCTGTAAATTTGCTGGGTCTTGCAGATAAAATTAATCTTTTCCCGGTTTAGGCTCCGAGGTGGTTGGGGATCGGAAAGACCCAGCATTTGTAGTCTTTCCCGGTAATATTTAAAAGCTTTTCCGTAAGCAGAATCATGCTCGCTGCTCATATGATCGGCGCCAAAGGGGTTTACCGCATAAATAAGAGAAAGACTCTTTTTAACGTGGGGCATGTGTGCTGGCGCTTCCTGCCCTTTGCAGGTGATAAGAAATTCTGAGCCGCGTCCGAGTTTTTGTGCCGCAAGAGCCGAACCCCCCGATAAAATTGCTCCGAACCCTTCCCTTCGGCCGATCATCTCCGTCAACTGCACCATCGCCTCAGCATTGCCAAATTTTAATTCCATTCCATCTGTATCTTCCTTTGTAAGCACACCGTTTTCAAATGCTTCCATGGCCCAGGCAATCGTAGCGCCGCACGATATCGTATCCATCCCGTATTTGTTACACAGCTCATTCGCCTTGGCAATGGCCGGCAAATCGCCGATACCACAGTATGAACCGAAGGCGGCAAGGGTTTCAAATTCCGGCCCGCCATAAACTGCATCAACACGATACGGGCCGTCTTTAATTTCAACGATGTTTTTACATCTGACCACACAAGCGAAACATGTAGCTTTTCCGTATTTTTGCTGCTTCCCTTCTCCTGCCCCTTTTTGAATGCTTTTATACATGGTGGTTCCGTTGATTTTCTCCCACTGATCGAACACACCGGAGTTAAAGTTAAAACTGGGCAGCCCGCCTCCTGCGTGCAGGCCGCCGATAGCCGTTGTAGTCCCATATTTTCCCATCGCCGCTACACTTGAGGTGGGCAAGGCGTTGGCGCCTGACCGGGCCAGATCATTAAACCCTTGTTTATCCGCCAAGACCGGTCTTTGCCTGCCCCGAACCGCAATGGCTTTCAATTTCTTGCTTCCCATCACCGCCCCAAGACCGGTGCGGCCATTTGCCCGGTTGGATGAGCTCATGATTGCTGCAAACCGGACCATTTTTTCGCCTGCCGGTCCGATTGTAAGAGTTTTTATCTTAGTGTCGTCAAGTTCTTCTTTTATGCATCTTTCGGTATCTGCGGTAAATTTACCCCAGAGATGTTCCGCGCTTTTAATTTCTGCTTTTCCATCATGAAGCCACAGATAAACAGGAGAAGGAGATTTCCCTTTAATGATAATGGCGTCAAACCCGGAAAATTTAAGTTCCACAGGAAAGAAACCTCCTGACTGAGAGTCACCAATTGCCCCGGTCAGGGGTGACTTGGCCGTAGCGGTAACGCGACTTTGTCCTGAAATGGGTGTTCCGGTCGTAACTCCGGCGCTTATGGCCAAAATGTTTTCAGGCTCAAAAGGATCAGTTCCGGCAGGCATTCCTTTGAGAAGATAGTATAAATTCAAGGCACTTCCGCCCATATATTTCCGATAAAATTCTGGTGAAGGATTTTCAATGGAAATAGTAGTTGAAGAAAGATCAACGTGAAGGATATTTCCGGTATAACCGTTTGGCATGATAACTCCTTATTTCACTATAATTCGATCACCTGACGCTTTGCGTCGGCAAGCCAGCGCGGGTTAATCTCCACACCCCATCCGGGCCCTTCGGGTATCTTGACTTGCCCGTTGCATACATGCAATGCCGGATAGAAGATGTCTTCGGTCAAAGCCTCTTTCTCGATTGTGAACTCAAAATGTGGTCCCCAATCGGGGATCGCAGCCAGCATGTGCATAGTAAACACGGTAACAAGTGAAAGGTTGGATGTGTGGGGCACGAAAAGCATGCCCGCCTCCTTAGCCATCTTTGCCACTCGCATAGCGCGCGCGATGCCACCAATATAGCAGACATCGGGTTGGGCAATGTCCATAACGTGCATTCCTATCATCCGTTCCCATTGTTTCAGGTCGTAGTCCTGTTCGCCGCCTGCCACGGGCACATTGCTTACGCGTGTCACTTCGGCGGTCCAATCAAGTTCCCAGTATGGGCAGGGTTCCTCGAAATGGGATACGCCATAGTCCTCCAGCATCTTGGATACCTCGATGGCCTTGGCAGGTGTATAGCAACTGTTGCCATCCACCTTGAGGTCTATTTCGTCCCCGATCGCCTGCCGCACTGTGGGCAACAACTCTTCAGTGCGGCCCTGCCATTCATCCTCGTCATGACCATTGATCTTGCCTATACGAATCTTGAAGGAGCGATAGCCGTATTCGTCGCGCAGGCGAACCAATCGGGCAGCCTCATCCTTGGGAGTGATCTCACGACTCATTGAAGAACCATAGGGAGTCAGGGCACAGGGCTTGCTGCCTAACAGTTCGCAGACGCTTTTTCCTTCCAGTTTGCCCCTCATATCCCAGATGGCTGTGTCAAGGCCCGCAAGTGCCCGGCATACGAAACTTCCGGGGTACTTGTAGGTCTCCTCCATGATGAGATCTACCAGCCCGTCGAGGTCCATGGGGTCTGCTCCAAGGGCGACTGGCGCTATCAGGCGATGGAACACAAGCGCCGATATATCGGCGTCATAGGGCGATATTTGTCCCATTCCCTGGGCTCCGTCGTCGGTGATGAGCTTGACAAAACTGAGGTCCTTGCGTGTAAAAGTCTCCAATCGTTGAATTCTAATAGGTTTGCCTCCTTACTTGCTCTTAAAAAACGGACAAAGTTCTATATTCGGCTTTGCGCGTATAAATGAATAAACAAAAAACATTGATAGAGAAGCCACGCTACCTTGAGGCGTGGCTTCTCTGTTGAATTATGCGAACCACCAGCGCTCGGTGTTTCTCTCACCGTCATCTTCCCAGAGCGGTGCTACGTTCTCAAATATTACTTTATTACTTGTAGCTCCAACAATGTCTGCAAACATGGGAATGAGGTTGCCACCTTCATTACTGGAAATACGCTGCATTTCCACGTACATCTCACGACGTTTAACGTCGTCAAGTTCGGCCCGGGCCATCTTGAGCAGCTTATTGAACCGATCGTGCTTCCAGTGGGTGTCGTTCCAGTTTGCATCTGCCGCATAAGAAGTGGAAAACATCCAGTCTTCGGTCGCCCGGCCGCTCCAGAAGCACATGCACCAGGGTTTTTTGATCCAGACGTTACTCCAGTAACCGTCATTCGGTTCCCGCACCACCTCGATCTTGATACCCGCCTTGGCGGCGTGTTCACTGTAAAGAACAGAAGCATCCACGGCCCCGCCGAACGCCTCCTCGGCGGCATGAAGCTTAAAGACGTGACCTTCCACTCCAGCCTTCTTAATATGGAACCTGGCCTTGTCCGGGTCGTACTTTCTCTGAGGCAATTCAGATTCATTGGCATGGAACCGGTAGGATGGTCCTATGGGATGGTCATTGCCGATGGAACCGTAACCGCGCAGAATAGACTTTAGGATGTGCTCACGATCAATCGCGTATTTCAGTGCAAGCCTGACATCATTATTGTCATAGGGTGGGATGTCGGTCAGCATTGGGATCGAGTAATGCCTTGGCCCGGTGACATTTGTGATCTTAATGCCGGGTGTCCTTTTCAGCAAGTGAATGGTTTTCAGGTCACACCTGCCCATATAATCGATTTGACCCGTTTTCAAGGCATTAGTCCTGGCATTGACATCCGCAATACCGAGCGTTTCAACCTCGTCAAAGTGGGCGCGCCCTTCCTTCCAATAGTTAGGATTTCGTTTGGTAAAAGCCCTGATGCCAGGCTCAAAGGTTACAAGCATGTAGCCACCCGTGCCGATTCCCTTTTCCCAGTCAGGTCCCTTGGTGCCGGCGGGTACGATGGGCAGATGATAGTCACTCATAATAAACGGGAAGTCGGCATTGCCGCCGTCCAGATAGAATACCACCGTGGACTTGCCGTCTGCCTTAATGTCTTTGATAGGATCAACAATGCCCTTGGCTGCGGATTTTGAGTCTTTTCCTCGATGATGATTGATCGAATAGACAACATCCTCGGCATCCATGGTTTTTCCGTTGTGAAATTCTACACCCGAGCGAAGTTTGAAGGTCCATATGGATGCATCTGGCGTGGATTCCCAGCTTTCGGCAAGTTCAGGAGTGGCGTTACCCTTGTAGTCCACTTCAACCAGGCAATTCCTGATTTGCCAGTTGATATTCATCGGCATTGTGGTCGGGATTGTGCCGGGGTCCAGTGAATCGGTTGTCGAACCTCCGGTCAGGCCCTGTCTGAACCGTCCCCCTTTTTTAGGTTTCGCAGCACGCGCAGGGCTTGACAGCAAAGCGGGAGACACCGCGGCCGCTAGGCCCAACGCAGACACGCGCGCTATAAACTCACGGCGGGTAATCTTTCCATCTTTAAATAAACCTTCGAGTTCTCTTAATTTTGACATAATTAGCCCCTCCCTTTAGTGGCCAAGGTATTTTTAATGTTTGGCCGGTTAGTATGTTATGGTTAGTTGTTAAAAATTGCCCTTCGATGATCTTTGGATAAAAACAAAAAGATTGTATCACCCCCTTTCATAGATCTGAATTGTCACCGACTACTTGTCATAAGCCTGTCTGTAAAGTTCCTCTACCTCTTCAAGCGTTGGCATGCGAGGGTTCCCATTGATATTTTCGTTCTCCAGGGCGTGTTTTGCACAGATAGGTATCAATTCAGGGTCTTCTGTCTCTTTTGACAGTGTCGTCTTGATCCCAAGAGATCGGGCAAATTGTTCAACTGCAAAGGGCGCTTTTTCTGCTGCTTCCATTTGGCTCAATCCCTCAACATTCTCACCCATTGCTTTTGAAATATCAACAAATCGATCTACACAGGCAATCAGATTATATCTCATAACACCTGGCATCATAATAGCCAGAGTCCTTCCATGGGGGATTCCATATTTTGATGTAAGTTGAAGCCCGAGAGCATGAATCCCGCCACATCCAGCATTCATGGATAACCCTGCTTGCAAAGCTCCCATGGCCATTCCCTCCCTTGCATCCATATTGGAGCCGTCTGCTACAGCCTGTCCCAGATGCTTCACGACAAGTTTTATAGCTTCCAGGGCAAACACGTCTGCCTGAGGCATGCCATATGGTGTACAGTAAGCTTCAATGGCATGACAGAGCGCATCGATACCTGTGTCGGCAGTCAAAGAAGGCGGCATAGTCGACGTCATAACAGGGTCCACAATGGCGATCCTGGGAAGACAGTTCCATCCCCCTGCAAAAAATTTATAGTTATCTTTGGTGTTGGTCACCACCACCCAGGCGCCGACTTCGCTCCCGGTTCCGGCGGTGGTTGGAATTGTGATTAAAGGGGGGATGGGATTGGCATTGTTCATGGGATTGGAATCCATACCGGTGATATAGTTACAAGCATAATCTCGGATCGATCCGGGATTATCGGCGAGTATCCCTATGGCCTTTGCGCTGTCAATGGAGCTTCCACCGCCTACAGCTAAGAGAAAGTCTGCTTTTTCTTCCTTGTAAAGTCTTGCTCCGTTTTCAATTTGAACATCCGTAGGATTTTGATCGACCTCAGCATATACGTAATAATCAAGAGCTGCAGCCTTGAGAGATTTTTCTATATTTTTAAAAATTTCAAGGCCGGCAATAATCTCATCGGTGACTATAAAGACCTTTTTAGCTCCAAGTAATTTGGCATACTTTCCTACCTCTTTGGCGGAATCACGGCCAAAAATTGTTTGTTCAGGGCTCATGAATACACTGATTTTAGACATGCTAATACTCCTTTCATATCACTTATGTATTTATATGCTTAAAACGGTCTTATTTTAAGCTTTTTTAATTCTGTATCAGACTGACAGTTGGTCATTTAATGGAAATTCAGTGGTCATTCAGTAGAGATTCAATAGTTATTAATCGACAAATGATAATCGAATTTTAATCGAATAACAGCAAAGCAAATTACAATTGAATAACAACGAAGTAAATGGCATATGGCAAATGAAAAAATCCAGAAGCACAGAGGTGGTCAGTTATAGTATAACTATCAGGCAGCTTATTTCTTGCCGTACTCCGCAGCCGTTTGATACACTGAAATAATGTTTTCAGTCGGCACACCTTCTATGATATTGTGATTAGAGCCAAAAATAAATCCCCCGCCGGGTGCCATTATATCTATATTTCTCTTTACTTCATCTGCAACCTCATCTGGTGTTCCAAAAGGCAATATGTTTTGTGGATCTACTCCAACACCCCAAAAACACAGATCATTTCCAAATTCTTTCTTCACCCTTGCCAATTCCATCTCTCTGGCCGTATATTGAATCGGATTCAAAATATCAACACCGATTTCGATCAAATCAGGAATAATAGGATACAAAGACCCATCGCTGTGCATGAGCAAGTAGGCATCACATTTCTCCTTTATGAATCTATAAAATTTAGCATGATAGGGTTTTACATGTTTTCGATAGGTTTCCGGGCTCATCCAGAGGGCATCCTGCATACCCAAATCATCGGCAACTTCTATGACATCAACATACCGCCCCACCGTATCGGCATATCGTTCGAATGCCCTCATATGCGCTTCTGCTACGCGATCCATAAGCGCTTCAGCAAAAGCCGGTCTCATGGCCAGGTCGAGCATGAACTCTCCCCAACCTCTTAAAAATTGAGATGCCTGAAAAATATGTCCCTGAAACGTGCCCACCAGAAATTTGTCTTCTTTTTCTCGTAGATTTTTTACATATTCGGCTAATTCTTCCCATGGAAGATCTGCCCATGATGGCCGATCAAAATTTTCTATCATATCAGAAAATGCATCCAGTTCCGAAACAGAATCAACATCTTTCATGGGATATCTTGCGGCATCAAAAAAAACCCATCTTTCGGCATAGCTAAGTCATGATTACCTTCGGAATCCATGATCACTTGAGATCCGTCAGAGAGGATCTCAGGTCGAAACCCATCCGGCAGTAAAACTGGTGTTCCATCATATGCCCTCCCCTCATACCACGATTTCGGCAGAAAATAGACGACCTTCGCATTCGTGTTACAGCCTATCTTTTCGGAAACCTTATCGTTAATAATCACAGTCTGCTCCATCGTATCTGCCATATAAATCGGGTGAGGATCAATTTCCAAATATTCACAGAGTCGTTTGTAAGGACCGGCCATAATAGTTGTCACATCCAATCCTCCCATATCTACAGGGACACAGTCCGGTTCTTCATGATTTATTGCTTTTAATACCCTTTCTCTGCCGGTCATTTTCATTTTATTCACTCCTTTCAGCTTACCTTTTTCAAGTAAAATGGTTGAGATAGTCAAAAGACGTAGGGGACTTTCCAGTTTACGTTCTTGTACATGACAAAGGTTTCCGTGAATGTGACATCTTTTATTTTCGGCATTTCCTTTGTATGGAACTTCAATAGATCGTTCTCGTTATTTAGCATTATTAACACAATGACGTCGTACCTTCCTGTCACTACTCCAGCTGATATCACGCCTTTAAGTTCACCAATTTCCTGCGCACGTTTGGTCAGATCCCGGGTTCTGAGGTTTACTCCAACAATCGCCAGCATGTGATTTGGAAGATTGTCGGTATCAATAAGACCGCTTATTTCGAGGATACCTTTTTGAGTGAGTTTCTCTATTCGTCTTCTAATGGTGTTGTGGGAAACTCCAAGATTATCCGCAATGGCCTTTGAGGATTTTCGGCCTTCCCGTAATTGTCTAATAATATTATAATTTACTGCATCAAGCTCCATCATATGCCTCCTTTACTCATAACATCCTTTTACAATGTGCAGGAAAACGGAATTGTATTGATAAATTGTATTTTATAAATAATGTAATAAATTGTCAATATTTATTTTAATTATGTATAAAAATTCCATTTTTAATAGAAATATTGAAGTATTAATCCAAATTCTTCTTGATAATCAATGATAGCGAGTATAATTTGATATGTACAATGAAGCTCTCCGCCGCCCCGATTAGCGGGATCTTCGCTGCGCTACGACAAGCGGACGGGGTATTAAAAATTACAATAAAGACCTTTGAAAGACATTAGTAGCAATAGCAATACATATTGATACCTGAATAAAATCTAAAAAAACCTACCTCTTACGATTTTATCAAAATTTTATAATAAATATTGACAATATCTAAAAGAAACAATTAACAAAGATATTTAATCACATGGTAAGGAGGGAATCAGCAATGAACAAATGGGTCACCAAAGAATTGGTTGATTACACCATGGGGACTAAATTTGAAGATTACCCGAAAGAAGTGATCGAAAAAACCAAAATATTGATTTTAGACAATATCGGCTGTATCCTGGGTGGCTGCAAGACCGCTCTTGGGGATGCTGTTGTCGCTCCTTTTGTCAGAATGGGTGGCAGTAATGAAGCCACCATAATCGGCAGCGGTATTAAAGTCCCTTGCATTCAGGCAGCTTTTGTCAACGGTACCACGGCGAATGCCCTCGACTATGATGACACTTTAGGTGGTATCGGTCATCCAGGCTCCTCTATCATATCCGCGGCTTTGGCTATCGGGGAGTGGAAAAATGTCTCCGGAAAAGACATTATGAGCGCTATTATAACTGCCTATGATGTCGGTGATCGGATCGGCATTGGAATCCAGCCAACTTATGAAAGACTCCGGAAAGTTTGGGGATTCGGTACCTGGCAAACCTTTAGCGCGGTAATCGCTGCCGGCAAGACCCTAAATTTAGACTGGGAGAAAATGATCAATGCATTTGGCGTCGCCGGAGCAACCGCACCGCTGCCCAACACCCAGAAATGGGGCTGGGAACTCCGCGAACGGCCAATTCACTGGGTAAAAGAACCTACAGGGTGGCCATGTTGGACCGGAACTCTGGCCGCTATCCTGGCGGAAAATGGTTTTATAGGCAACAAATATATTCTGGACGGCGATAACGGTTTCTGGATTATGGCAGGTTCTGATCAGTGTGACTACGAAATCATGACCAAAGGTTTGGGCAGTGAATATGAAGTCGTTAACAACATTTCCATAAAACCTTATTCCGCCTGCAGGTGGCAGCATGCAGCCCTGGATTGCATTAAAATGTTAAAGCAGGAACACAATTTAAAGCCGGAAAACGTCAAAGAGATCATCATCCATGCGTTTGACTGGGTCTGCACCCAGGAAGTCTATGGTCCCAAGGAGATGGTTGATGCGGAATTCTGCATGCCATATACAAGCACCATGATCATGATGGGATACCATCCTGGGCCGGCCTGGTACACTGAAGAAAACCTCAAGAGTGAAGAAATATTAAATTTTTCTAAAAAGGTCAAAGTTAAATTAGATCCTGAACTTGATAAAGGATATTTTGAAAAAGACCAGATTGCCGCCAGAGTTGAGATCACCACCAATAAAGGCGATAAACTGGAAAAACTTGTAAATATCCCTTCGGGTGACCCACGCAACCCTTTAAGCCTCAAAGAAATTGAAGATAAGTTTAGAAATCAGGCAGCATACACCCTGAATGATAAAGATATCAGCAAAGCAATTGAAATGATTAATCACTTTGACAGACTTGACAATATTACCGATTTAATGGCTGTTCTGGCTGGAAAATAATCCAGCAGTTAAATGCTCAAGTTTTACACCCTAATATAAGGAGGATAAAAAATGTCAGTTAAAGATATCTACCAGGCTGTAATAGATCGTAAAAAGGATGATCTTGCAAATTTGGTTCAGGCGGAAATCGATGCCGGCACTGATATTAGTTCCATTTTAAGCGACGGTCTTATTGCTTCAATGGACTACATAGGTGATCAGTTCGCTGAGGGGAAAATGTTTTTTCCGGAAATGCTTTTAGCCGCACAGACCATGAAAACCGGTATGGAAGTGTTAAAGCCTTTGCTTGCGGATACAGGAGTCGAATCTGTTGGTACTGTAATCGCAGGTACCGTTAAGGGAGACTTACATGACATTGGTAAAAATCTTGTTGCCATAATGCTGGAAGGCGGCGGTTTCAGTGTGGTTGATCTTGGTTTTGATGTTGAGCCTGTGGCTTTTGTTAATGCGACCAAAGAAAATAAAGCGAATATTATTGCCATGTCTGCTCTGCTGACTACGACAATGCCGAAGATGAGAGAGACGATCAATATATTGAAAGAGGAAGGCATCAGGGATCAGGTAAAAGTTATAATCGGTGGTGCGCCTGTGACTTCAAACTTTGCGGATGAAATCGGCGCTGACGGTTATGGATCTGACGGTCCGGCGGCTGTGGAGCTTGCACGTAAATTGACAGCCTAACCTCCGGTTAAACGAATACGGTCTTATTCTGAGTTTTTTTATTCTATTCATACTGACAGTTGGTTATTCAATGGAAATTCAGTAGAAATTCGGTGGTCATTGCATACCGATAACGAAAAATGACGAATGACAGCTGATAAATAACAACTGAATTTCAGCGAAGCGAATTTCAACCGAATAACAGCGACGTGAATGACATAATGAAGATAAAAAAATCTAAAAACGCAGATAGTTGTCGTTTACAGCATATTTTTTGAACTACAAAAAGATTAACAACAAAATGTAGAGGAGGTGTATTCATGAAACGCAATGCACATGCAGGATGGAAAGGAAGCGGGGGGCTTAGCCTGAATATATTAAACGATGACGAGCTTTACAGCATTCACCTGGCTACTTTGGAAGTTTTGAAAAAGACAGGTATATTCATTGATAATGCTGAAGCAAGGCAAAGGCTTGGCGATGCAGGGTGTGATATTGACGAGGAGAAGAAAATTGTAAAGTTTCCATCGTATTTGGTGGAAGATGCAATTCATTCGGCTCCGGGAACTTTCGTTGCTTGCGGACGCAACCCCGAGGACGATGTAAGTCTTGAAGATAACAGAGTTTATTTTACTAATTTCGGTGAAGGAATTGTGATGATCGACACATATACCGGTGAACGCCATCCAACCACAAAACAGGATGCCATCGATGTTGCTCTTGTTTGTGATGCCTTGACTAATATTGACGTCTATGAGAGGGCGGTACTTTCTCATGATGTTCCGCAGGCTGTATCGGCGCTACATAATGCTGAAGCCTCCTTGATACGCACAAGAAAGCACCACTTTTTAGGTCCGGTAAATGGTTTCCAGTCCAAAAAACTCGTGGAAATGCTTTCCGTAATAGTCGGCGGTAAAGACAAATTAAAAGATCGCCCCTTAATGTCATTTGTTAACTGCCCGGTCAGCCCGCTCAGGCTTCCGGAGGATATGTGCGACAATGTTATGGTGGGCGCGGAGAACCACCTTGGGAATATGGTTATATCGATGGTTATGCCGGGCGCTTCAGGGCCTGTGACCCTGGCCGGCGATCTTGTTGTCCATAATTCTGAAGTTCTTGCGGCCAACACTCTCGCTCAAGTAACACGCAAGGGGGCGCCGTTTGTTTACGGAGACTCGTCGTGTACATTGGATATGAGGACGGCAAATGCCTCCGTTGGCACCCCAGAAGCTGCCCTGGTAAACGCGGCTACGGCGCGATTGGCGTGTTACTATAGCCTCCCAAGTTTTATTGCCGGCGGGTAGGCAGACAGCAAACTTAGTGACGCCCAGGCTGCTCACGAAAAGACCCTTACAGCTCTCTTATCAGCATTGGCAGGGGCCAATGTTATATACGGTTTGGGAATGCTTGAGGCAGGCGTTACTTTTAATCTTGCGCAACTGGTTATGGATAATGATTTTGCCGAGATGGTCAAATGGGCTTTAAACGGAATACCTGTAAGTGATGAAACATTGGCAGTAGATCTTATCCATAAAGTAGGCCCTTTAAATTATTACATGACCGAAGAACATACACTGAATCACATGCAGGAAATATCCCACCCTGAGTTGATTGACCGGTCGAATTATGATCGTTGGACCCAGGCTGGCCAGCCCACCATTTATGAAAAAGCGCACGCAAAAGCGAAAGATATTTTAGAGAATTACAAACAACCAAAGCCGCTTTCCGATGATGTTATCGCTAAAATTCGATCGATTGTTGTAGAAGCCGAAGAGGAACTTGGAGTTCACGATTTCTGGAAAGGGATGGAAGATCGTCAAGCAGTAGGTGCAGGTGTGGAATTTTGTAATAAAGGTTAGGGTAAGAGTTTACCACTGAAAGACACGGAATTTCACTGAAAAAATAGTAAAGACCTGACTCAAAGGACCCGACTTTGATGGCCCCCCAGAGGGGCATATTAACTTAAGCAAAAAGAAATTAATTATTCACAATTAGCAATTGATTATTAATTAGTGTATTTCCGTGAAAATCTGTGGTAAACTATTAAGCCAGATTGACATTTTCCTGACAAAGGAGGTGAGGAAGAAAAGAGTATATGCTTGGATAGAGATTTTTCACAATGGTGAAAATGGTGTATTCTTTAAAAATGGATTTATTTAAAAGGAAAAGGAGGTGTATTCATGAAACGCAGATTAAAAGCTGGAAAAAGCCGTAACAGTGGATTCAGCCTGAACGTTTTGACAGATGATGAAGTTCATGAAATTCACTTGGCCACACTTGAAGTTCTTAAAAGCACAGGTGTTTTTGTTGAAGATGAAGAAGCCCTGGAAATATTTGCCGGCAGTGGGGCTGTCATCGACGCCAAAAAGAAAGTCGTTAAAATTCCTCCCCATGTGGTGGAAGACGCTATCAATTCGGCTCCGGCAACGTTTCTTGCCTGTGGTCGCACGCCGGAAAGCGATATTGCCCTGGAAGACGGCCGGGTTTCTTTTACCAATTTTGGTGAAGGAATTATGTTTGTTGATCCGTACACCGGTGAACACAGGCAAAGCACTAAAGCAGACATCGAAATGGCTTCCAAAATCATCGACTATCTGGAGCATGTGGAAACATATGAAAGGGCCATGTGTTCACATGACAAGGCTCCTCCTGTGCAGGCCCTGCATAATGCCGAAGCTTCTCTAACAAACACAACCAAACACCATTGGCTGGGTCCGGTGAACGGTTTTCTTGCTAGAAAAATCGTGGATATCTGTGCCGCTATTGTTGGGGGCAAAGATAAACTAAGAGAGCGTCCATTATTATCCTTTACCACCTGCCCCATTAGCCCTCTCAAACTGTGTAAGAATCACTGTGAAATTCTCATGGAAGGCGCCAAAAACGGCCTGGGAGTAAATGTTGTAGGAATGGCCATGGCCGGTGGTTCAGCGCCCATTCATCTTGCCGGAACGCTGATCGTGCAAAATTGCGAAGTCCTTGCAAGCCTCGTACTTAACCAGTTGACCTGTAAAGGGTCACCTTTTGTTTATGGCAGTTCAACGTGCCCGCTGGATATGAAGATGGCCACCGCATCGGTAGGATCCCCTGAAACCGGTATGATAAGTGCGGCTGTGGCACGATTGGCCCGTTATTACAGCCTGCCTTGTTTTACTGCCGGTGGATAGGGCGACAGCAAGGTTGTTGATGTCCAGTCCGGCCATGAAAAGACCATCACGGGCATCCTTCCAGCGTTGGCAGGGTCCAACGTAATTTATGGATTGGGAATGCTTGAGATGGGAATCACCTTTGATTTGGGTCAACTGGTTCTGGATAATGAAATTGCCGGAATGATTCAACACGTCGTAAACGGAATCCCCGTCAATGACATAACCTTGGCAGTGGAGGCCATTAAAGAGGTAGGCATATTCAGTGATTACCTTAGCCATGATTCCACATACGAATATATGAGAACGCGATCTGAAGCCACATTGATAGACAGGCAGATGCGCCTACAGTGGGAACAAGCAGGTGAAACCGATTTATACCAAAGGGCATGTGAAAAGGCGAAAAACATTCTGGAAACTTACGAACCCCCACAGTTGCCCGACAGCGTTCTTGCCGAGATCAGGTCGATAATTGAAGAAACCGAAAAGGAATTAGGAGTTTAATTCCTGGTGGGTAAGTTATTAAGCTCTGACTTGGTCCTTTGGACGGAGTCAGAGCTTTTTAGTTTCTATTTCATAGAGGCGAAATCTACTTATGAGTATTATTGAGAAAAGAGTGCAGAAAGGTGTGGAAAGAGGGCAAAAATTTGAAATACTTGTAGATGGGGAAAAGATCCCTGCTTATGAAGGAGAAACTATCGGAGCCGTTTTGCTGGCAGCCGGTCGGCGTACGCTTCGTTATTCAAAAAAGCACAATCATCCTCGCGGCCTTTATTGTGGCATTGGTCTGTGTCAGGAGTGTAGAATAGTGGTAAATGGAATGCCTAATATTCAAGCCTGCCAAACTTTTGCTACTCCGGGGTGTCGGATTGAAACTTTGCAAAGTAATAAAAAGGGAACGTAATATTTTGGTAACGTTCAAAAGTGTGTACATTTTTTTATAAACGTTTAAAATTTGAAAAGGTAATGGATGTTTCCGAAAGACGATATCACTGTATAACTCCTCGACTGCTCACTGTGATCAAATATTTGGGATTTGCGCTATATAAGCCCTATTGTTAAAGAAAATGTCTGTTAAATCCCAAATATTTGGTCACACCCTAATAGGTAAATTGATATCGACTTTCGGAAATATGCATTATCGAATGATTGTTAAATGGACCTTATTTATTGGAAAAACAATTATGCGCACACTTTTGAACGTTATTAATATTTTAGTTGTTTTAAACTTGGGCGCTTCAGAGGTAATTAAATTTTGAAAGAATCGGAATTCGTAATTATCGGCGGCGGTCCGGGTGGTGTTGCAGCTGCCATTTTAGCTGCTAAAGCTGGAGTCAAAGTAACGCTGCTGGATGAAAATGAAAGGCCTGGAGGGCAAATCTACCGTCAGTTCGAAAGGGGCTTTAAAGTAACCGATTCTAAAGTATTGGGACGAGACTATAAGAACGGTTTGGAATTATTACATCAATTCAGTTCCCTGAGTGATAATATCCGGTACCTGAACAACGCTACGGTTTGGGGCATATTCAAGAACCGCACCTTGGCCTTTGCGCGCAACGAAGCTTCCTCAAGCCTCAGCTTTAAAAACCTCCTCGTAGCAACAGGTGCTTACGATCGTCCGGTTCCCTTCCCGGGATGGACGCTGCCAGGTGTTTTTACCGCAGGCGGTGCTCAAAGGTTAGTCAAGACAGAACGCATACTCCCCGGAGAAAAGATTCTTTTGGCAGGCACAGGCCCGCTACAACTTGTATTGGCCCACCAGATCCTTAACGCCGGAGGCAAGATAGAAGCCATCCTGGAAGCTGGAAATATCAGTAAAAATTGGCTCCCGATGCTAACAGGAATGTGGGGCAATTGGGATTATTTAAAAGATGGCTGGAAATACCTGCGTCACACCCAAAACGCAGGGGTTCCCTTGTTGCGTAATCATATTATCCTTGAGGTCCATGGCGACGGCCAGGTGGAAGAAGCAGTGATTGCAAAGGTGGACAAAAACTGGAGGTACAAACCTGATACCAAGCGCACTGTAAAAGTGGATACTATCTGTTTGGGATACGGCTTCGTATCTTCAACAGAGTTAACTCTTTTGGCAGAATGTGAACATAAGTATGAACTACGCCTTGGCGGTTATATTCCTGTGCGTAGTGATAATATGGAAACCACTGTACAGGGCATTTACGCTGTGGGCGATGGCGCCGGGGTGGCCGGAAGCAAAATTGCAATAGAAGAAGGTCGTATTGCCGGAATCTCTATAGCTCGCTCTCTGGGTTATATTTCCCATATAGATGCCGACAAACATATAAAGTTTTTCAAGAAACGGTTGAAAAAGTTTAACCGGTTCCGCAAGGTTCTTGACGAAATGAGTATACCGAGGGCAGGACTTTACGAACTGGCAAATGATGACACCATCATATGCAGATGTGAAGAAGTAACTCTCGGGGAAATCAAAGAGGCAATGGCCGATGGTACGACTCAGGCCAAGGACATTAAGCGTATGACACGGTTGGGCATGGGACCATGCGAAGGTCGAATGTGCGGACCTGCACTAATTGAGATTATGAGGCGCCAGCCTAATGCTTCTTCTGAAGGGCCAGGATATTTACTGCCAAGGCCGGCCATCAAACCGATTAGCCTTGGTGTGCTGGCTGCATCTAGGCCGGAAGAATAAAAAGGAGGACTTCAAATGTTTCCTGGGGAAGCTGAAGTAGTCGTTATCGGAGGCGGTGTGGTGGGTTCTTCTGTTGCCTATTTTTTGGCTAAAGCCGGAAAAAATGTTGTCTTAGTTGAGAAAGGTTATAAAGCAGGAGAAGCTTCAGCTGCCAATGCCGCCTTTGTTTGGTCAATAACAAGAAAGCCCGGAATTGATATCCGGCTGGCTATGCACAGTATTAATATACATAGACAGCTTCAACTAGAACTGGATAAGAACTTTGAATATGTGTACAACGGAGGACTGCTTGTCATTGAAGAGGAAAAACAATTTCCTTTTGTCGAGGCTCATGTCAAGGCAAGAGCTGAAGACGGATATCCCCTGGAAATAATTGATGCGAAACAGGTATTTGAATTAGAGCCTCTTCTTTCGAGGGAAAAAATCATAGGGGCTGTCTTTAGCCCTATTGACGGAACCACCAATCCTATTTTTCTTGTTATATCATTGAATTTACAAGCCCTGAAGCTTGGTGCAAAGATTTTTCACCATACGGAGGTTCGCGGAATTGAAGTTGCGGGTGAAAAGGTCAAAGGAGTTATTACCGATAAAGGCACAATAAAAACAAACACTGTGGTGAATGCTGCCGGGAGCTGGGGATGTTTCATCGGGGAAATGGCGGGACTCAAAGTACCGATCACTCCCTTTCAACTGGCCATGTTGGTCACTGAGCAGCTACCTCCAAGTGTATTTCATCCAATAATGGGCGCTTCTTATATGGTGGAAGAAGATACAGGAAAAGAGGGAGGATTAGAATGTGGTCTCATCATAAGTCAACAGGCCGCAGGGAATATGCTAATTGGAGCCAATTGGCGTGATGCAGGATACGATAAAAGGACCATTCAAGAGGAGATAGAACTCATGGCAAGAGTAAATATCGAAGCCATGCCTTTTCTAAAAGACGTCCGTGTAATTCGTTCCTATGCCAATTTCTTTCCACATACGGATGATGACCTGCCGATTTTAGGTAAAGTTGAGAGAGTTGAGGGATTTATTATGGCATGTGGTCATAATGGACACGGAATTGGTTTGGGGCCGGGATCAGGAAAACTGATTCAGGAACTAATATGTGAAGGTAAAACTTCCATCCCTCTTGGTGAATTGAGTTTATCCCGCTTTAATTGAGGCTTATTCTTTAAATATCCACATCTGCCTTTTGGTTTTTGTCATTTGGCACATGACTTTTACTTTGTTGGTAGTCGATTGAAATTCGGTTGAAGTTCGATTGTCCTCTGTCATCCGTTATAAGTATCCAATGGCTATCGAATTTCCATTGAATTTCCATTGAATAACCAACTTCCAGTCTGTCACAGAAATTGGTAAAAAGGGGACGCTTTTAAATAGTCTCACCTTTTCTTAGCCTGCGCTTTCTGGATCTTAGCCCATTGATCACGCAGCGTCACCGTTCGGTTAAACACAAGTTTTTCTTCAGAAGATTCACCAGAATCCACACAGAAATAGCCCAAACGCTCAAACTGGTATCGACTTCCAGGTGTTGCGCTTTTAAGACTCGGTTCAACACGACACGACGTCAAAGTCTCCAAAGAATTCGGATTCAAATAATCTTTAAAGTCATCACCATCTTTTACATCATTCGGGTTTGGTTTGAAAAAGAGATGGTCATACAGGCGTACTTCGGCTTCCAGAGAGTGGTTAGCCGAAAGCCAGTGCAAGGTTGCTTTGACCTTTCGTCCGTCCGGGGAATCACCACCACGTGTCTCAGGATCATATGTACAGTGTAGCTCAATAACTTCACCTGTCTTCTCGTCTTTAACCACATTTTCACATTTAATAAAATAGGCATATCGCAGCCTCACCTCTCGACCCGGAGCCAAACGAAAATATTTTTTAGGCGGGTCCTCTCTAAAATCCTCCTGTTCAATATACAGCACACGTGAAAACGGAACCTTTCTTGTTCCCATGCCTGGGTCTTCCGGGTTGTTTATAGCATCCAATTCTTCCACCTGATCTTCCGGGTAATTGTCAATAACCACCCGAAGGGGTCGCAGCACACCCATTACACGCGGCGCGCATTTATTTAAATCTTCCCGGACACTGTATTCGAGCAAAGCCATATCAACCATGCTATCCCGCTTAGCCACACCGATGCGTTCACAAAAATTACGGATTGACTCGGGTGTATACCCTCGTCTACGCACGCCTGAAATAGTAGGCATCCTGGGATCATCCCATTCTGAAACATGTCCATTTTCTACAAGTTCTATAAGTTTGCGTTTACTCAACACGGTATAAGTAAGATTAAGACGGGCAAATTCGATCTGTTGGGGATGATAAACCTTTAATTCATCAAGTACCCAATCGTACAAAGGGCGATTATTTTCAAATTCTATCGTACAAATGGAGTGCGTGATCTTTTCAATGGAATCGGAAAGGCAGTGAGTAAAGTCGTACATAGGATAAATGCACCACTTGTCTCCTGTTCTGTAATGAGGTACTTTTTTAATACGATAAAGAGTTGGATCTCTCATAAGTAAATTTGGAGATGCCATGTCAATTTTTGCTCGAAGCACATGAGCGCCGTCTTCGAATTCTCCGGAACGCATACGCTCGAACAAGTCCAGGTTCTCTTCTACCGAACGGTTTCGATAGGGACTCTCCCTGCCCGGTTCCGTTAAAGTTCCTCGGTATTCTCGAATTTCATCTGCGCTTAAACTGTCAATATAGGCCTTGCCGGCTTTAATTAATTGTACGGCATACTGATATAATTGCTTAAAATAGTCTGATGCAAAGAAAAGACGATCCTCCCAATCGAACCCAAGCCATCGAACGTCTGCTTTTATCGATTCCACATATTCAATCTCTTCCTTGCTTGGATCGGTGTCATCAAATCGTACATTGCAAAGACCGCCATAGTCTGCGGCAATGCCAAAATTAAGGCAGATGGATTTGGCATGTCCGATATGTAGATAACCGTTTGGTTCGGGTGGGAATCGTGTGTGCACCCGGGCATCGTTTTTATTTGCTTTTATATCTTCATTAATAATGTTACGAATAAAATTAGGTGCAGGTGAAGAATCAGTTAAAGTCATATTATCGGCTCCATTTTGTTTTTGTGCTAACAATTGTAAAGTATGATGAATTCATCTTTTTACGAATTCATCAAATTATGGCAAAAAGGAAATGAGGAGTCAAACAAGAATTTATAAAAGAGGATATTTTTCAAAGGTCTCGTTGCACGATACGCCATTCATTGTAATTGTTTTATATATTGACATTATACTAAGAAAATCTTACTACTTTATATTAAATACTCAAAAAATACTTTCTTTTTTAAATAAAATGAAAAACATTCAAAATTTTAAAAAATAATATTGACAAACATATTAACCTAAAATATGTGTGCTTGCATGGTTGAAAAGGTAAGAATTTTTATATATTTAGGAGGAAAAAATGCTTATAGTTGGAGAATTGATTAACGCAAGCCGTAAAGTGATTGCCCCGGCAATAGAAAATAAAGATGCGGGTGCAATTCAGAAAATTGCAAAGGACGAAAGGGAAAATGGAGCCGACTTTATTGACGTAAATGCCGGTATTTTTGTAGGAAAAGAGAGTGAATACCTTAAATGGCTCGTTACTACTGTTCAGGAAACAGTAGATGCGCCTTGCTGCTTAGACAGTCCGGACCCAAAGGCAATTGAAACCGCACTCTCCGTTCACAAGGGTGTCCCTATGATAAACTCAATTTCTCTGGAAAAGGAACGTTATGATGCACTGTTGCCGGTCGTTTCCGGAACTGAATGCAAGGTAGTAGCGCTTTGCATGAGCGATAAAGGAATGCCCGAAACAACAGATGATCGTGTCTCAATCGCAGACGAACTGGTTAATAATCTTGTAAAAAACAATGTGCCACTGGACAATATTTATGTAGATCCTTTAGTGCAACCCGTTTCCACTAAAGATAGTTTTGGAATCGAGTTCCTGAATGCCATTGAAATGATTAAAAATAAATTCCCCGGAGTGCATACTATCTGCGGCCTTTCCAACATCTCTTATGGCCTTCCCGAAAGAAAATTTTTAAACCAGACATTTATGGTGATGTCCATAACAAAGGGACTTGACGCAGCAATTGTTAATCCGCTTGATAAAGGCATGATGGCGAAAATCATTGCAGCGGAAACTTTAGTTGGAAAAGACGAATATTGTTCTAATTACTTACAAGCTTGGCGGGATAAAAAGATCGAACTATAAATTGTATGTAGAACCCCAATTGAGTAAAAAACCAATTGGGAGTTATTCGTTATTTGTTATTCAGCCGTCGTAGCCTGCGGCTACTATGGCGAAGTCGGCTTGGTTAATGGTTTAAAAGGAATAAAATCCATTTTTATATTTCATCAATCATAGATTTATCAAATGAGACGATCATCAAATTCTAATAACGAATAACAATTAACAATTAACGCCTAATTGAGCATTATTTTCGCTCAATTAGGGTAGTATATTATTCATCTTGAAAATCATGTCTAATTAAAAACATGTCTAATTAAAAAAAGGAGGAAAAATTATGTCAGAAATATTTGGAAAAATAGCCGAAACATTGATTGCGGGAAACGTGGATGGGGTATCGGATCTTACAAAGGAAGCTTTAGATGGTGGTTCTGGCGCGCAGGACATACTGGAAAAAGGACTTCTTTCCGGGATGGATGTCGTAGGACAGAGATTTAAAGCCAACGAAATGTTTATCCCCGAAGTACTACGCTGTGCAAAGG
>CAZLRK010000011.1:0-45161 GCA_964561845.1 uncultured Desulfobacterales bacterium | reverse complement strand
TTTCTTGGATGACGAATATGCTCGTTTAATCCTTATATCGGAATTCCAGGTATAAAAAATTAAAAAGATAGGTTTGAGTGAGAAATTTGCCTGGAAAATATAGATTAAATCCGTGGCAAAAGGTAAGGTTTATAATATAAAATTGAATAGCATCACATTCAGTTTATCAGGTGCTCAAACACCTCAATACTTCAGTTCTAAGCTAATAGAAGGAGCTGATTTGCTTTAGTTTGGTATCAAAGTAAACTCGGATTTATGAATTTATTCGTTTTCGCCAGAATACCCTGTCCGCCGCGGCGGACTGCAGGGATGAATGGCGAGTCGAACCGCGTCGAAGCTCGACAGAGCGAAAACGGGTTGGCTACGACGCAATTCCGATAGATACCCCGCCGCTTGCGGCGGGGAGCTTCATTTTATAGACAATAAACGTAGTATTTCAAGAATACCGAAGATAAACGGCACATGAGCCATGTATAAAAAAAGAGTATGTCTTCCGATAAAAGTAACAAACCGGCTAGTTGGATTGCCGGTTTGCCATTCAGTCAACCGGCTCCTGATAAGAATAGGGGCCGACCAAATTCCGATAACTACTACTCCTATCCAGGGAAACAAGGGTTGAATATCAAATGTCGGTTTTTTTAAAGTAAAAAACCCGATCCATTGAAGATAGTCTGAATTAAATAAGTCATGTTTAAACCATTTGCCTAAAAGAATAAAGCAGATCCCAAACAGCAGGTTTAAATTGCCGAGCCTTAAAAATACGAGTCCGAGAATGGTACACACAGCAATGGAATGCAAAATTCCGAATGTGACTAACAAACCGGAGTTTAGAAAGAAACTCACTATTGTTACTATACAGGCGTAGAATATAATTTTTATAAGGCGAAAGAAAAATTTTTTATATCGTATACCTTTAGAATGAGCTAAATATAGACTGATACCGACAAGAATAAAAAATGAGCCTGCAATCAATATTTGAAATATCCATCCGCAGTTCCTGAAAAAATGAAATTTTGTAAAGTTATAGTAATTAAAAAAAAAGCAGAAATGATATATAAACATTGAAATAAAGGCAATGCCACGATAAAAATCGACGGCTTGGAATCGATTGTGAGATAAAGGATTCATTCTCTGTTCCATTTTATTCCTTTTTTAACCATTAAAATATCTTCCAAATGCTTTGAAATAAAAAAGCCTCTTACTTTGACACCAATTTTATTATGAGTATAGTTCCAAATCAAATAGCTTGCTTTTTTTCAAAAACTGTGAAGGAGGAAGAATTTCAATTTTGCCGTATCTCCCATGTTTCAAAATAAAGCTAAAATTTTTTTCATATTAGTTTGTTTCAAATTGACATAATAACATAAATTTATAATAATTGATAGTATCTACTTGTTGTAAATGAATAAGAAAAAGGAGAAATAGTTTTGTCCAAAGAATTAAGTTCAAATGCTCGCCGGGTTCGAGATACTCTGGAAGCAATGGGTTTCACATTTAAAGTGGCTGAATTGCCTGCTTCCACACGCACTGCCGGTGATGCTGCCAAAGCTATTGGCTGCCAGGTGCAGAACATCGCAAAGTCTCTTGTGTTTGAAGGCAAAAATACAGGTTCGCCTATTCTTGTTATAGCCAGTGGAACAAATCGTGTAGATGAGGAGAAATTGAGTCTACTGGCAGGTGAACAGATAGAAAAAGCAAATGCAGATTTTGTACGGCAGCATACAGGTTTCGCTATTGGCGGCGTATCGCCTGTTGGTCACATCAAGAACCTTGATACTTTTATTGACGAGGATTTGTTTAATTATGAATTAATATGGGCGGCCGCCGGAACGCCGCATGCTGTGTTTGAGCTTAAACCTGCTGACTTGCTAAAGATGACAAACGGAAAAGTGGTTGATGTAAAGTTGTAAACCGGGTATAGACTATCCCTTTGGGAGTTATTCGTTATTTGTTAGCCGACTTCGCCATAGTGGCCGAAGGCTACGACGGCTGAATTGGTTAATTGGTTAAAAGGAATTTATTCCTTTTTTATACCTCATCAATCATAGATTTATAAAATGAGACAATTATTAAACTCTAATAACGAATAACGAATAACAATCAACATGGGCGGCAGATTCGGAAAATATGGTGATATTAAAAGAAAGGCCAGACTTCGACGAAACAGGCCTTTAAAGAAAAATGTTTCCAAAATAAAATCCGGAAAGGGCAGAGTCCGCAGGCCGGAAAGAAAGAAGGGAATGTAAAATAGGAGGA
Source organism: uncultured Desulfobacterales bacterium (assembly GCA_964561845.1). Taxonomy (GTDB): domain Bacteria; phylum Desulfobacterota; class Desulfobacteria; order Desulfobacterales; family JAUVVS01; genus JAUVVS01. The sequence goes on along the minus strand of CAZLRK010000011.1, from coordinate 42,905 downwards.
AGGATGGGAAGAATAGTTATATTGTCCGGACCATCGTGTATCGGAAAGGGACCTCTATATCATGCTTTAAAGAGATTCTATCCGGATTTGGCAGGAAAATTGAAACAGATGGTTCTATATAATGACCGAGCGCCGAGACCCGGAGAGAAAGATGGTGTTGATTACCTTTTTCGACCGCGTCATGAAATCGAAGAAATGGCTTCCCGCCCCGGATTTGTATCTGCCAATGTTCGGGGTGATTTGCAGGCTTTAGAAATTGCTGCGGTTCAACGGATTCTGGATGACGGTTATGACGCTTTTTTCGAAGGGAATCCGTTTATACCTGCAAAACTAAGAGAGGCAGGAGTTTTGGATCAATTTCCAATCCTAACGGTGTTCCTGTCTCCACTTTCAAAAGAGGAAATCGAATATCTGAAAGAGCCTGAGCGTCGGGTGGATCTCGCTAAATTTGTGACTGATGTTCAGCGGTGCAAACTTCTGTTTCGTACGAAGCGTCAAAAGAACATTCTTTCTTTAAAAGACCTTGAAAATATCGAGAAGCGTTGTGCAAGCGCTATTATAGAAATGGATGAAGCGTGGAAGTTTGATTATGTTATTCCCCTTCATGATGCAGAGGCCAATGACAACTGGGATGCTTTCTATTATCCTATCGGTGACGCCAGAAAAGCCCTGATTGCCTTTGCCGCTCTTCTCCGGGGTGAAACGCCGGTTGGTGTTGAGGAATGGGAAGAGGACCTTCTGTCTTGAAGGGGGGTGGTAATAAATCACAGGTGGAAAAATATTTGACAGGATTAACATCATTTAAATCAAGTCTGAAAGCAGAATCATAAAAACATATTAAAGTTTATCCATCTGTCTCTGGAGTTAACCGTTTTCTAAGAAGGGCAGTCGCTTCATGATCTATTTGACTTGTTGCAGTATTAATTGCCACACCATACTCATCTTTTGCTCTTCCGGCACTGATTAAATTTTCTTCAACGTCATGTTGAACCTTTTGCGGGTTTCTTTCCAAGGGATCACCAAAGCCTCCACCTCCTGCGGTTCTCAAAGCTATTCGTGTTCCGGGTTCCACCTGGATTGTTACCTTGCTCGGAAGGGCCCGTTTTTGTCCTTCTGGAGATATGATCCAGCAATCGGAACTTCCTGCTGGTTTGCCTCCCATGAGACCCCAGGGACGAATCTTTCGTCTTTCGGTTCCAAGAGTGATCATGGCTTTGTGGTCGAGGATTGTTATTTCTCGGGTCATCCCCAGGCCTCCCCGTGACTTTCCAGGTCCATCTGAATCGGGAACAAGGCCGTATCTCTCAACTCTTAAGGGATAGGCTATCTCAATCACTTCTGCGGGGGCATTTCGTGTATTTGTCATGTTAGTATGAACACCGTCCATTCCATCCTGATCGTCCATAGCTCCGTGCCCTCCCCCATAAGTCTCAACATAGGAATAATACTCTCCCGTTCTCGGGTTTACTCCTCCAATAGTGAAAATACTCATACTTCCAGTAGAGGCGGCAGGTATCCTTTCAGGAACAACCTTTGACAGGGCTCCTAAAACAACATCTGCAATTCTCTGAGATGTATTGATGTTGGCATTTGAGACAGGGGCTGGAAAATTAGGATTAACAAGAGTGCCAGGCGGAGTAACAACTTCAATTGGGCGTGATGCACCTTCGCTCGAAGGGAGATCCGGATCAATTGATGATTTCAACGCAAAGAAGACACATGCCAGTGTAACCGCCCTGGTTGAGTTGACCGATCCCTGGGTCTGTGGGTCTGTTCCAGTGAAATCAACCATAATCCGATCCTCTTCAATAGATAAGGTCACCTTAATTTTCAAAAGATCTTCAGAAAGACCATCTCCCTCGAGGAAATCCTCGAAAGTAAAGACACCTTTGGGCAGGCCCCTAATACGGTTGCGCATCCTTCGTTCCGAGTAATTGATGATTTCATCCATATAAAAAGAGACCATGCTCTGTCCGTATTTTGATATGGTTTCTGTAAGTCGTCGCTCTCCGACATTGTTAGCGGCAAGCTGGGCCTGAAAATCACCGTAAGTTTCATAGCTTGTTCTGACATTGTTGGTGATCAGTGCCATGATTTGATCATCTATTTTACCATGTTTCCTAAGCTTAACAGGTGGGATTCGAATACCTTCTTGAAAAATTTCTGTTGATATGGTTGGCATACCTCCAGGAGAGATGCCGCCAATGTCAACGTGATGCGCCAGGTTGGCGAGGAGAGCCAGACAGTGATTTTCAACAAACAGGGGAGTAATCATGCAAATATCCGGTAGGTGTGATCCGCTAATATAGGGATCATTAGTGATTATTGCATCTCCTGGTTCAAGGTGATTAACAGGGAATCTCTCAAGAATTTTCTTTACGACCGATACCATCAAACCCAGATGGAGGGGAATATGTTCGGCCTGGGCTACCAGATCCCCCCCTGCCGTATAAATAGCCGTGGAGCAGTCTCTTCGGTCCTTGATATTGGTTGAGAGTGCCGTTCTGATCAACGCCGCTCCCATCTCTTCAGCAACCGATTGGAAAGCATTTCTCATGACTTCCAGGGTGATTGGATCCGATTTTTGCTTCATTCTTTTCCTCTTGTTCTAATTGCAGATCTCGTTAAGTCGTTAAGTCGTTGAGTAGTTGAGTAGTTATAATGATAAGAATAATAGTCGTTTTGCAAAATAATTGGACGTACAACCCCAATCGATTAAAAAATCAATTGGGAGTTATTCGTTATTTGTTATTGGTTAATCGCTTAAAAGGAATAAAATCCGTTTTTATATTTGTCATCAATCATAGATTGATAAAATGAGATGATCATCAAATTCTAATAACGAATAACAATTAACAATTAACGCCTAATTGAGCATTATTTTCGCTCAATTAGGATTCAGCAGTTTGCAAATAATAACATAATGATTTAATTATAAATCTTTTCCTACTCAACCACTTAACCACTTAACTATTTGACGATGTCTGTATTAATAAATTGCCGTATCGATCTGTTGCTGCCTGGTATTTGGGAAACACCACGGTGGTGGAATCCATCTGTTCAATAATGGCAGGACCCATGATTTCCTGGCCACATAGGAGATGGTCACGGAGATAAACAGGTGTTTTGAGAGCGGAACCCTCAAAGAAGACTTCCCGATATTCCATCGGTTTCAAATCCTCTTTTATGGAGAGTATTCTCTCAGTTAGGCGGAATTCAGGTAGTTTCCCTATAGCCACAACTCTCAGATTTACAAATTCTACGGCTTCTTTTTTCCGGGTATAACCATAAGCCTTTTCATGTAAATCGTGAAAACTGTTAGCAAAGGCTGATATGTCCTTTTGTTTTAATGTGCCATCCTTTATGGGCACAGATAGCTCATAAGCCTGACGAATGTATCTCATATCGGCCGAACGGATCAGAACGGCAGATTTGTCGGAGAATCCCTCCTGGGTTAGCTGTTTCATGCCCTGATCTTCCATGTCCCGAAAAATGGACATAAGATGTTCCATATCCACCTTTTTAGTCACAGAAATGTAAGTTTGCACGAAATCATGCCTGACATCTGCGGAAAGCATCCCAAAAGCCGAAGCGATTCCAGGATGAGCAGGAACGATGATTTCTTTCATGTTGAGAGCGTGGGCCAGTTCTGCGCTATGTAATGGTCCGGCGCCACCAAAAGGGACTAAAGCAAACTCTCTGGGATCATAACCCTGCTCAACTGAGACCCTTCGAATACCACGAATCATATTTGCATTCACAACGGCAATGATACCCTCAGCTGCTTTCAGAAGATTGATCCCCAAAGGATGGGCTATCTTTTTTTCAAGAATCTTTTTGGCTTCATCAAGATAGAGCGGCATCTCACCCTGGAGAAGATGGGACGGATTAATTCTGCCAAGAATTGCGTTGGCATCGGTAACTGTTGGTTCAGTTCCACCACGACCGTAACAGACAGGTCCTGGATCAGCCCCGGCACTTTGTGGACCCACTTGAAGAGCGCCTCCCGGATCGATACATGCTATGCTCCCTCCTCCTGCCCCAATGGTATTGATATCGATCATGGGCAGTTTTATGGGATAGCCTCCAATATCGCTTTCTGTTGTGAGTCGTGGCACTCCTTTTTCGATGAGACAGATGTCGGAGCTTGTTCCACCCATGTCAATAGTGATAACGTTAGGCTTCCCAGTGATTCGAGAGATAAAGGCGCCTGTCAAAGCGCCTCCGGCAGGACCTGAAAGAACCGTTCTGGCGCTTACATGGCGGGCTGTTTTTGCAGTTATGACACCTCCATTGGATTGCATGATATAAAGGTTGGAAGCGATTTCCATATTTTGCAGTCGTTTTTCCAGATCTGCCACATAGTCATTCACTTTCGGCATGACGTAGGCATTGATGCAAATGGTGCTGGTCCTCTCATATTCTCGAAACTCTGGGAGAACTTCAACAGAAACTGTAACATAAGCATCCGGAAAAATATTTGAAATGACGGACTTAATGATTTGTTCATGAACGGGATTGGCATAAGAGTTAATTAGCGAAACGGCAATGGACTGAACACCTTGTTTCTTAATTTTCTTGACAATCGTTACCGTTTTAGATTCATCAAGAGGCCTAAACACCTCGCCTGTATACAGAATCCTTTCGGAAATACCAAATCGCAGATGTCTTGGAACAATCGGCTCCGGCCGTCTGGAACGAAAATGGTAAAGCTTTGGTCTGTTTTGTCGGCCGATATGAAGAATGTCTTCGAATCCTTCAGTTGTAAGAAGAGCCGTTTTAGCACCTTTATGTTCAAGGAGGGCGTTGGTTGCAACAGTAGTCCCATGAATTAGAAAGCGAACTTTTTCAGGCAGTATTACATTTTTCTTGATTAGTCTTTTAATCCCCGCAATGACTGCTAAAGCCGGATTGGATGTTGTGGAGGGGATTTTGGTTACGATTAGGTTTCCTGATGATTCATTGAGAACACACAGATCGGTGAATGTTCCCCCTGTATCAACACCTAAACGATATCCGTCATTCATTTTTTTTCCTTCTAAGTACAAACATCGTCAAATAGTTGAATAGTTGAGTGGTTAAGTGGGAAATAATAATTAATAATCAATTGTTAATAATTAATGGTTAAGTTAGTATCCTCCTTTTGTCATAAGCACTAACTTAAACAAAAAAACATTAATTATTTACAATTAGCAATTGATTATTAATTATTAAGTGTGCGTTTATCATCCCTACTATGTAACTAATTTAACCCGTACCCTTTGTCAAGAGTGTGATCTAAGTATCTTTGTCATTGTTTTTTTATCATTTTTACAATAAGCTGTTTTTGTGGTAAGAGTTCACCGGTGGAAAAATATTTGACAAGATAACTGAACTATTATGGGAAATATTTAATGCGTGTTGGGATTGGATATGATATTCATCGTCTTGTTTCGGGACGAAAACTTATCTTGGGAGGGGTAACGATCCCTTTTGACAAGGGATTAATTGGTCATTCAGACGCAGATGTTCTTGTTCACGCAGTGTGTGACTCTCTTTTGGGCGCAGCAGGTCTGGGAGACATAGGTTTTCATTTCCCGGATACGGATTCTGAATATAAAAACATTAGTAGTCTAAAACTTCTTGCAAGAACCTATAAAATGATTAATAAGAAGGGTTTCTTAATCGAAAATATAGATACAACAATTTTTGCAGAAGCTCCGAAACTTTCCCCTTATCGAAAGGAAATGGAAGAAAATATTGCCCGAACCATTGGACTGGAGTCAGACCGGATTAATGTAAAGGCAACGACCACAGAAGGCCTTGGATTGATTGGAAAAGGAGAGGGGGTAGGGGCAATGAGTGTTGCTCTCATTGAATATTCTCACGCAACGCTAAGACGCTGAGGGATTACATAGAAAATAACCATGACGCTACGAATTTACAATACATTAAGTAGAAAAAAAGAACCTTTTGAACCTCTTGAACCGGGCAAGGTGCGTATGTATGTATGCGGACCTACGGTTTATGACTCATGCCATATCGGGCATGCAAGGTCTGCCGTGGTCTTTGATGTTATTGTTCGCTACTTTAAAGCAAAAGATTTTAAGGTAACTTATACAAGGAATTTTACGGATATTGATGATAAAATCATCGACCGCGCCTCTCAGCTTGGTCTTAATACCCAAGAGATTGCTGATAAATATATTAAAGAATTCCAGGATGACATGGACGTACTAAACGTTAAAAATGCAACATTTGAACCGAGAGCCACAGAACATATTGAACATATTATAATTATCATTAAGAAATTATTAGACAAAGGTTTTGCATATCAGATAAACGGAGATGTTTTCTATTCTGTTGAATCATTTAAGAATTACGGAAAACTCTCGGGCAGGCGTTTAAATGATATGGAAGCCGGCGCAAGAGTTAATATAGATAAAAGAAAAAAGAATCCGTTTGATTTTTCTTTATGGAAATCGAAGAAACCAGGAGAGCCTGCCTGGGAAAGCCCGTGGGGTAAAGGCAGGCCTGGCTGGCACGTAGAATGTTCAGCCATGAGCTCTGAATACCTTGGTGAAACCTTTGATATTCACGGAGGCGGAAGAGACCTTGTCTTTCCCCATCATGAAAATGAGATTGCACAATCAGAAGGAGCCTTCGGAAAGCCTTTTGTAAAATACTGGGTCCATAACGGCTTTGTAAATATCAATCATGAAAAGATGTCAAAGTCACTCGGAAATTTTTTACTTATCAAGGATGTAGTAAAATCATACCATCCGGAAGCAGTGCGACTTTTTCTACTCTCCAAGCATTATCGGAGTCCTATCGATTTTACGGACACTGCTATTGGTGAAGCTAACGTTAGTCTTGAAAAGATATATTCATCAATTAGGAGGATCCGGGAGAACACAGGAGATGAGACGGATATAACGGGTGAACATTCAGGTGAATACTGGGAGCTTTTTTGTGAGGCAATGGATGATGATTTTAATTCCGCTCGTGGTATCGGTATTATTTTTAAAGCTGTTCGAGATGTAAATCGTTTGTTGGATAAAAACGAAGGTAAACTTTCTTTAGAAACAAAAAAATATGCTCAGACTGCTCAAACAGATATTATGAAAATGTGTAATATCCTTGGGATTCTTACAGAAACACCGGCAACCTATTTTTTAAAAAAAAGATCCACAGGTCTAAAAAAAGAATCACTTGATCCTGATGAGATTGAAAAAATGATTAATGAGAGAACGGAAGCAAGAAAGATAAAGGACTGGAACAGAGCGGATCAGATCAGAAAGAAACTTGAAGATATGAATATTGTACTTAAGGATAGTTCTGAAGGTACGGTATGGGAGATTAAGAAATAGTCACTTAACAATTAATAATCAATGGCTAATTGTGAATAATTAATGTCTCTTTGTTTAAGTTAGTGCTTATGACGAAAGGAGAACACTATCCATTAACCATTAATTATTAACAATTAATTATTAGTTATATTTCCTGCGGCTTTGAGCCGTCTTCCTCTGAACCCTGAACCTCTGAACGGTGAACTATTACCTCATGTCTTCCTTTAAGTTGGTTTCAAATTTTTCTCCTAAGGGTGATCAGCCTAATGCAATAGAAACTTTAAGCAAAAATGTTTTGTCAGGAAAAAAACACCAGGTTCTTCTGGGTGTTACAGGTTCCGGAAAAACATTTACCATGGCGCATGTTATTGCAAAAGTACAAAAACCTACCCTGGTAATTGCTCCAAATAAAACCCTTGCCGCACAGTTATACAATGAGTTCAGGTTACTCTTCCCTGAAAATGCTGTTGAGTACTTTGTAAGTTACTATGATTACTACCAGCCGGAAGCATACATTCCTTCTTCCGATACATATATTCAAAAAGATTCTTCAATAAACGAAATGATAGACAAGTTGCGTCATTCTGCTACAAGGTCAGTCCTTTCGCGCAGAGATGTTATCATTGTCGCCAGTGTGTCGTGTATATTCGGCATTGGCGCTCCTGAAGATTATCTTTCCATGCGTATAGACATTGAAAATGATACGGATCTGGTTCGAGACAAACTTCTTTCGGAGCTTGTTTCCATGCATTATGAACGTAATGATATCGATTTTCACAGGGGAGTTTTCAGGGTAAGGGGTGACAGGGTTGAGATATTTCCGGCTTATGAGGAAAACAAAGCGGTACGTATCGATTTTTTTGGGGATCGGATTGACGGCGTTTCAGAAATTGATCCGCTAAAAGGTGATGTAAATAGGCGTTTGAAAAGCGTTACCATATTTCCTGCAAGCCATTATGTAACCCAAAAAACTACACTTAAAAAAGCAATCAAAACAATAAATTTGGAACTAAATAAAAGAATAAATTATTTTCGGGATGAAAAGAAGTTGATAGAAGCACAGAGAATCGAAGAGAGGACAAATTTTGACCTTGAGATGATGCAGGAACTGGGATACTGCACAGGTATTGAAAACTATTCACGTCACCTTACAGGAAGAAAAGCCGGTGAGCCTTCTCCTACTCTTATAGATTACTTTCCTGCTGATTACCTGATATTTATAGATGAAAGCCATATTGCCGTGCCCCAGCTCAACGCTATGTATAAAGGAGACAGATCACGAAAGGAAACACTCGTTGAATACGGATTCAGGCTTTCTTCTGCTCTGGACAATCGGCCTCTTAAGTTCGAAGAATTTAATTTAAAAATATCACAGCTTATCTATGTGTCGGCAACCCCTGCTGAATATGAGCTTCAAAATGGGCAATCTGCCGTTGTGGAACAGATCGTAAGACCAACAGGACTTACAGACCCTGAAATAGAAGTAAGGAGCGCTTCAAACCAGGTTGATGATCTTTTTGAAGAAATTTTAAAAAGGAATAAAAAAGACGAAAGAGTCCTGGTTACTACATTAACAAAACGCATGGCCGAAGATCTTACTGAATATTATGCTGATCTTGGAGTAAAAGTACGTTATCTTCATGCAGACATAAGTACGCTGGAGAGAATGGATATAATACGAGAGCTGAGAATGGGCGAGTTTGATGTCCTTATTGGAATTAATCTCCTTCGTGAAGGGCTTGATATACCTGAGGTCTCACTCGTAGCAATCCTTGATGCGGACAAGGAGGGTTTCCTTCGTTCTGCAAGATCGTTAATCCAGACATGTGGGCGGGCTGCAAGAAATGTTCACGGCAAGGTAATAATGTATGGTGATATTGTAACAAAATCCATGCAGCATGCGATAGATGAAACAGACCGGCGCAGTAAAATTCAGAATACCTATAACAAAAAGCACAACATAACTCCTGAAAGTATTGAGAAGGAAATAACGTCTATCTTTGAATCGGTGTATGAATCTGATTACGTACCTGTAGATAAGGTGTCGGAACCTATAGCTGAATATCAGTCATTTGAGGATTTAGATGAGATGATAAAAGATCTGGAAGCTGAGATGAAACAAGCTGCTAAAGAGCTTGCGTTTGAAAGAGCTGCGGACATAAGGGACCAGATTATGGAGTTGAAGAAATTACAAGTATTTGAGTTTTGATGAATTTCAATGAAAAAAACCTGAAGAAAAAATTATCAGGAGTTCCGTCTGAACCCGGCGTATACCTTATGAAGGATGCGGATGGAAGTATTATTTATGTGGGTAAGGCCAGGAACCTCAGGAAGCGGATTGCCTCATATTTTAAGGCACTCGGGCAATTAGACTTAAAAACCGGTGTTCTGGTAAAAAAAATTTTTACATTTGAGACTATAATAACAAGGACAGAAAAAGAGGCCCTGATTCTTGAATCAAACCTTATCAAACGGCACAGACCTCGATATAATATTATCTTAAAAGACGGTAAACGGTATCCCTCGTTGCGCCTTGACACGAAAAGTCCCTATCCCAATCTAAATATAGTTCGAAAAACAGCAAAGGATGGCGATATGTATTTTGGCCCCTTTGCTTCTTCCCATGCCGTTCGACAGACACTTAAGATAATCCATAAAACATTCAAACTTCGTAAGTGTAAAACCAGGGATTTTCATTCCAGGTCACGTCCCTGCTTGAATTATCAAATTGAAGCATGTCTTGCACCCTGCTGCATCAGTGTTGATAAAGATACATACAATGAAATCGTAAAAGAAGTCGTCCTCTTTTTAAAAGGTAGAACCCCTTATCTCATCAATAAAATAAAAAAAGAAATGATGTCGGCGGCAAAAGCACAAAAATATGAAAAAGCGGCTATACTCAGAGATAAAATATTTGCCCTGGAAAAGACTCTCGAGAAACAGATTTCTGTTACTACGGATTTCATAGACCGGGATGTGATTGCCCTTGCAAGGTCTCCGGAGTCTTCAATAATTACTCTATTTAATGTCCGTGGCGGCTATCTTTTAGGGACGCAGCATTTTCATTTTGCAGAAACCATGTCAACTGATGCGGAGATGACAGGAACATTTATCAGACAGTATTATGAAAAGACCCATTTTGTTCCCAAAGAAATTCTGGCGCCGGTCCTTCCGGAAGATGTTTCATTGCTTGAAGATTGGCTAAGGGATATAAAGGGACAAAGAGTAAGGCTATTGTGTCCAAAAAGAGGTGAGAAGGCTCGTCTTTTAAAGATGACATTACTTAATGCAGAAAATGAGCTGAAAATAAAGATAGCTTCTGAAACGGCTGATATGGATATGCTCGCTCGACTTCAGAGAAAGCTAAAAATGGATAAAATTCCCTTCACTATTGAGTGTTTTGACAATTCCAACATTTCAGGAACAAACCCCGTGGCAGGCATGGTGGTGTTTGAAAAGGGAAAACCCAAAAAATCAAAGTACAGAAAATATAGAATTAAGACAGTTACAGAGCATGACGACTATGCTTACATGGCCGAGGCCCTGAAACGTCGTTACGGCAAAGGAGAAGAATCAAAACCTTTCCCGGATATTCTAATGGTAGATGGCGGAAAAGGGCAGCTTAATATTGCGGTGTCCATAATAAAGGAACTGAAAGTTAACAAAGATCTTGAAATTATTGGAATAGCCAAAAAGGATGAAAAAAAAGGAGAGACTGTTGACAAGGTTTACAAACCGGGCAGAAAAAATCCTATAGGGTTTGGAAGGGAAGGGGACCTCCTGCTTTTTTTACAGAGGATAAGAGATGAAGCCCATCGCTTTGCCATTTCTTATCAGCGTAGGCTTAGAACCAAAACATCCATGCGTTCCAGGTTGGATGATATTCCGGGAATCGGCAAAAAAAGAAAAGAAACCATTCTCAAGCATTTTGGCAGTATTAAAAAAATTCGGGCAGCCACACTTGAAGAACTAAGCGCTCTTTCCGGAATGAATAATAAAGCTGCTGAAGCAGTTTTAAAAGAGCTGTGCTCGGAATAGTTTTGGGCTTAAAGGAAAATATGAAATTATCAGATTTAGAAAAAAAAGTTCTTTTCACGATAGCGGATAATCACGCCGATGGTCGAATCATCAAAGCTCAAGCAGCCCAAGCGAAAGTTGATCAGCGGGATTACACGGGCGTTGGATTTCGCACATATTTCAAAGTAAAAAGCGTAAGACGTCATCTTAACAAGGCGATTTGGAAGACAAGGGATATGCCGAAGGCTTATGGGAAGCATCCGGATCTCTCGGCGGGTGCGAGCTTTGTATTGTTGCTGGCGGATGGTTTCATCAGTTGTCTAGAGGGACTAACGGATGGTGAAGATTGGCCAAAAAATGAGGCAAAATTCAAAATTCAGACATCGTCAAATAGTTGAGTGGTTAAGTGGTTGAGTAGGGAAAGAATTAAATCAATATATTAATATTTACAAACAGTTGGCTGTCAAATTATTTTGCAAACGGCTACTATTTTATCATTACAACTACTTAACTAATCAACCACTCGACAACTTAACGAGGTCTGAAATTAGATAATATTGAAATCTTAAGGCTTTTTGCATTCACTTTCGTTAAAAAAATTAACCTTTTTGATTTGACATATTAATATCAAAATAATAAACTTTAATTCTAGGTAGAAGGGTAGTCTGAATATTAACAAACATACTTAAAAGAAAGGAGGGGGTATGAATTCATTAGTTTTGGCTGCAATTATGATGATAGGCTATTTCGTGGCCTATCATACTTACGGAAAATTCTTAGCCCGCAAGATCTTCAAACTAAACCCTGAAGCTGTTTGCCCAAGCACTGCACTTCAGGATGACCACGATTTTGTTCCCACCAATAAACATGTCCTTTTCGGTCATCACTTCACATCTATTGCCGGATTGGGGCCCATCGTAGGACCGGCCATTGCCATTATATGGGGCTGGGTGCCTGCCGCCATATGGGTCTTATTCGGAGCCATCTTTTTCGGGGCTATCCATGACTTCGGCGCGTTGGTGGTATCTCTGAGAGCCCAGGGCAGATCCATCGGCGATCTGGCCTCTGATATTGTCAATAAGAGAGTCCGGACTCTTTTCCTGTTGATCATCTTCTTTGAGCTGTGGATCGTGATCGCTATTTTTGGCCTCATCGTTGCCATTCTTTTCACCATGTATCCTGCCGCTGTAATTCCAGTTTGGTTTGAGCTTGTCATCGCAATAGGTCTCGGTGCATGGGTTCTAAAAAAAGGGAAGGATATCCTTTGGCCCAGCATTATCGCCGTCGCCATTATGTATATTACTGTGATTATCGGAGCATACCTTCCCATTGATTTCAAGATCATCTTCGGCATGACCGGTAAACAGGCCCTGATCACCTGGATCATCATTGTTTTTGTCCTTGACGCGTGGTTGGCTTCGAGCCTACCCGTACAGACCTTGCTTCAACCCCGGGACTTCATCAACTCTCACCAGCTTATCATTGCCATGGTGTTGGTGACCCTTGGTGTACTTGTGGCCCACCCGACTATTGTGGCGCCGGCCACCAACTTTGCGGTCAAGGGGGCGCCGCCTGTATGGCCTATGATCTTTGTAATTATCGCCTGCGGGGCCATCTCCGGGTTCCACAGCCTGGTCAGTTCGGGGACCTCATCAAAACAGTGTAACACTGAAGGTGATTCCCTGTTTATCGGGTATGGAAGCATGCTCATGGAAGGGACCCTGTCCACACTGGTCATCGTAGCGGTTGCCGCTGGCATTGGACTGGGGTTAACCGGAAAGGGAGGCGAGGTCTTTACCGGTGTTGCGGCCTTTAACCATCACTATGCAAGCTGGGGTGCGGCCGCAGGTCTGGGCTCTAAAATAGGGGCTTTTATCACGGGTTCGGCCAACATGATTCAAGCTTATGGTATCCCTGCCAAAATAGCAATCGCCATCATGGCCGTCTTTATCGTGTCCTTTGCGGCTACCACGCTTGATTCGGCAACCCGTATCCAGCGTTATGTGGTGGTGGAGCTTTCCACCGTCTGGAAATTTAAACCCCTGACCGGGCGGCAGGCAGCTACCGCGTTTGCCGTTCTATCCGCTGTTCTCCTGGCTTTTTATGACGGGAGTGGCAAAGGCGCCCTGAAGCTGTGGCCCCTATTCGGGTCGATCAATCAACTTCTGGCCGGGCTTGGTCTGCTGGTGGTCACCATCTATCTGGCGCGTCGCAAGGTCAATATCGCCTACACCTGCATCCCCATGATCTTCATGCTTTTCATGACCGGATGGGCCATGATAATCAACATCCATAAGTTTTACAGCACTTCCAACTGGCTCTTATTCATTATCGGTCTGGCGGTCTTTGCGCTGGAGATCTGGATGATTATCGAAAGTGCATTGGTGTTGAAAACGGTTTATGCCAAGGAGGAGGGTCTCCCTGAAGCAATAACCTAAAGCCCTGCCCAATATAGTGTTAATGGATTGGCTCGAACTATTTGCGGGTGTCCAGCCATAAAGCGACACCCGCAAAGATTACAACCCTCTTTTTCGAGGCTTTAAACCAAAGGGTACCAGACGAGATAGAAAATCGGAAAGAGAATAACGGATCTATTAATAAGATTTTCGGGGTGGCCAATTAGTCACCCCGATTCTTTGTTCAAGCTAAACACCCTCAACGACAGTTACCTGTTTCGGCTGGAAGAAAACAAACTCTTGCAATTTAAGTCCGGGATAACAGTTGAATGTGAATGCACCACTTTGCAAAAGCAGGAAAACGTTATATGAAAACTGGGCTAAAGAGGTACAGTAGCCCCGTTTAGTGACAGTTGCCTCATCTTCCAGATACCTTCGGTTGTCAAGGTTAATGGACCAAGGATTTTGATGTTTCTTGATATGAAAATGTGATAACCATCAGCCTGAACGTGTCTGTAATTTGAAGCATCTTTGGGGGCCTCATACTTGGGAACAATCTCTTTGACAATGCCTATGCAGCATCCCGCAACCTCTTGTTCTATCAAGTTAAACGTAACATCTTCTATATTTCTTTCATGGATGAATTTTTTTGCGGTTTTTGATATTTTCATATTTATTTTTTCCTTTAAACACATTGCTCTTAATGCTTTTATGCTATATTTTATCCCTGCAAAATTCAGGTTAGCACATATGCTTCTAAAGTGTAAATATCATTTTGACATCCGACAGGGTAAACGGATTTGAGATAGAAAATAAGTTAGCTGCGGTATTTGTTGGCATTTGATGTAAGAAGGTAAAATTCGAAGCACGAAATTAGAAATACGAAACAAATTCTAAATTCGAATCTCAAATATTGAAAACAAAAATCGTGAATACACCCCATGGGGCGAAACCAAAGCCGGGTCTTCTGGGCACGGATTCTTTAATAGGGGGATTTAAAAATGAATAGTATGTCAAGAAAGAACGTTGCAATTTTACTTTTTGATGATGTGGAAGTTTTGGACTTTGCAGGTCCTTTTGAAGTCTTTGCAGTTACGGATGAACTAAATAATTACTCGAAGTTTAATGTTTACACGGTTGCCTGTACCAGGCCACCCATTAAAACAAGAAATGGATTGTCTGTAAATATAGACTATGTGCTCAAAGATGCGCCTCTTCCTGAAATATTGATTATACCGGGCGGAATCGGGACCCGTCCTCTGTTAAAAAGAGAAGATGTTATTGAATGGATTAAAAATTGTGCTTTAAGCGCTGAGTTGGTATTGTCAGTTTGTACAGGTGCATTACTCCTTGCAAAAGCAGGGTTGTTAGAGAATTTAAAAGCAACAACACATCATCAAGCAATTGAAACACTGAAGGAAATTGCTCCAAATACGGAAATTGTTAAAGATCAACGTTTTGTCGATAACGGAAATATTGTTACGGCGGCAGGTGTCAGCGCCGGCATTGATATGAGTTTGTATATTGTTGAAAAGCTAGAAGGGCGTGATATTGCAGAAAAGTCTGCAAGATATATTGAATACGCCATATAAATTGTTAAATAATCAATAATCAATTGATAATTGTGAATAGTTAATGTCTTTTTGTTTAGAGACGTTTTGCAAACGTCTCTTTTATACACTAACGCCGGGCCGGACTGGGCCTTCCAAATGCCGTAAAAAACAGTTCAGTCCCCAGATAAACTTCTTGATTCCCTTTCAGTTTAACGCGCTTATCAGAGCGATCCATCCGGATTTCCACCTGATCCGCACCGGCTTGTCGAGCCATGTCTTCCATGTGAGGAAACATAAAATCTTTTGCGTGGCTTACTGCACGTTCCAGGCCAACAAAATCTTTTGAACCTTTAGTTAAATGTAATCGAAACTTATTACTACTATTCAGGGAGCTGATGGAAATCCTGGATCGTTGGATGACACCACCGCTCACCGCTCCTACTGCATTTGCCACCTCGGCATATGAAGGAATTAACAGCTTTGTATGCAACGTGTCTGCTGTTCGGGGAATGTATTCTTCAACCGGCGCTCCCAAAGCGACCAGAGGTTGCCGCAATGTTATTTCACAGCCTATTTGCTCGTGTGTATCCCCTGGAGTGTCATTAATTGCCCAGTCCAATAGCGCAGTTGCCGTCGGTTCCTTTTCCCAGCGGGGTGTGCCGACATTATCCTCCAGCACTTTACTTACCAATGCCATGGACGCCTTTTCTGATACAAGCCGTACTATTTTCTCGCAAAAACTAATTATCGACAACCCGGATTGGTTGGCCAGCAATTGCGCCCCCAGGCGCGAAGCCTCGGCATTCCATCGCTGAAAACGGTCCAAAACATGAAGGGCGTCTGTAGGGGTAAAGCCGGCACGTTGCACCAGGTACATATCCTCCAAGGATTTAATTCGCTCCGGGGCCAACGGGTCTTCATAAAGCATTCTTTTAACTAATAGCCAGAAAGATTGTGGGCCGGCTTCCAAACAGCGTAATATTGCGTTTTCCCGCTCAGAGAATCGATCATCAGGATGTGTCCATGAAATAATAAATTGGGCAGCTTCATCACTGGAACTTTCCTTCTTTGTCTCATAAAGGAGTTTTTCTATTATCTCGGAATATTCACTCGCCAGTTTACAAAGCGGAATTACGCGTTGGGGACCTATGAGGAGTTGCTTTTCACTGTCATGGCGGATATGGCTATCCCCTCCCAGCCCGATTGTAAATACATCAGCTGCTTCAACCATAGTTCGCCAACCGCCTATATTAGCGCCATCCGGATTCAGTTTTGGCTTACCGTCTATCAACTCAACAATATCTGTTGTTGTACCACCAACATCGATAGCCCAGACATCACTCCTGCCCGCCAATTGCCAGGCGCCTATTGCGCTGGCTGCAGGGCCTGACAACACAGTTTCTATGGGACGTTGCAGAGCCCATTCAGCCCGAACCAGCGAACCATCACCTTTAACGACCATTAAAGGGGCGGTGATGGAAAGTTCTTTTAATGTCCGACGAACACTTGAGATGAGATTTTTAAGCAGGGGGATCAGGCGTGCGTTAAGGGCAACGGTCGTGGCCCGTCGAATTGCATTTAAGCGGGTACTCAGTTCGTGACCGCAGGTTACAGGAAGATCAGACAGTTCCTCGACCAGTTCCCGAACTCTCAGCTCATGGGTTGGGTTGAGCGCACCAAAATAACCGGATATCGCAAAAGCCTTAGCTTTGTTAAGCCTTTGAAGAATAGCTTGCTTGGCTGCAGGCTCATCGAGAGGTTTGGCTTCATCGCCTTTTATGTCATGCCCTCCATTTATATATATCACGTCATCGGTAACCAGATCGTGCTGGAATTTATATTTTTGAATCAGATCCTGATCATAGCCGATGAGTATCAAGCTGACCGGAACTCCATGTCCCTCTGCAATCGCATTGGTTGCCAGTGTGGTGGATAGGGCGACGAGACTCACTGTCTTTCGGTACAATGCATTCTGCTTTACTTCAAATATCGATTCGATGGCCTTTTTAATGCCAACGGAAAGATTCTGCCTTGTGGTCAGGGACTTGGCGCTTGAAAGGACTTCACCGGTTTTGTTATGTAAAAGCACGGCATCTGTGTAAGTCCCGCCTGTGTCAATTCCTATGGAAACAGTCATGCTTTGTTCTCCTATTTTGTTGGGCCAAGTCAGAGGTAATTGGCTATGCCTGGAAAGAATGAACTCGGAATATCGAATTTATAAATCCCAAATCCCAAGCACCAAATTCCAAATAAATCTCAAATTTCAATATCCAATGACCTAAAACAGATTTGGTTTTTCCTTCTTCAAGATCAAGTTTGGAATTTTGAATTTCGGTCATTGTTATTTTTTTGATATTTGATGTTTGTTATTTGGAATTTAAGTTACTCCATTTAAGATAGATACACCTTTATGGATTGAAACCGAAGCCGGGTCCTCACGCCGGGGCAAAGTCCCTCTGGGGTGGTGCCTGGGCCTTGCTTGTCCCGTTTTGCGGGGGATTCTTTATTCCTGTCTGAAAATTGAATCGGGAATACCCTCATTAATCCTATAATCATAAAACTGGACAATTATTTCTCCTTTTTTATCCATGGAGCCGGTCCCGGCGCCCCTTTCCCAGTCAGGCATTTCATGAAAGCTTGAAAATCCTTTAAATCCTGATAGATCTACCGCTGCCTTAGCCTTTACAGGCAGCCAGTATCTATCCAGGAACTTCCTGTATTCGAAATCAACCTTAATCGATTGCCCATGCCAGGTTACGGTGTCTATTTTAAGAGATATCCACTTCACCGGATCAACCCAGATGATAAGCTTTCTTACCTTTATCTTTTCCTTTCTGGGTACCAGTTCCAACTTGAAGGTCTCCATATCCTTGATGATCTCCTTTCCGAGGATGGACATATAGAAATCTTCCTTGCTGAAGCGGTTTGGATTAATAAGCATGCCTTCCCGGGGAAGCATTGCAAAACCCTTTGATTGCAGATGGAGCTTGTCAGGCTGTTTAAAGAAGACCTTTACCTCCATTTTGGGCACACGAACCTGCTTAATGTCAGTTTCCACATGCAACAGGGCCGTATAATCTTCAATTTCAGCAAACGTTGACTGAAGATTTTTTAAAATATCATCGGCAGTTAACTCATTGCTCTTAGAAGGATCAGCAAACCCCTGGAAAAAAATGGCTAAGACAGATAAGCAAATCAACCATGAACGAAATCGGTTCTTCACGATAATATATCTCTCCTTTTAAAAATGAAAAATGCCGCCCCGAAAAACAGTGCCATATATATAAGTAAGTATATGACCGAGAGTATAATATCGTTAAACGGCATAGGATCAAGGAAGGCCTTTTGCCAGACCTTGGAATAGCTTGTAAAGAAGAAAGGCCTGATCCTTTCAAAGAGAGATATGGGCGTCTCGGAAATAATCACAGATATAACGACAATAGCCATCGTTCCGATGATGGGTCCAATGGCATTTTCAACCAGTACCGATAACAGGAGCGCTAAAGCAGCTACAACACCCATTCCCAGCATGGCCAGGGGATAGGCAATCAGAAATCGGCAGATGGCCTGCTTTTTTGACAGGATAAGCAGTCCTTCCTCCCTCACTAAAAGATCACCTGTACCGAATATCAAAATGCCCAGTCCTAGGCTGAGGACGGCCAGACACAGCACCAGTAATATTGTATAGATCAGACTTATTGCAGCCTTTGCTGCGATGACCTTCAGACGGGAAGGCGGCCTGATGAGTATCATACGCAATGTTCCTGCCGTAGCCTCGCCCGCTACCTGGTCTCCTGCCACCAGGGCGATAAAAAAGGGTATGTGGACCATCAGGGAATACATAACAAGTTGTGAAACGAAAAATCCGTTCAACAGGTTGCCCATGATATAGAAGTTCTGTTCCAGAATGCTGTAACTGGTTGTGGTTGTTAAAAACCGACCCTTGTCCAGTTTAAGGCCAATAAATATAAGGGGCAGTACCACGCCTATGGCAATAAAGCCTATATAGGTCCTTAATTTGCTGAATGTCTTTATCCATTCCAGACGAACCAGGCTAAACATGATCAGCCTCCAACAGGGAAAGAAAATAATCCTCTAAGGATCGCCGCGGTTGAATTGCAAAGATATGGAATCCTGATTGGACCAACAATTCCGTCATCACCGGGACCAGTTGTTCTTTTATATTTACCGTTATTGTCCCCGAAAGCACCTTGACGGATTCAACCCATTCCCTGGTCTTTAACAGGTCCGCGGCTTCTTCAGGTCGATCGATCTTAACACTAAAGATATCACTTTCGGAGTTTAGCAATTGTTCTACATCACCCTGAACCACAAGTCTGCCCTTGTTGATAATGGCCATGTTCCGGCACATCTGTTCAACTTCATGAAGAATGTGGGAAGAGAGAAAGACTGTTAAGCCCTGCTGGGCCAACTGTATGATAAGATGACGTATCTCTTTAATACCTTCTGGATCTAGCCCTGCGGTGGGTTCGTCCAGGATGATTAATTCCGGATCTCCCAGGAGCGCCTGGGCCACTCCCAGTCTCTGTTTCATTCCCTGAGAGTATGTCTTAACCTTGTCATCGGCCCGGTTAAGTAAGGCTACAATGTCCAGAACGCGATCGATATCGAGAGGGTCCGGATGGCGCTGGGTGAGGGCTGCTAATATCTCAAGATTGCGGCGGGCAGATAGATATTCGTAGAAGCTGGGTTTCTCGACAAGGGCGCCAATTTTCCTTAAGAGATCTTCTCTGTTGTTTTCAAGGGACCTGTTAAATAGTCTTATCTCCCCCATTGTCGGCTTGACAAGGCCCAGTACCATGCGGATGGTAGTGCTCTTGCCGGCGGCATTTGGTCCCAAAAAACCGAAGATATCACCTTTGCTGACGTTCAAATTAAGATCTTCAACGACAGTAACCGTCCCGAACCTTTTTGTCAGATGTTCAGTATAAAGGACAATATCGTTATTCATCTAAATAGTTCTCTCAGAGTTGAGCATCATCATCCAATGACAGAAAAATCACTGTCGAGATTAATTGTGCTTTTACGATGAAAAAAGCCCATATCAATGGTGATACCTAAATGCGGTAATGTATATTTCAGGGAACATCATAATCTTTAGACATTAGAGAAACCAATGCCATCTTTTTTAATAAATTTTAGGCATTTTTAGATGTCTGCAACAATTGCCCCCGTTGGGATAGAAGCGATAACTTAACAATTAATTATTAATAATTGAATATTGATTATTTTTTCTTAATTAATAATCAATTGCTAATTGTGAATAGTTAATGTCTTTCCCCCTTCGAGGGGGTAAATTAAAGTCTGTTCCCCTGAGACTTGCTTGCCCCGTTTTGGGGGGATTCTTTACTATTTGCAAAAACAACAATAAAAGTCAAACGAAGACTTGATTTCCAATGATATAGGCAGGGCAAACGCATTTGGCAAATAGGAATAATTTTCGGCTGAAATCCGAAATCCGAATCACGAAATCCGAAACAATATCGAATGACAAAAATTCAAATGTCCCAAACAATAAGAACGTATCATAAAATCGATAGAATTCCACGATTTTTGTTTTGAACATTTGAGATTCGAATTTAGAATTTGTTTCGGATTTCGTGATTCGAGTTTTACCTTCTTACATTAAATGCCAACCAAATACCGCAGCTAACTTATTTTCTATTTTCAAATACGTTTACCCTGATTATATAAGGGGTGAAGATTGACATTTTTCTCTAATTATTGGATATATAAGAGATGTTGAAGACTACTCATTACGATGCTGTCACTCGTATTGACATGGCGCGAACCATGGCAGGCAGGGATTATTACTGGACCACTGCCTATATTGTAGACGGCATGATGGTGGATACGGGGTGTGCCCATACTGCATGGGAATTATCGGAATCATTGAAAAATGAATCTTTGATACGTATAGTAAATACACATTCCCATGAAGACCATATTGGCGCCAACGGCATATTACAGCAACAGAGAGAAGGATTAGAAATACTTGCACATCCATTGGCTTTGCCTATCATGGCTGAGCCTCGAAAAAAACAGCCGCTTCAACCTTATCGTCGAATAATGTGGGGCTGGCCAACGCCATCCAATGGGCAGCCGGTTCATAATGAGGAATTGATCAAAACGAAACACTATTGCTTCCAAGTAATCTATTTACCAGGCCATAGCCCAGACCATATTTGTCTATATGAGCGGGAGCATTGCTGGTTGTTCACCGGTGATTTGTTTATAGGAGGAAAAGATCGAGCTTTGCTTGCCGAATGTAATATTGGACAAATCATCTCCTCCCTGAAATATATTGCCAATTTGCCTGTTAAGAGATTCTTTCCAGGTAGCGCCCGCGTAAGAGAAAATCCGAGGGAGGAACTCGAATTCAAAATTTCTTACTTGGAAAAAATGGGAAATAAGATATTGGAATTACACCAAAAGGGATGGAGTGTACAAGCGATCGCCAATTCGCTGTTTGGAGGGCCTAAGTTACTTGAGTTCCTTACATTCGGGCATTTCTCAAGACGTCATTTGGTACTTTCGTTTCTAAGACATTATTCGAAAGAAGGCATTGAACCTATTGATTGTATGAAAAGCCTAACATCTTGAAATTTCGCTTGCGCAGATGCCTGAATGAACATCTTTAAATACTATGAATTCATAGCACATTTCATTTATAAATCTTTAGTACGGAATCTGTGATAAATGGAATCTTGAAGCAACTATTCGTCCAAAGTCCATTGTCTTCAGCCCTCCGTCCTCTGTCGTCTGTCGTCCGCCGTCCGTCCTCCGTCGTCTGATTTATGCCAGTTTTTTTAAAGCCTCAACAAGTTCTGTTACTGCATCGGCAGATTTCTGAAGAGCTGACTTTTCCTCGTCGGTAAGTTCAATTTGAATGATTTTTTCTATTCCGTTTGCCCCAAGCTTTACGGGAACTCCGATAAAAAGGTTGTTTATGCCGTATTCGCCTTCAAGGTATGCAGCACATGGGAGTATCTTTTTTTTGTCTTTTAAGATCGATTCGGCCATTTCTACAGCCGCTGATGCAGGTGCATAGTAGGCACTACCGGTTTTTAAAAGTGATACGATTTCAGCGCCGCCATTAGCTGTCCTTTCAACCAGGGCGTCAATACGGTCTTTAGACATCAATTCCGTAATCGATATGCCGGCTACGGTGGAATAGCGCGGCAAAGGGACCATTGTATCGCCGTGTCCGCCGAGAACAAATGCGTGAATACTTTCGACGGAAACATTAAGTTCCATCGAGATAAAAGCTCTGAAGCGAGCAGAGTCGAGCACACCGGCCATGCCAATTACCCTGTTTTTTGGAAAACCGCTTGTTTCAAAGGCCACATGGCACATGGCATCAAGAGGATTGCTTACTACGATAATTACAGCGTCAGGCGATAGTTTTGATACTTCCTGTGTAACACTTCGTATAATTCCTGCATTGGTAGATAGAAGATCGTCACGGCTCATGCCGGGTTTTCGGGCTATGCCGGCCGTTATAATAACGATGTCAGATTTTTCTGTGGCATCATAATTATTTGTACCTGTTAGATGTGCGTCATGCTTTTCAACAGGGGCGGCCTCAGTAAGATCCAGCGCCTTTCCCTGTGGAACCCCTTCAATAATGTCAACCAAAACCACATCACACAATTCTTTTTCAGCAAGTCTCTGGGCTGCAGTAGCCCCGACATTGCCGGCCCCGACCACGGTCACTTTTTTATCCATCTTGCTCTCCTTGATTGTTTAATATTAAGTTAGATTTTAGCTGTTTGAAAACAAAGCCGACCGTGTAAAACTCTCACTAATACGCTCAGACAATTACACGATTAAAAATTAAACAACCTTCAAAGCTTACTATCTCTAATTGTTTTCAGAAGGCTAAATTAATTTATATAAAACTATTTGTCCATTGATAAAAGAAATTCATCACGAAATCACGAAAATATGAAAGCACATAATTACAATTATTGTCAATATGTATATAGTAGAATATTCGGCATTTTTCTGACGAGAAGAAGTGGGAAATGAACTCATATCAAAAAGAGCAATTTGAAACATCCCTCTTGACAAACATGTAAGCGTGTTTAATTTTTTTTAATATTATTGACATGTATATATATGATATTATAGAAATTCCATTTCATTTTATATATCCAACTGACTTCTTCCTCCCTTATCCCTCGTCCCTTATGACTGGATAGTTACCTCTCAATCAGACTTTATACAGCAAATCGATGTATTTTTCCAGCAGGTCTTCGACTATGCTCCTTACAGAAATAGTTGATGCCAAGCCATAAATGGGCGCCATTCCTCCCTTCATATCCGGATTTTTTCTGACATACTCCACGGCATCACTAAGATCGTCAATGAACTTTTCTGCAATACCAGGTTTGGTATGTCTCAAGGTAACACAGATATGAACACATGGTGGCTTATGGAGTCCGTTTAAACTCCATTTTTTCCCGGTCATATAATCCATTATCTGGTAGATATTCAGCGTTTCAGATGCAAAGGCGATGACCCACAGGGGATCACCGAGAATATATAGATCCTGAATCCGGCTTATTCCTTCTTTTATCTTTGCAGCGGTAGCCATTATTTTTTCAACGGCCTCCATATACCCGTTTTCCCCCATGGCAAGCATGGCAGCCCAGCATGCAGCACTTAATGCACCCGGTCTGCTTCCGGCTAATGTTGAGGAAAAATATAGCCCCCCCGGCCAGTCGGTTGACTTGTAATACTGGGAATGGCGCAATCCTGACCCGCGATATAATATCACCGATGTTCCTTTTGATGCATAACCGTATTTATGTGTATCTGCTGAAATGGAAGTTACGCCGGGCAGTTTGAAATCAAAGGGTGGAATGTCATATCCCAGTTTTTCAGCCCACGGGAGAATAAACCCACCCAAACATGCATCTGTGTGAAAGCCGATTTTTCTCTTTCTCGCCAGTTCAGAGAGTTCTTTAATAGAATCAACAATACCATGAGGAAATGAGGGGGCAGACCCCACGATGACAATGGTTTTTTTTGTAACGGCCCTTTCAGTGGCATCCACATCGGCCTCATAATCTGAGTTGACAGGGATATGAATGATCTTTATATTGAAATATTGGGCCGCCTTGTCAAAGGCGGCATGGGCTGTTGAAGGAACGATCATTTCCGGTTTGGCTATCTTTTTCAGCTTCCTCGCCCAGTCTCTATAGGCCTTCATGGCCAGTAGAATGCTTTCTGTTCCTCCAGATGAAACAACTCCGCATATTTCTTTTTCCGGCTCTGAACCGGTATCTGCTCCAAGCATTTTCGCCGTCATGGAAACAATTTCAGACTCGTATTTTGCAGAACTCGGCCACACATCAGAGTGAAGAGGGTTACTCTGGGAATTGACGGCGTAAACCTTGTTTAGAAATTGTATATGATCATCATCACCATGATATACGGCACCTGAAACGAAACCGTCCTTCCACTTTGACTCCTCTCTTGAATTAAGCTCTTCCATCTCCTTTAGAATATCGCTCTTGTTGCGGCCTGTTTCAGGAATATGTGAGTAGGTTGTAAACCTGTCTTTATATGGTTTGACCGAGCTTTCCATATCTTTTATAATTTTATCAAATTCCTTTTGTACCCTTTTCTTTACAAAGGGTGTATCTTTTATGTACTTAAATCCCCACGAAGCAATACGCGGATTTATACGGTACAGATATTTTTCTGCCATTTTTTGAAAATCCATTTTATCCCTTAGTCTCTATTGAGTCTCGCATAAATTCTTTTATTACTCTTATAAATATTTATAAATTCTTTGAAAAGCTCGTCATAGATTTTTCGGTTTTCAGGATTTGGCTTGTAAGTGTCGGCGATTTGAATATACTTCGGAATATCGTCAACGGTAATATACCCCAAGGCAATGGAAGCCAGAAAAGCAGCTCCCCTTACATTAACGTGAATGGGATCTTTGACCTGTCTTACTGTGCGGTTAAATACATCCGCATGAATTTGGCACCAGACATTGGAATTGGCTCCTCCGCCAATCATGTTGATAGGATTCAATTTTTGTTTAATGAATTTTTCCACATATCTCAGTAGCCATTTTGAATTGAATGCAACGCCTTCGAACACCGCTCTGATAAGATGCTCTCTCGTTGTATTTAAGGACTGATTGAACAATCCGGCACGAACAGAATGGTTCTCTACAGGTGTCCGTTCTCCATACAGCCATGGCGTAAAAATCATCTTGTTACTTCCTGCAGGGATCTTTCCGGCAATTTTATCAAATATTTTATAAACATCCGGTGGTTTTTCTTCTGAAAGTAATTCATCTTTGTGGTACAGAATATTATCCAGTAAAAATGTCAGACACGCACCGGCGGTTTCCTGTTCATTGGCAATAAAATATCGGCCGGGAATTGCAGATGGAAGAGAAGCTATGTTGTGAAATATATCTGTTTTTTTAAATGGGACATGGCATGTGATCCAGGAAGATGTTCCGATATAAAGATGTCCCTCAAAGTCTCTTACCGCGCCTGAACCAAGCACGGCACATGGAAGGTCAGGTGTCCCCATCACGACCTTTATATCTCTTCTTAATCCCAGTTCATCTGCAATTTCCTTTTTGATTGGGCCTAAAATATCAACTGCGCGCATTAAATCAGGGAATTTTTTCCGATCCATTGTTGACATCTTGATCAATCGATCGTCATACTTGATGCTGGAGATATCCCGGTTGTCTGTCAGCCAATGCAGCGCGATAGAATCGTATGATGCGGCAAATTTGCCTGTAAGTTGCAAATTAATATAATCTTTAGGCTCAAGAAATTTGTAAGTCTTTTTGTAAATTTCGGGAAGTTCGTTTTTTATGTAAAGTATATGAGCAATGGGATCTTTTCCTGAATGAACGGGCGCTCCTCCGGTTAAGCGTAACCACCTTGAAATTTTATGGATGCCGTAACCTGCAACCTTTATTAGTCCTCCTGTGATATCATTATTATAACGACTCCCCCGTGAGTCCATCCAGATGATGGCATTCATCAAGGGATTGCCTTCAGAATCTACAGCAACCGTACCTGACCACTGGGCCGTACAACAGACAGCTTTAATATCGTCAACCGGAACCAATTTTTTTCCAATAACTTTTCTGGATGTTTTAATTATTGCATCCCACCATTCTTCCGGACGTTGTTCGGCACCACCATTTGGGAAAAGTAGAAGCTGTGTTTCTTCAAATTCAAGATCTACAATCTCTCCATGGGTGGAAACCAGTCCCGTTTTAGATCCGGATGTGCCAAGATCAATAGCCAGGATGTATTTTTTATCGGTTGGCATTATTCATTTTTCGTAATATTTTAATAACGTTTAAAAGTGTGCGCATAATTGTTTTACCAATAAATGGGATCAATTTAACAATCATTCGGTAATGCATATTTCCAAAAGGCGATATCAATTTACCTATTAGGAGGTGATCAAATATTTGGGATTTAACAGACAGTATCTTGAACAATATGGCTTATGTAGCGCAAATCCCAAATATTTAATCACTGTGAGCAGTCGAGGAATTATACAGTGATATCGTCTTTTGGAAACATCCATTACCTTTTCAAATTTTAACCGCTTACAAAGAAATGCGCACACTTATGAACGTTACCAATATTTTAGCTGTTTGAAAACAAGGTCGCTTTAAAGGAAACTAAAATACCAGTATATTAGTTGAGGACCAAAAAAGATATGGATAATGGCGCCTATCGACAGAAAGGGGCCGAATGGAACAGCAAGTTTTAATCCTTTTTGGGTACGTAACATAACAATTATCCCTACTAAAGTGCCGATGGCAGATGATACAAAAATTGTAAAAAGCACTCCCTTCCATCCGATAAAGGCTCCGATCATTGCCAAAAGCTTTATATCACCGCCCCCCATACCATCATTTCCTTTAATCAGTTCATAAATCCATGCGACAAGGAAAAGGCTGCCGCCTCCTACTAATATTCCTAAAAGAGAATCCAAATATGATAAAGACGGAAGGGCAAAGGAAGCTATAAATCCAATTGGTATGCCTGGAATTGATATGATATCAGGAATGATTTTATGATCGATATCAATAAACGTTATAACGAGCAGGGTTGCAATAAAGACGTAGTAAATAAGGCCCTCAAGCGTAAATCCAAATATGAGATATGCACATAACGCAAAAAGGCCGCTCATTATTTCAACCAATGGATAACGAATTGATATGAGCTCACCACAATTGCGACATCTCCCTTTAAGCCATAAATAGCTCAAAACAGGAATGTTGTCATAAAATCGTATGAAATTTCCACATTTTGTGCACATTGAACGAGGACGGACAATAGATTTTGAGACTGGCAATCTATATATGCATACGTTCATAAAACTTCCGATGCATAAACCGTATATAAAAATTATTATTTCTATCATGTGAACATTATTATATGATCTTTATTTAAAATGGAAGTTCAGTAGAAATTCAATAGTTATTGAATTGATATCGTCTTCGTCTTTCGGAAATATGCATTGCCGAATGATTGTTAAATGGGTTCCATTTATTTGGAAAAACAATTATGCGAACAGATTTGACTTCTCAACTACAACTTATGCGTGTTGGATATAAAAATCAAGACTGATATTGTAAAAAGAAAAATTTGTATTATATTATTAGGCTTACAGTTATTCTAAAAAATACGTTTGGGGAGAGTAAGTAAACCAAAAACAGGAGAAAAAATGGCAGAAACTGATAAAGATGATCTTATTAGTATAATTGAAGATAATGACCATGAAATAGATATACCTAAATCGCTCCCGCTAATGCCGGTACGGGATGTTGTAATTTTTACCGACATGCTCCTTCCTCTTTTTATTGGTCGTGAAAAATCGGTGCGTGCGGTAGAAGAGGCTGTATCAAAGGACAGCTTCTTATTATTAGCAACGCAAAAGGATCCGAATATTGAAAACCCGAAAACTAATGATATTTACAAGATTGGAACTGTAGGTAGAGTTTTGCGGGTGTTGAAGCTTCCGGACGGACGTGTCAAGGCTCTTGTTCAAGGTATCGCCAAGGCAAAAATAGTTAAATATTTAAGAAATAAATCTTTATATCGCGTTATAATTGAGACTATTTCAGAAGAACCTATAAAAGAAATAAATCTTGAAATTGAAGCATTGATGAAAAATGTGATAGAGCATTCCGAGAAAATTCTGGCACTTCGAGGAGAAATGACCGGTGATGTTGGAAGTATACTTGAAAGTATACATGAGCCAGGCAAGCTTGCTGACTTTGTGGCTTCAAATTTACGATTGAAAATTGAGGAATCACAGCTTTTACTTGAACTCATAGATCCTGTGAAACGTCTCAGAAAGGTTAATGACTTACTGTCACGGGAAGTGGCTCTTTCAACAATGCAGGCTAAAATTCAGTCTAATGTAAAGGATGAAATTTCAAAAAGCCAGAGAAACTATTTTTTAAGAGAACAGATGAGGGCTATCCACAGGGAGTTGGGTGAAAATGATGAAAAAACACAGGAAATAGAGGATTACAAAAAAAAGATTAAACATGCCAAGATGTCGAAGGAAGCTAATAATGAGGCCATGAAGCAGTTGAAGCGGCTGGAACAAATGCATCCTGAATCAGCGGAATCTTCAGTTGTGCGCACATACCTTGATTGGCTTATTGAAATGCCATGGAGTAAAGCCACCAAAGATGTAATTGATATCAAAAATGCAAAAAAGGTATTAGATAGGGATCATTATGCGCTTGAAAAAGTAAAGGATCGCATACTGGAATATCTAAGTGTGCGGAAGCTAAACCCAAAGATGAAAGGTCCTATTCTTTGTTTTGTAGGCCCCCCAGGTGTAGGGAAAACTTCGCTTGGAAGGGCAATTGCCCTTGCCATGAAGCGAAAATTTGTTCGTATTTCTCTTGGAGGGATTCGTGATGAGGCGGAAATTAGAGGGCATCGCCGTACATATATAGGGGCTCTTCCGGGCCGTATATTACAAGGCTTAAAACAATGCGGTACTAATAACCCAGTTTTTATGATGGATGAGATTGACAAAGTGGGAGCTGATTTTCGGGGTGACCCCTCTTCAGCCCTTTTAGAGGCTCTTGACCCTGAACAGAACTTTAATTTTAGTGACCACTACCTTAATATACCCTTTGATCTTTCAAAGGTCATGTTTATCCTCACCGCCAATATAACAGACACTATACCGTCGGCTCTTCTAGACAGGATGGAAGTTATTTCATTATCCGGATATACAGAAGAGGAAAAGAAGATTATTGCTGAAACGCATCTATTCCCACGCCAAATTCAGGAAAACGGATTAAAAAAGAAAATCCTCCCTATCAGCTCGGAAGCATTACTTAAAATTATAAGGGAATATACATCGGAGGCTGGTTTAAGGAACCTTGAAAGGGAGATAGGAACCCTTTGCCGCAAGGTGGCGCGGAAAATAGCCGAAGGTGAAAAAGGGCCTTTTAAGATTACAAAGAATAACCTGCAAAAATTTCTGGGAGTTTCCAAGTATATCCCCGAGATGGACCAGGAAAAAAGTCAGGTCGGGTTGTCAACCGGGCTTGCCTGGACTCAGGTGGGTGGAGAGGTTTTATATGTCGAGGCATCATTAATCGGCGGCAAGGGAGAATTGATTGTAACAGGCCAACTTGGAGACGTTATGCAGGAGTCTGCCCGTGCGGCATTGAGTTATGCAAGGTCAAATCTTCATTCATTCGGAATTAAAGAAAATATTTTTGAAAATATGGATGTGCATATCCACGTGCCTGCAGGTGCAATACCCAAAGATGGACCGTCTGCAGGCATTGCAATGGCAACCGCTCTTATTTCTGTCTTGACGAATAAACCGGTTGATAAAGATGTTGCGATGACAGGGGAGATTACATTAAGAGGAAGGATTCTACCGATAGGTGGCTTAAAAGAAAAAGCATTGGGAGCGTTAAGAGCAGGAATACGGACAATCATTATTCCGGTTAAGAACAAAAAGGATCTTGTTGAGATTCCCACGAACGTCAAACGGAAAATTAAATTTATCTCTGCAAAGAATATGGATGAAGTTGTATCGATTGCTGTTGGGAAATAGAGTAATCCTCCTATTTCATTTTGAAGAGTATGGTGAACTTTGCAGAATCATGGGTGCTAACTTGAATTTCCGGATATGTATATTTGCAATAGGTGATATCAATTACGGCATGCCGGGTGGCCAAATATTTGGAATTCGACTAACGCATGGGAATTGATGAAAGCGTTTTAGCAGTAATCCCAAATATTGGGCCACCACCAGCACTTTAGGTATATAAAAAAAGATATCACCTCTTGCAAAAACACATTTCCTCTTTCAAAATATGAGCTGAGTACTATATCGATCTCTGATTACTGCAAATATAGGGTACGAAACTTGAGTAATTAAGTTATCGCTTATTCCCATATGGGTGCGGTTTGCATTATGAAAATACTTGCTGTTGACACTGCAACAAAAAGTTGCAGTGTCGCTATTATTGATAAGGATACTTTGTTGGCTGAAGTATCAATAAACAACAAACAGACCCATTCAAAGCATTTAATGGAGATGATAAATAATGCGTTGGTGATGTCTGACCTTAATATCTCTGAATTGGATGGATTCGCAGTAGTTAAGGGGCCCGGATCTTTTACCGGTCTTCGTATAGGGATAAGTTCAATAAAGGGACTTGCCGCTTCATCAGGCAAACCGGTTGTGGGTATTTCGAGTCTGGATGCGCTTGCTATGCAATCTAATTTTTTCCCATATCTTATTTTTCCTTTATTGGACGCGCATAAAGGAGAGATATATTGTTCACGGTATAGGTTTAAAGACTACATTTTGAGAAAATTAGCAAAAGAACAGGTTTTACCCCCTGATAAAGCTTTTTGCAATATTAATGAGCCTTGTATATTTATAGGAAGCGGTGCTTTTCTGCATAGAGAGATTATCTTAGATAGAATAGGAGAATTTGCACGTTTTGCCTTCCCGTTTCAAAATACGATTCGTGCTTCAACGGTGGCATATCTCGGTATGAATAGATTAGAAAAAAATGATACGGATGATGTTCTTACTCTTGTTCCGAGATATATACGAAAATCTGATGCGGAACTAAAATTTAAGCAAGGGACGAAGGGCGAATGTGAGAAAGAAGGATTACTGAAAGGTTAATAAGCTTATCGTTGACAAAAGCATTTACTTTTAATAATATTGTTTGATAAATTCATAATAAATCGAATTCATCACAAATGAATATACGTTCACGTGCACGTGTACGTGTACGAGCACGAGAGAAAACCTTGAACCTCTGAACGGTTACAACAGGACATATACATGGGTAAATTTTCGTGGTCCGACCCACCGAGCCGGGTTGCATTTCCAGTAGCAAAAGCCGGATATCCTTTTATTTTTGCTTCTGCTTTTGTGACAGCAATATTCGCCATATCCGGTCTTGTTGTTCTGGCTTTGATTGGGCTTGTGGTTTCTCTTTTTATTTGCTATTTCTTCAGGGATCCTGATAGGGTTGTTCCCGACAAAAATGGCGCCATAGTGTCACCGGCCGACGGGAAGGTTATAACAGTTGACAAAATGGACAAAAACCCGAATTTTGAAGAGGCATGCCTTAAGATTAGTATTTTTATGTCGGTATTTAACGTCCATATAAATCGTATACCCCATGAAGGAGTTGTAAAAAAAGTTGATTATTATCCCGGAAAATTTTTTTCTGCTAATTTAGACAAAGCTTCTGAACAAAATGAACATAATGCGATATTTATTGAGACTAAAGAAGGAAAAAAAATTACCATTGTACAAATCGCTGGCCTAATTGCAAGGCGTATTATCTGCAAAGTTCAGGCGGACGATAGCGTTGAATGTGGGCAGCGTTTTGGTTTAATATGTTTTGGGTCTCGGGTAGATGTTTATTTACCCAATGAAACAAAGCTTAATGTGGCTGTTGGGGACAAGGTGAAATCAGGAACATCAATTATGGGTTATTTGATATGAAAAGAAAAACAAGATTTAAAAAATATAGACCGCGTCGTGGAATTTACGTTCTACCGAACATATTTACATCACTTAATCTTTTCTGCGGCTTCTTTTCGGTAATATCTTCCATAGACGGCAAATTTATTACAGCAGCAATTGCGATTATCATTGGTGTGGTGTTTGATACATTAGACGGCAAAATTGCCAGAGCCACAAAAAGTTCAAGTAAATTTGGCGTTGAATACGATTCCCTTGCAGACCTTATAACTTTTGGCCTGGCCCCGGGAATTATGGTATACTTGTGGGCGCTTAAACCGCTCGGAAGAATTGGGTGGCTTGCTGCGTTCCTTTTTATGGCATGCGGCGCACTACGCCTGGCACGCTTCAATACCCAGACTGGCTCGATTAGCAGTGACTATTTTTTGGGTCTGCCAATACCGGCCGCCGCAGGTATGGCCTCAACAACCGTTTTGGTATTTAAAAAGCTCGGCATAGGGGGATATGAACATCCGGTTATTCTTCTTGTGATGATTTATCTTCTTTCATTTCTAATGGTAAGCACTATAAAATATAATAGCTTTAAGAGCCCGGGTTTGTTTAGAAAAATGAAATTCAATGTCCTTGTGACAGCCATTCTGATATTGATTTTTATCGCTGCACAGCCATCCATTGCCTTATTTCTTTTTGGGGTTGTCTATGTCATATCAGGTCCTTTTAATTTTATACGGCACCATAGGCAAATAAAACAAAAAAATTCCGAAACCCACAAAACAGACAAACAAGAGACCACCCCCTTTTAAACATGGTACAATTTTATTGCTGACTCAAATCATCAACCTTTTGGCTGCAAATGGATTTTTGATGACTATTTGGTATGTTAATCAGGAAATGTATAATTATGACAAAAGAATATAAAATATCAGTAATACCGGGTGATGGTACAGGGCCGGAAGTTGTTGCAGAAGGCATAAAGATACTTGAGACGGTGGCGGGTAAATGCAATTTTAGCATTAAATTTAACTATTATAGTTTAGGTGGCGATCACTATCAAAAAACCGGAGATATATTACCTGATGAAGTTCTTAACTCACTTGCCACCTCAGATGCTGTTTATTTGGGCGCCATAGGTCATCCGGATGTAAAACCCGGTATTCTTGAAAAGGGCATCCTTTTAAAACTCAGGTTTCATTTTGACCAATATATAAACTTAAGACCTGTTAAGTTGTATGAAGGAGTCGATACCCCAATAAAGAATAAAGGGCCTGAAGATATTGACTTTATTGTGATTCGTGAAAATACCGAAGGTATTTACACAGGCGCGGGAGGATGCTTCAAACGCGGAACTCGAGATGAAGTTGCAATACAAGAATCGATAAATACTCGAAAAGGTGTTGAAAGATGTATCAGATATGCGTTTGAATATTGCAGGCAACGGAATAAAGAAAAAAAAGTAACCCTTTGCGGCAAAACAAATGTTTTAACGTATGCCTTTGATCTATGGGAGCGAACTTTTTATGAGGTTGCAAAAGAATTCTCTGATATAAAGACAGATTATGCACATGTTGACGCCATCTGTATGTGGATGGTAAAAAATCCGGAATGGTTTGATGTTATTGTTACGGATAACATGTTTGGAGATATAATAACAGATCTGGCGGCAATGATTCAGGGAGGGATGGGAATTGCAGCCGGCGCAAATATTAATCCTGGCGGTGTTTCGATGTTTGAACCTATTGGAGGATCTGCGCCAAAATATACTGGCAAACAGATCATAAATCCTGTTGCAGCCATTTCGGCAGGTCAGATTTTACTCGACACAATAGGTGAAGGGAAAGCTGCTTCCCTAGTTGAAAATGGGATAAAAAAAGTACTTCGTGATGATATTAAGGATATTGCTGCAGGTAAAATGGGCTATACAACAAAAGAGGTTGGAGATCTTATTGCGGGATATATTGTTGAAAATGCCTAAAGGAAGAAATGCCTAAATTCAGAACTCTTGACCTGTGTATGTATTTTCAACGTGTTATGAAAGCTCGGTCGTAATTTCAGATGCAACAATTTGAACATCGAACGTCGAACGTTCAACGTCGAACGTCGAATGTGGAAGGCGCTTCGCTTTGTCTTTATTATAAATGGTAGAATACATTATTCGATGTTCAACGTTCGATGTTCGATGTTGGACGTTCATTTTTTATTTTAGTTCATAGTTCAGTGTTTAATAGAATATGTTGCATTCAGATTTACGCTGGGACAGGAGTCCTGGAATTGCCTAAAATTAAGGATAAAAACATTATTTACAAATAGTCTGAAAGGAGATCGATTGTGTCTGAAAAGAAATTTAATGTTGCCGTTGCCGGGGCAACGGGTGCAGTAGGAAATCAGATGATAACTTGCTTGGAGGAGAGAGACTTCCCGATCAAGTCAATTCAATTTTTGGCCTCACGCCGTTCTGTTGGACGTAAACTAAATTTTAAGGGAGATTTGGTAGCGGTTGAAGAATTGACAGAAAATTCATTTAAAGGTATGGATATTGCTCTTTTTTCAGCTGGTGGGGGCACAAGTGAAAATTTTGCGCCTTTTGCTGCAAAAGATGGATGTGTGGTCGTTGATAATTCAAGTGCATGGAGGATGGATCCCGAAGTTCCTCTGGTAGTTCCGGAAGTAAACTCTCATGCAATTGCAGAATACACTAACAAAGGGATAATCGCAAACCCTAACTGTTCGACCATCCAGATGGTAGTGCCTCTAAATCCCATCCATAAAAAGTATGTAATAAAGAGAATTGTAGTGTCAACATATCAGGCTGTTTCCGGAACAGGGAAAAAGGCAATTGATGAACTTTTTGATCAGACTCGATCAATGATCAATTTCCTAGACTATAAGATTGATGTTTATCCCCATAGAATAGCCTTTAATTGTCTTCCGCATATAGATGCGTTTCTAGATAACGGTTATACCAAAGAAGAGATGAAGATGGTAAATGAAACAAGGAAAATATTTGAAGACGATACAATAGGAATTACCGCGACAACTGTTCGTGTTCCCGTATTTTACAGCCATTCGGAGTCGATAAATGTTGAAACAAAGGAAAATATTTCAGCAGACGATGTAAGGACTCTTCTGAAAGAAACAACCGGTATTAGAGTTGTTGATGATCCTGGGAAAAATATCTATCCGCTTGCTGTTGAAGCAGCCGGTCAAGACTTGACGCTGGTTGGTCGCATTAGAGAAGATGAATCGGTTCCGAACGGTATTAATATGTGGGTGGTGGCCGATAATATCAGAAAAGGTGCGGCAACAAATGCAGTTCAAATAGCGGAAGTTTTGGCAAAGAAATATTTGTAAATCAGGAGTAAAAAATTGGATCGTGTACCTATTACAAGAGAGGGCTACGAAGCCCTTAAAAACGAACTTGAACATCTGAAAACAGTTGAACGGCCTCAAAATATCAAAGCAATTGAAGAGGCGCGTGCCCATGGAGATCTTTCTGAAAATGCCGAATTTGCAGCTGCTAAAGAACGACAGGCATTTATCGAGGGTAGGGTAAACGAGTTGGGATATAAACTGGGGAATTCGGATATCATTGATCCTGATACAATTCCAAAGGATCAGGCTGTATTTGCATGTAAAGTTATTCTTGAAAATATTGACACGGGTGAAAATGTTGAATATATGCTTGTTGGATCGGATGAGTCTGATATAAAGAAAGGGCGTATTTCTGTTTCTTCACCCCTTGGGCAAGCAATTTTAGGAAAAAAAGAAGGAGATGAAATAAAATTGCAGGCTCCGGGCGGAAAAAGGAGTTATGAGTTGGTTGAGATACGGTAGATTTGTTATACCTTAGAACCAAAAAATATATGGAGGTTTTACCTTGGCACGAATAACAATAGAAGATTGTTTAAAGCAGGTATCAAACAGGTTTTTATTGGTACACATGGCGGCTAAGCGTGTGAGACAGATCAGAGAAGGATCTGAATACCTGGTGAGTTCGCCAAAAAATGAGGATATTGTTGTTGCCCTGCGAGAAATTGCTGCAGGCAAAGTGGTTATAAAACAAGATGCAGAAGAAACCTAAAGGCTAAAATAATACAAACGGTCTTATTTTAGACCTCGTTAAGTTGTTATTTTCATGAAAATAGGACGTACGTTATTAGGATGATTATAACCTTCTGAAATTTAAATGGTTATTTTCCCACTCAACTATTTGACTATATCTGATGTTATAATAACAATTGAATTTCAGCCAAACGAATGACAATTGAATGACAGCACAGCGAATGACATATAGCAAATGATAAAATCCAAAAGCGCAGGTCGTAGCCGCTTACAGGATAACTATACATACAAAACGTTGAATAGGTTTGTCGGAAAGGCCCTGCATCGATATAATATGATATCTGACGGGGACCGAATAACAGTAGGACTTTCCGGA
The DNA here is from genome assembly GCA_964561845.1 of uncultured Desulfobacterales bacterium. Taxonomy (GTDB): domain Bacteria; phylum Desulfobacterota; class Desulfobacteria; order Desulfobacterales; family JAUVVS01; genus JAUVVS01. The sequence goes on along the minus strand of CAZLRK010000011.1, from coordinate 6,145 downwards.
GGCAAGGATAGCCTCACATTGTTGTGGATTTTACAAAAGCGCCTCACCAATATCCCCATAAATTATAAGCTGTTTCCTGTTTACATAGACCTTGGATTTGAAGAAGGTTTTAGTAAGCTTCTGGAAAAGTATTGCGAAGAAATTGGGTTTAAGCTTAGGGTTGAGCATACAGACTATGGGATTTTGGGGCATAGCCCGCAAAATAGGGAAAACCCCTGCTTTTTATGTTCCAGATTACGTAGAAAACGGTTATTTGAAGTGGCTGATGAACTTGGATGCAGCAAATTGTCATTAGGACATAACAAGGACGATATTATTGAAACCCTTTTTTTGAATATATGCTATGCCGGCGAGATAAGCACAATGGTTCCTTCCCAACCTTTTTTTGGGGGTAAGTTTACTATTATTAGACCTTTGGCATTTGTTGATGAAGACACAATCAGACGTTTTGCAGCGGATCGCAATTTTCCTGATTTTACCAACCCATGTCCCACGTCAAAAATCTCCAAACGGCAGGAGATAAAGATTCTGTTAAATCACCTTTATAAAAGCAATAAAAAAATCAAAGGGAATATCTTCAGGGCCATGAGTCATGTTAAGATGGAATATTTGTTAAAGGATGCCTGATACAAGATTAAAAATATAATCCCCGCGTAGTATTTACAAGCTGGAGGCCACAAAGGCACTAAGGCACCAAGATTAAAGAGTTGTTTTAAATATTTTGGGAGAGCTTCAAAATTAAATGAATAAAGAATATGTAATTATATTTAATAATGCATATACTTAGCCCGCTTTTGTCATTAGTGCTGAACAGTTACGAAATATGAAAGATATCCAGAATCAACGTGATTATCGTAATATACCTATAGATAAAGTCGGTATAAAAAATCTTCGATATCCAATAACGGTTCGTGACCGGAGAGATGGATTTCAACATACGGTGGCTTCGATAAACATGTATGTTGACCTGCCTCATAGAAATAGAGGAACACACATGAGCCGATTTGTTGAAATGCTTCACATGCTCCGGCCCGAGGTTTCTCTAAAAACATTTTCTGTTACACTTGACCAGATGAAAAAACACTTAAATGCGGCTTCTGCACATATTGAAGTTACTTTCCCATATTTTATTGAAAAAAAAGCTCCGGTAAGCAGTTCTCCCGGGCTCATGGATTATACTTGCTGTATCAGTGGAACCAGTGACCCGAACGACAGTATAGACCTTGTTTCAGAGGTAATTGTTCCGATTTCCTCCGTATGCCCGTGTTCAAAGGAAATAAGTGAAGTTGGCGCACATAATCAGCGAGGCGAGGTTCGGCTCAGCACGAGGTTCAAGAAATTTATATGGATAGAAGATATGATAGAGCTGGTGGAAGGGTCGGCTTCATGTGATGTATATTCCGTCCTAAAACGTGTTGACGAAAAAAATGTAACCGAAAAAGGTTTTATGAACCCTAAATTTGTTGAAGACATCGTGCGGGATATTGCCAAAAAGCTTAAAGAGGATACTAATATAACCTGGTTTTCTGTTAGCGCAGAAAATTTTGAATCGATCCACAACCACAGCGCTTATGCACATATTACAAGCGGGTAGAGCTTGGTGATCGGTGATCGGTAATCAGTGATCGGTGATTGGTAATCGGTGTTTGTCTGGAACTTTATACTTCGGTTGAAGGAATATTGAATTCAATGATTAATCCAGCCTTCGGCAGACTGATAGCTTCTGTTCTCAATATTACAACCAATAACCAACAACCGATAACCGATAACCTGATCACCGATTACCGGTCACCGATCCCTCCAATATTCCATCTATAATCGGTTTTGTCGTCTTCCCAGGTGTATTAACGATTACTACAAAAGGATACAAATCACCTTTTTCATTTTCAACATAACCTGCCCTGGTATTAACACCATTAAGAGTTCCTGTTTTATAAAATATTCTGTCATCGTGAGGCATGAGGTAATGGTATGGTTTAAATTCTTCCAATATTTTAAAAAATGCTTCTGCTGAAACCTTATTTTTCCTCGATATCCCCGAACCCTCAACAATGGTAATCTCCTCAATCTTTAAAACATTTTTTGTGTAATTTAATAGAGCAAGAACACCTTTATCTATAGTCCCCGGCGGGCCGTAAGCCTTTGCGCCTGAAGCGATAAGTATTTGATTGGCTATGAAGTTATTTGAATATTCCAGCATTTTAGAGATAACCTGTTTTAAAGAAAACTTTGAGTAGTATTTGTAAATGAGCCTGTCATTTATCCTATTAACCTTTCCTGTCTTTATCTTTCCAGTTGGTTTTATTCCTTCTTTATTAAGGAAGAAGCGAAGTAGATGACCCACATATAGAACGATATCATTTTGTTTATGGGAAAATGTGATTCTATCTTGAGCATTAGGGGATTCATTTATTCTTTTTAAAACAAATGGCAAAAGTGGTGTTTGAGGCTCGGCACTGACATAAGAAATATCTTTGCGTTTAAAGAAAACGGTGTTGAAATTTGCGCATAAAGCGCCATTTGGTGCGTCATAAGGTTGAAATGACAATGAACGCCCCGGAATAATGACGGGTTGTTTAAAATAGGTGTCATCCAAAACAATATCATTTAGTCTTTTAATTCTTGAACTAAGAAGCTTGGCAATATCATTCAGGATCTCTGATATTAGCAGTGGATCACCGAATCCTTTTAATTTTAAATTAGAATCGTTATCAAGATAGAATTCGGTTACAAATCTGTAGTCATGATTCAAGTAATGCATTGCCGCAAGAGCGGTTAGGATTTTCAGGATGGAAGCAGGAACGAGCATTTTGTTTGCATTTTTGGAAAAGAGTATCTCTCCATGATTATCTGAAATAATCACGGCGTCCTGATTTCCAATAAGATTGTCTAAATCATGCAGATCCTTTGCATGTAGGTATAATGATTGTCCGTTGTAAATAGACAGAAAAGAAAAAAGGAAAAGTAGTAATGTTGGCAAATACTTTTTTACATTTTCCATTTCATGTTCAAAGGTTTCTTATTTGCTTTCCAGTATTATTGTCACCGGCCCGTCATTTATCAATGACACCTCCATCATGGCACGGAATCGACCAGTTTTTAATGAAATCCCTTTTTGTTTGACTTCTTTTGCAAAGTGTTCATAAAGGTCATTGGCTTTTTCAGGATGGGCGGCATTTATAAATGACGGGCGTCTTCCTTTTCGACAATCACCAAGCAGGGTAAACTGGGATACGACAAGCAATTCACCGCCTGTTTCAAGTAAAGACCTGTTCATTTTTCCATTATCATCTTCAAAGATTCTCAGGTTTGTAATTTTGTCTGCGAGATATTCGGCATCATCGGCTTTATCTTCATTTGCCACCCCAAGCAGCACTAGAAGACCTTTACCAATTTTTCCGACTATCTTATTATCTACTGTTACTGAACTCTCTTTAACCCTCTGTATAACGGCACGCATAATATCACTCTTTCTCACCGAAAAAACCGATCCCTTGCTGTTTTTTATTGTCCAAATAAACCTGTAACAAACGACCATCTGTGATGGAAGGGATATGGATTACGTGTACGACTGAATCAAAGGAAGCAAGATCTGAAGAAATAGATGATAATTGATTTGGCGCCTGGAGAATAAGATCCTCTTTGAATGACGTATCTGCTTCATCAGGTAGAATAGCAATTGGCGTAATTTGGGCTTCCATAAGATCATTGAAAAAGTGAGTGCCATAAGATACCTCTGGTGTATAACCTTTTTCCTCAAAAGCAATTTCACCAAGGATCAAAGTGTGATTTATATCGTCATACCTTACTTTCACGCCCAGATTGATATCATTACTGCCCCAGCGACCTGGCCCCAGGAGTGAGTAACGGTTGTCATGGAAAAGTCTGTTGAGGCGACCTATCACTCTTCCAATGTTAAGTTTTTCGTCGTACGTAGAAAGCTTCCCATATGCTTTTGGGTCTACATAAACGATATATTCTATGTTTTGTATAATGCCGCTTGAAACAATCCTATTATTAGTAAAAAGGACCTGGTTTTCCGGGATATCTTCCGGAATATAAACCTTGCCTATGTCTTTGCTCACAGAAAGTGTGCGGCATTGAAGAATATAAAGGTGTTCATCGTCCCAGGCAAATTCTACGTCCACAGGCCGTCCATAGGCATCCTGTAATTGTCTTAGAATTTTTTTCATCAATCTGCTAAGGGTTGTTTTGGTAAGCAGGTTTTCGAAAGTAAGGCAGGATTTGTTTGGGTCAATCGGCTGTCCTTTAAACATAGGAGGAGAAAGATGTCCGTCCTGATTGATGGATGCGGCATAAAATAAATCCGGATGTGCCGATCCTTGCATGAGAGTGGTAAAGGGTATAGATTCCAATTGTCCTGATTCTAAATTTAAAACATCTACAATCTTTTGTGAATATTTGCTGATTTGTCCTGCCTCAACTTCAGGCCGAAGCAGGGGGTGGCTTAAATGGACCATTCTGGGGTAGTCCTGCCCTGTGCGATCAACTGCGCGGGTTCCAAGACCAAAAACAAGACGGATTATCCCATCCTCTTTATTTATGCGCGGGGACCAGCTATAAGAAGCATAGGAAAATGCGACTCCGGCTGCAAAGGGAAAGAAATATTTTCCATGGCGGCGACCCACGACCTTCTGAACGAGCACACTCATCCTTTCATCGAAATCGATCAGATTATTGTCGATGCGATAACTAATGGGGCCCGGGCCGTAGGTGCTCATATGCACCTGTTTGAGCCCCCAAATGAACTCATTAAGGCGTTTTTCCAAATCGCCCTGGTTGGCAAGAAATACGGAATCATATTTTCCTGAAAAAGCATAACCGAAATTGTCTTCAAGAAGGCTGGAAGATCGGAGTATGAGAGGGTGTTCTCCTATTTTTTCCAGGAATTTTCGGAAATCATCTACTACATCGGCAGGAAAAGAGGATTTGTTGAAAAGCTCTGCGATATATTTGTATTCCTCCTCTATGACTTCCCGGGTCTTATATTTCTGGCTATGGAAATGATAGAGTTTGTTATAATCGGTAAAGTCTGAAAAGAAACCTGTATTGAAATAATATGACTCAGGAATTCTCACATAACGTTCTATTTCCGGGTCTCGCTCCTCAAGCGTGGGCGCCAGAATTTTATAAGCGAGAAACATACCGGCGGATTTTCCTCCGATTCTTCCCGGGCGGCGACGGTTTAAAAACGTGTGATTGGCCAGTTCATCTATATCTCGGATGGTGATGTGCTTCTTGGCAATACCGATGAAAGGCAACTGGTTTGAGATAAAATGATTGATGAGAGCGACCCTTGCGCCTTCGGCTTCATTGGGAGAAATATAAAGATCCCCAAGGGGGATTTCGCAAAATTCCTTTAGCGCCCGCTTAATTTGCATTGAGGTTGCCCGCTCCAGATTAGCGATCTTATTTAGATTTCCAAAGCGGTCCTGTTTTCTTGCAAGATTGATATGGTTTTCTATTTCCTCTTTACTAAAATGGTTGGCAAAATAGAGATCAATAAGGAGATCTGTATATTCTTTGATTATTTTTCCATCCGGTTCCTGATTTTCATCATCAAATTTTTTAAGAGCCTCTTGACTGATAGTATCCTCATTTACAATTTTTCTTATTGCCAGGGCTGAAAGGAAAATTTCCCGCATTGAATCGAGGAGCTGCGGGTAATTCATCATCTTTTGGAACATTCTGTATGTTTTGATTAAATCAAATTGGTTTTGCTTTTTTATCATATCGGCCATCTTTGACAGTATTAACAGGAATAACAGGATAGTTAATTAGCTTAAACCACTACCTCTGGCTTCCGTCTCGTAGAGCTCTACGAGACGGAAGCCTATGCCTCGGAGAGTAGTGGTACCACAAAAAGGTTCTGCTGTCTCTGAGCATAAGCACTAACTTAACAATTAATTATTAAAAATTAATTATTGATTATTTTTTCCTGCGTCAGGTACCAGTTGGTCAGTGTAATGATTTCCAACCAAACTGTTGTTTCTTACTGTTCTTTTAAGGCGATCTTTAATTAATAATTAATAATCAATTGCTAATTGTTAATAGTAAATGTCTTTTTGTTTAAGTTAGTACCTGAATTTTGCACGTAACTCTACGTCATGAACAGTAAGCAGCG